>JBBRLG010000193.1:0-12028 GCA_038231495.1 Gemmatales bacterium | reverse complement strand
GGCCGCTTGCGGCTACGACAGGTAAATCGGAGCCTGCCGGTCGCCTAAAACAACAACCCGCCCTCGCGGGCCGCCTCGGCCAACGCCTTGACGCGGCCGTGGTAGCGGTAGTGGCCGCGGTCGAACGCCACCTTGGTGACGCCCTTGGCCTTGGCCGCCTCGGCCACCTTGGCACCGACCACCTTGGCGGCGTTGATGTTGCCGCCGTACGGCAAGCCGCTCTTGACGTCCGGTATCAAACTGCTCGCCGACGCCAGCGTTACGCCGGCGTGGTCGTCGATCAGCTGGGCGTAGATGTGCTTGGAGCTGCGGAACACGGTCAACCGCGGCCGTTCCGCCGTGCCGACGACGCGGCTGCGGACGTGGTTGCGGCGGCGCAGCTGTTGCTTGTGCTTGGCTTTTTGATGATTCATGGTCGTCTCGGATCAACCACCACTGGCGAAGGACTTGCCTTCCTTGCGGCGGACCTGTTCGTTGTCGTAGCGGATGCCCTTGCCTTTATACGGTTCCGGCTTCCGCACGTGCCGGACTTCCGCCGCGTACTGCCCCACTTTTTGCTTGTCCGCCCCGGTCACGACGATCGTCGTCGGGTCGGGCACCGTCACCGTGACCCCTTCCGGCGGCGTGACGGTGACGGCGTTGGCGTAGCCGACGGTCAGCACGACGGACTTCTTGTCCATGCGGGCCTGGTAGCCGATGCCCTCGATCTTGAGCTTCTTTTCATAGCCCTTGGTGACGCCGTCCACCATGTTGGCGATGATGCTGCGCGTCAGGCCGTGCAGCGAACGGCTGAAGCGGTCGTCGTCGGGCCGGGTGACGACGATCGACTTTTGGCCGTCGCCCATCGCGACGGTAATGGTCTTGTGGTGGGTAAATTGCAGCTTACCCTTGGGGCCCTCGACGAAAACGGTGCCGTTCTCGATGCGGACCTTGGCGCCGTTGGGAATAACGACGGGTTGTTTGCCGATTCGCGACATCGCTCAAATCCTCGTGCAGCCGCCTGAGCCGCTTGCGGCTTTGCCACTCCGACTCACCACACCGTACACAACAACTCGCCGCCGAGGCGTTGCGCCCGGGCACGCCGGTCGCTGATGACGCCCTTGCTCGTGCTCAAAATGCCAATACCCAAACCGTCCAGGACCGGCCGCAGTTGGTTGCTGCGGCGGTAGAGGCGGCGGCCCGGCTTGCTGGCCCGGTCGATGGCGCGGATGACGCGCTCGCCTTCCTGGCCGTACTTCATGAAGATGCGCAAGGTCAGCTTGGGCAACGCCATGTTCGTTTCCGGCTCGAACGTCGCCTGGCTGCCCGCGTCGAGGCCCTTCTTGCCGACCTGGTAGTCGGTGATGAAGCCTTCTTCCTTGAGAACCTGGGCCACGGCGGCTTTCAGCTTGGTGGCGGGCATGTCAACGACGGGCCGCTCGATCCGGTTGGCATTGCGGATGCGGGTCAACATATCGGCTAACGGGTCGGTCATCATAGGAGGCTACCTCACCAGCTGGCTTTCTTGACGCCGGGGATCAGGCCGTTGCTCGCCATGTCGCGGAAGCAGATCCGGCAAATGCCAAATTTACGATACACGGCCCGCGGGCGGCCACACAGCTTGCAGCGCATCCGGATGCGGATTAGCTCCCGCGGCAGCATCGGCTTCACCTTGTCGGGGTGGCGCTTGCTGTCCTCCAGGCGCTTCATTTGCTTCTTGAACCGCACGAATTTTGCTTCGGTCGACATTGGTCGGTGTCACCCTGAGTTCTTTGCCGCTTGCGGCTTTGCGTAAACCCGCAACGCCGCAAGCGGCCATTGAATTATTCCACTCGGAACGGCATCCCGAACGCCCGGAGCAGTTCGCGCGCCTCGTCGTCCTTGTCCGTGCTGGTCACAAAGGTCACGTCCATGCCTTGCACGAACGTCAACTTGTCCGGGTCGATCTCCGGAAACACCTGCTGCTCCGTCAGGCCGAAGCTGTAGTTGCCGTGGCCGTCGAAACTCTTGGGGTTCACCCCGCGAAAGTCGCGAATACGCGGCAGCGCGATGCTGATGAGCCGGTCGAGGAATTCGTACATGCGCAGGCCGCGCAACGTCACCCGGCAGCCGATTTCGTTGTTTTCGCGCAGCTTGAATCCGCTGACGGCCACGCGCGCCTTGCGGATCTGCGACTTTTGGCCGGTGATCTGCGTCAACTGGTCGGCCGCCTGCTCCATGCGGTTCTTGTCTTGCAGCGCCTTGCCGACGCCCATGTTGACGACGATCTTTTGCAGGCGCGGAATGCTGTTGACGTTGGTCCGGCCGAGCTTTTCACTGAGACCTTTGACGATCTCTTTCTGATACTTTTCCTGCAACCTTGCCATGACGGTTCACTTGCCCAGAGGGTTCGAGGGTGACAGCGCCACCGGAGGATTTCGGTTACGACTTCGCGTAGGTCTTGCGGGCCTTGCTGACCGCGCCGAGGTTGGCGCCGCACTTCTTGCAGTAGCGTTCCTTGTGGCCGTCGGCGGCGTAGCGGTGGCCGGTGCGGGTGCCGCGCCGGCAGGTGCCGCAAAACAGCAGCACGTTGGACGCCGCGACCGGCATCTCGCGCGACAAGCGGCCGCCCTGGTTATTACGGCGGTTGGGCTTCACGTGCTTGTACACGCGGTTGACGCCCTCCACGACGACCTTGTTGGTCTCGGTCAGCACGCGCAACACGCGGCGGGCGCGGCCCGGCTCGGCGTCGTCGCCGGCAATCACTTCCACCATGTCATCTTTCTTAACGTGCATCGTCGGAGCGCCTCAGCTACTAGCGGTGAATTAAACGCCCTAACCGTTCACTCCCCCCCTTGCGAAGGGGGGGTTGGAGGGGTGAATTTAGGCTGTGATCGAGTACTTCACTGTTCTTAACCCCCCCGCCCCCCCTTCGTAAGGGGGGAGAAGTTGATGCCGGTGAACGGTTACTAAACGACCTCGGAGGCCAGGCTAACGATCTTGGCGAAGCCGCTCTCGCGCAGCTCGCGGGCCACGGCCCCGAATATACGGGTGCCGCGCGGGTTGTGCTCGGCGTCAATCAGGACCAGGGCGTTGCGGTCGAAGCGGACGTAGCTGCCGTCGTCGCGGCGCGTCGGCTGCTTGCAGCGGACCACCACCGCCCGCACCACGTCGCCCGGCTTCACTTCGCCGCCCGGCATCGCCTTCTTCACGCTGGCAATGATCACGTCGCCCAGGCCGGCGTAACGCCGTCGGGTGCCGCCGAGAACCTTGATGCACATGCACTCTTTGGCCCCGGTGTTGTCGGCAACGTCCAGGAACGTATACATCTGAATCATGTTTCACCCCACCCCTCGCCTGTTCGCGGTTAACGCTTCGACGGGGCGTCCGTCGTCGTCCCGGTCAGTCCGGTCGCATCCTGGCCGGGCAGGGCGGCGTGGTGCTGCACCTGTTCCGGAGCCTTGGTCACGACGCGCACGAACCGCCAATGTTTCGTCTTCGAGAGCGGCCGGCTCTCCATGATCTCGACCGTGTCGCCCATGCGCGACTCGTTGTTTTCATCGTGAACGTGGCAAATCGTCCGCCGCTTGATGTACTTGCCGTAGCGGACGTGCTTGACCAGGCGCGGAATTTCCACCCGCCGAGTCTTGTTCATCTTGTCGCTGGTGACGACGCCGGTCTCGACGCGCCGGTTACCCCGTTCGATAGCCACCGTCTCGGCCATGTGTCTTACGCCCCTTTAACTTGCTGTGGCCTTTTTCGCGCCGGCAAGCTGCCGTTCGCGTTGGATGGTCTTGATGCGTGCCACCTCGCGCTTCGCCCGCTTGATTTCGCTGGGTGTCTCCAACCGGTCGGTGGCGGATTGCACCTTCAGATGGAACAAGTTCTTGATCGTGTCCTTGAGCGTGAGGTCGAGTTGCTCGGCGCTCATCGCCCGGTATTCCGTCGGCTTGACAGCTTTCATCGCGCACTCACTCCCGTCGGCAATCAACCAATGCTCGGACGCCGGGTCACGAACCGGCACCGGAACGGCATCTTGTACGCCACGCGCGCCAGCGCGTCGCGGGCCGCCGTCTCCGGCAGGCCGCCGATTTCATACAGGATCATGCCTGGCTTCACCACCGCGGCCCAGTATTCCGGCTCGCCCTTGCCCTTACCCATGCGGGTCTCGGCGGGGATCGAGGTGATCGACTTGTGCGGGAACACGCGGATGAACAGCCGGCCCTCGCCGCGGACCGAATGCGTCGCGGTGATGCGGCCCGCCTCGATGGCCTCGGCACTGAGCCAGCCGGCGTCGAGAGACTGCAACCCGAAGTCGCCGTAGCTCACCGTGTTGCCGCGCTGGGCGTTGCCTTTGATCTTGCCGCGCTGCGTCTTGCGGAATTTAACCCTCTTCGGCATCAGGGGCATTGCTATTCTCCCCGGGGTTCAACCGTCCCCGAATTGCTTGTTCCAAAAACTTACCGCCGCGGTCGTCCGCCGCCGCCACCCCCACCGCCGCCACCCTGCCGCCGCGGGCTGCGGGCCACCGCCGGGTCGGACGAATCCGTGTTCCCCTCGGTGGTGATGTAATCGCCGTTGTTCACCCACACCTTGATGCCGATGTGGCCCTGGGCGGTCTTGGCCTCGGCGAAGCCGTACTCGACCTTGGCCCGCAGCGTGGACAACGGGATGCTGCCCGCCATGCCCTTTTCGGTCCGGGCCATTTCCGCCCCGCCCAGCCGGCCGGCCATCTGAATGCGGACGCCCTTGGCCCCCGCTTCCATCGTCTCGTCGATGGTCCGCTTCATCGTGCGGCGGAAGCTGGCACGCTTCTGCAACTGTTCCGCGATGCTCTCGGCGATCAACTGGGCGTCGATCTCCGGGCGGTTGACCTCCATCGTCTTGACTTCGATGTGCCGATGGCACAGGTCTTCGAGGTCCTTGGTCAGCTTGTCGACTTCCTGGCCCTTCTTGCCGATAATCATGCCGACGCGGGCCGAGTGGATAAAGACCGTCACCTTTTCGCGCGTCCGGTGGATGCGGATTTTGGAGATCCCCGAGCTGCCGTAACGCTTCTTGACGAACTTCCGGATCTTAAAGTCCTCGACCAGGAGTTCGGAGAAGTCCTGCTTGTTCGCGTACCAGGTGCTCGCCCAATCGACAAAGATGCCGGTGCGGAAGCCCGTCGGTCGAACTTTTTGACCCATGTTTCAGCTCTTTTGCAACCCAACGGACCCGGTTCATCACGCCGCCGCAACGCCGCCAACCTTCATTCCCCGCCGCTCACTCCCCCCCTTACGAAGGGGGGGTTGGGGGGTAATTTGGCTCACTCTCCACCCCCCCTGCCCCCCCTTCGTAAGGGGGGGAGTAAACGGTAACCCTTATTCCTCAGTCCCCGTCTTTTCCGCTTCCGGCAGGCCGTCGGACAGCGTGACGTGGATGTGCGAATACCGCCGTTTGATCGGGTAGGCCGTGCCGCGGCCGCGCTCCATGATGCGCTTCATCATCGGGGCACCATCGACGCGCGACTCGGCGACGACCAACTCGTCGATGTCGCGGGCGCCGCGGTCCTCCGCGTTGCCCAGCGCGCTTTTGACCACCTGCTCCAGCAGGCGGGCACTCTTGTTGGGCAGGAACCGCAACAGTTGGAGCGCCTCGTCCGCCGACCGGCCGCGGATCAGCGTCGCGAACGGCCGAATCTTTCGCGGCGACATGTCGGCGTAGCGGTGGATCGCTTTGTAATTCATGACACCCTCAGAAGCCGAAGGAGCACGTTCACATCCCGCGGAACGTACTCCCGTATATCGAGCGCCGTTGCATTACCCCCCGGATGAAGGGAGGTAAGCCCGGAGAGGGCAAAGCCGCAAGCGGCAAGCTCTCCGGAGGAGTTTAACCGAACTACTTCTTGCCCTTGCCGCCGCTGTGGCTGCGGAAGGTTCGCGTCGGCGCGAACTCCCCGAGCTTGTGATCCACCATGTCTTCGGTCACGTACAGTTTCATGAACTGCCGGCCGTTGTGGATCAAGAACGTCACGCCGATGAAGTCCGGGACGATGGTGCAGTCGCGCGACCACGTCTTGATCGGTTCCCGGTTGTTGGTGCGCTGGTTGCGCTCCACCTTCGTCAGCAGCCGTTCGTCAACGTACGGCCCTTTTTTTCGCGACCGGCTCATCGAAACCACTCCGGTTTGGAAATCTTAATTGTAGGAAAATACCGCAATCAGTGTCCAGTATCCTACGGTTAATTTTGTCGGTTCAGCGCCGCGAACGGTTTTGGCGAGCCGGGAGCGTAAGCGCCCGGAGTGCGTTTCAGTGCTACACTCCGGTCGCTTACGCTCCCGGCTCGCCAAAACGGTAAAACTCTTAATGCGGCCCTTTGCGCCGATGCCGAATGATCGACGCATTGGACGGCTTCCGCTTGTTGCGGGTCTTGCCGCCCTTGGCCGGGACGCCGCGCGGACTGCACGGATGGCGGCCGCCCTTGCTGCGACCTTCACCGCCGCCGTGCGGATGATCGACCGGGTTCATCGACGTGCCGCGGTTGTGCGGCTTGCGGCCCATCCAGCGCTTGCGGCCCGCCTTGCCCAGGCTGATGTTCATGTGCTCGGCGTTGCCGATCATGCCAATCGTCGCCCGGCATTCGGAGCTAATGCGCCGCACTTCGCCGGAAGGCAACGTCACCTGTGCCCACTTGCCTTCGCGGGCGGTCAGCGTCGCGCCGGTACCGGCACTGCGGCAAATCTGGCCGCCGCGACCCGGCTGCAATTCCAGGTTGTGAATCGTCATGCCGAGCGGGATCGAGCGCAACGGCATGCAGTTGCCGGTCTTCGGCTCGACCTTGTCGCCGCTGACGAGCTTCTCGCCGGCCTTGAGACCTTCCGGCGCGAGGATGTACGCCTTCTCGCCGTCGTCGTACTGCAACAGCGCGATCCGGGCCGAACGGTTCGGATCGTACTCGATGCTGACGACGGTGGCCGTGACGTCGTCCTTCTTGCGCTTGAAGTCGATGACGCGGTACATCTGCTTGTGACCACCGCCCCGGAAGCGCGTGCAGACGATGCCCTGGTTGTTGCGGCCGCCCTTTTTGGGCTTCGGCTCAAGCAACGACTTTTCGGGCTTCTTCTTGCGGTCGGTGATTTCAGCGAAGTCGCTGACCGTCCCCTGCCGGCGGCCCGGCGTCACCGGTTTGTATTGCCGAATGGCCATGATAATTCCCTTTTACGATCGCTCTTAGCTTAGAAGAACTCGATCGGCGCCGACTCCTTGTGCAACGTAATGATCGCCTTTTTCCAGTTCGGCAGCTTGCCCATCTTGAACCGGAAACGCCGTTGCTTACCCAGCCGGTTTTGCGTGCGGATCTTGGCCACGCGGACGCCGAACAGTTCTTCCGCCGCGGCCTTGATCTGTTCCTTAGTCGCCCACTGGTTGACCTCGAACGGATAGGCGTTGCGGTGCTGGGACTGGTGCGTACTCTTCTCGGTGATGAGCGGCCGCACGATCACTTGATGGTGTTCCAGTTGCGGCCCGCGCGGCTTCGTCGGGTCTTTTTTCGCCAGTTTCGCCATTGCTGTCTACTCCTCGACCGCGTGACGGTCGCTTTACTTCGCCGCGGCCGGCTTGCCCGCCTTGCGCAACTCTTCGAGCGCCGCCTTCGTCAGCACCAACCGCTTTTGCCGTAGCACCGTGTAGGCGTTGAACTGCGAGGTCGGCATCACTTCCAACTCGGGAATGTTGCGTGCCGACATGTAGGCGTTTTTGTTGTATTCCGCGGTGCCAACCAGGCAGGTGATACCGTTGAGCTTCAGTGCCTTGAGCAGGCCGGTGACTTGCTTGGTTTTGACTTCGGTCAGGTTCAGGTCGTCGAGGACGATGGCCTCGTTGTCCTGAAACTTGCTGAGGATGGCCATGCGCGTCGCGGCGCGGACGGCCTTCTTGGGCAAATGGTATTCGTAGTCGCGCGGCTTGGGGCCTTTCGCGGTGCCGCCGCCGCGGCGCTTGTTGGTGCGCTTCGAGCCGACACGGGCGTTGCCGGTGCCCTTCTGGCGGAACAGTTTTTTGGTGCTGCCGGCCACCTCGCCGCGGCGCAGCGTCGAGTGGGTGCCGGCCCGCTGGTTGGCCAGGTGCATGACGACGACATCGTGCAATAACTGGCGGTTGATCGTGCCGCCGAACTCCGCGGGATCGACTTCGACCGTCCCGACCGAATCGCCCTGGCGGTTATAGACATTCAGCGTCAACATCGTAGCACCGATTCCGTTTGCCATCACCGGTAGGGCGAATGGCCCTACCACGTCGGGGGTTGCGACCCCGATCCCTTGCCGGTTCTAATCCAACACGGAGAAAAGAATGGTCCCGGCGGAAGGCCGGGACCTTGGCGGCGTGGTCAATTCGTCGCTCTTTCCCTTGTCAGCTGCGCACCTAGCTCTGGGCGGCGATCACTCGAATTTTGATATCGACTCCGGGGGGCAAACTCAAGCCCTTGTTCAAGGCTTCGATGGTTTTGCTGGTCGGCTGCAAGATGTCGATCAGACGTTTGTGCGTCCGAATTTCAAATTGCTCGCGCGACTTCCGGTCGATGTGGGGGCTGCGCAGGACGGTGTAGCGTTCGATACGCGTGGGCAGCGGGATCGGGCCGTGGACCATGGCCCCGGTCCGCTGCGCGGTATCGACGATCTCGTGCGCGGTGCGGTCGAGCACTTCGTGGTCGTATGCTTCCATTCGGATGCGAATGCGTTCGCTAGAAAAACCCGCCACCGGAACCCCCCTCTGACGTCTTGACGCTTGCGACCGTTCGTGTCGGAAAGTATTAAAGTAGACACCGCTCTAAACACTGTCAAGGTGTGAATCGTCCGGTTTTGCCGAATCGAACGCGGTTTTCCTAGGTGCCGCCGTCGGGCCGAGGCTCCGGTTCGCTCCTTGCCGGCACCTCCCATCGCGTCAAGAAATCGGCAGGATTAATTGGACCCTCCGCCGTCTCAATTTGTCCGCCGCCGCTTTCCGCGAACGCCCACGTCAGCGCGTTCCACGCCTTCCGCATCTCCGCGTCGGCGTTGCCCCACGTCACAAATGTGAGCCGTTGGCCCTCGCGCCGCACCGTCACCATGCCTTGCGCCGTGCCGACGCGCAACTCCTTCCACGCCTCCGGCGCCGCTTCGTCCGGGAACGCCAGTTCGCCGTCGATCATGCGCAATTGTACGGCAAAACCGCGGCTGGCGAGCAGCGCTTGCACCGCGCTCCACGTCGGCCCCTGGTCCGAAAAAGTGACGGCCTGGTCCATGCCCATGCGATACATGCTCCATTTTAGATCTGAAAAAGCGTGCGGGCGTTGTCTTCAAACACTTGCGGATGGTAAATCTCCGGTATGGCACCGGCGATGAACGTGCGGTACGCCGCCATCGATACCAGCGGCCAGTCGCTGCCGTACAGGAACCGGTTGGGACGCTCGGCGTAGCGGAACGCCTTGCGCACGCAGGCCGCCGTCTCTTGCACCATCTCTTGCCGTTCCGCCGCGGCGAACGAGTCGCCATCGCCCAGCACCAGGCCCGACAGGTCCGCCCAGACGTTGATGTTTTTGTAAACCACTTCCGCGGCGTCGGTCAGCCACGGGTTGCCGAGGTGGGCCAACACGAAGTTCACGCGCGGGTGATCGACCGCCACTTCATCGACGAGCAACGGCTGCGCGAACCGCAGCTTGGCGAACGGCGAATAGGTGTCGCCCGTGTGGAACACGAACGGCAGCCGGTAACGCGCGGCCAGTTCGTAATAAGGCCGATAGCCCGCGTGGTCCGGGGCGTAGTGCAGGTAGCCGAGGTACGCCTTCAACGCGCGGACGCGGCCGGTGGCCAGGACCGCCTCGACGGCGCGGAGATGTTCGGGTGCGGTGCGGGTCGGGTCGGCAACGCCGATGGCGTGCAGGCCGGGCACGGCACCCGCAATCGCGAAGGTGGAGGCGACGCCGAGTGGATCGTCGGCCGCGGGGCCGCCCGGCTGCCAGTTGCCCATCGCCAGCACGGCACTGACGCCGGCGGCCTGCATCTCGCGGCGGAGCGCGGCGGCAACCGCTTCCGCGCCTTGCGTGAGCAGCGGGTGCAACGGGCCGACGCCCGGCAACTGGGGGGGAACGACGTGGATGTGTGCGTCGATCATGGCACGACTCGCGACGCTGTGCAAAGCCGCAAGCGGCGGATGGCTCAGAACTGCTGCAAAAACCGCAGGTCGTTGGCCCAGAATTGCCGAATGTCGTCCAGGCCGTACAGCAGCATCGAAATACGTTCCGGCCCCATGCCGAACGCGAAACCGCTGTACTTCTCCGGGTCGTAGCCGCCGTTGCGCAGCACCACCGGATGCACCATGCCCGCGCCCAGGATTTCCAGCCAGCCCGTGCGCTTGCACAGGCTGCAACCCTTGCCCGCGCACAGAATGCAATCCATGTCCACTTCGATGCTCGGCTCCGTGAACGGGAAATAGCTCGACCGGATGCGGATTTCACGGCCGGCCCCGAACAGCCGGCGGGCGAACGTGACGAGCGTTCCCTTCAAGTCCGTCATCGTGATGTTCGTGCCGATCGCCAGGCCTTCGACCTGGTGGAACATGATTTCGCTGCGCGTCGTGATCGCCTCGTCGCGGTCGCACATGCCCGGCAGGATGACGCGCACCGCGTTGGGACACAGCTTACGCATGACGTGAATCTGGCCCGGCGACGTGTGCGTGCGCAACAGGACGCCGGGTTTGGTCGTGTGAAACGTGTCCCACATGTCGCGTGCCGGGTGGTGCGGCGGCATGTTGAGCAGACCGAAGTTGGTTTCGTCGTCCTCGACTTCGGGACTGCGGTAAATCTGGAAACCGAGTTCGGCGAAGATGGCGTAGATTTCGCGCAGCGTCTGCGTGGCGACGTGCAGCCGGCCGCGCGGCGTCGGCCTGCCCGGCAGGGTGACATCCACGCGATCTTCCGCGAGGCTGCGGGCGAGACTGCGTTCCTTCTCGGCGGCGAGGGCCGACTCGTAGGCGTTAGTCAACCCTTCCTTGATTTGATTGACTTGCTGGCCGAAGGCCTTGCGCTGGTCCGGCGGCACGGTGCCGACGCCCTTGAGCGCGACCATGACCTCGCCCTGTTTGCCGAAATAGCGCGTGTGCCAGCCGCGCAGGGCGGCTGCGTCGGCGCAGGCTTGCAGTTCGGTCAGCGCACGCTGTTCCAGGTCGGTGAGGGTGGCTTGCGACATGGAGAATTCGCCGAAGTTTGCCGCTTGCGGCTTTGCAGACCATGCAAAGCCGCAAGCGGCAAGACAGGCTTACGTCACGGTGGCCGGCAGGTTGGCCTTGGCCAGCTCGACGAGCTTGGTGAAGGCGGCCGGGTCGTGGATGGCGAGGTTAGACAACGTCTTGCGGTTCAACTCGACGCTCGCGCGGTGCAGGCCGGAAATGAACTGGCCGTAACGCAGACCGCGCATCCGGCACGCGGCGTTGATGCGCACGATCCACAGCTTGCGGAACTCGCGCTTGCGCACCCGGCGGTCGCGGAAGGCGTAGACGCCGCCGCGCATCAGCGTCACCTTCGATTGCCGCCACAGGTTGTGACGGCTCAGGCGGAACCCCTTCGTCAGCTTGCGCATGCGCGCCCGCTTGCGAAGGACGGTCTTGCCGCTGCGTGCTCTCGTCATGGCTCGGAAACTCCCCGGTAGGCTGCCGGCGGACCACTCAGGCGTGGCCGCCCATCATCAGGATGTACTTCTTGGAAATTTTGTTGTTGTCGATCACCACGCCGCGCAGGTGGCGTTTTCGCTTGCCCGACTTGTGACTGAGCAAGTGCTTTTTGCCGGCCTGACGCCGTTTCAGCTTGCCCGTCGCGGTCACGCGAAAGCGCTTCTTCGAGGCCTTGTGGGTCTTCATCTTGGGCATGGTCGCACCCTACTTCCCCGTGGCGCTGCGGGCGGCGCGCCAGTATTAAATGAAAAAAAGGCCCCCGGGAGTAGCCCCAAGCGGCTCGCTTGGAGGCTTGCCGCCGCCCCCAAGCGAGCCGCCGTAGCCGCAAGCGGCCCGCTTGCAGGCTCAGCCCAGGCACAAGCCTGCAAGCGGGCCGCTTGCGGCTACGGG
>JBBRLG010000192.1:0-12038 GCA_038231495.1 Gemmatales bacterium | reverse complement strand
GACGAGCAGAGCGACCAGTCCGGACCCGGCTGTGTCACCACGGAGACGCCATGGCCCGAGCGCACCAGCTCGCGCACGAGCAGGACCAGAAACGTGTGGGACCCACCGAGGGGGGGCGACGTCAGCGTTGTTTCTATAAAAGCGATCCGCATGGCATTCCGGGCTGGGTGCTTGAAGTTACAGTCGGAGGAACGAGGCCAGCATTGCCAACCCGGTGGGGCCGCTCTTCTCCGGGTGAAACTGGAATCCGAGCACGTTCCCTCTCTGGATGGCGGCGGCGACGCGGCAGTCTCCATAGAGGGCGTCGGCAAGGCGATCTTCTTCGCGGTCGGGCACGACCGTATAGGAATGCACGAAGTAGACAAGCGTCCCGGGGGGCGTCGTCTCGAGTACCGTTCCCGACCAGGTCCGGTTCGGGGGCGGGCGCAGGCTGTTCCAGCCCATGTGGGGCACTTTCAAGTTGGACGTCCGTGGGATCAAGGCCACCTTTCCCGGAATGACGTCCAACCCCTGATGGGAGCCAAACTCTTCGCTTTCGGTCAACAACATCTGCATTCCCAGGCAAATCCCCAGGAAGGGACGGCCGCGCGCGAAGTACTCGCGGAGGGCCGGGACCAAGTTTCGCCGGCCCAACCCTGCCATGCCGTCGGCAAAGGCTCCCACGCCTGGCAGCACAAGCCGCTCAGCCCGTTCAACCTCCCTCGGCTCGCCCGTGAGGTGCGCCGCGGCCCCCACCTCGCCCAGCGCCTTGAAGACGCTGTGTAGGTTTCCCACTCCGTAGTCGATTACCGTAACCGATTTGCTCACAATCGCACCTTGACGCCGCGCTGGGAAAGGCCGTTCTTCAACGATTGAATGGTCTCCGTTTTGTAGTGGAGAAGACTTGCCACCGCGACCGCGTCAGCGCCTGCGGCCACGACGGCGGCGACGTGGTCGATCGACCCCGCCCCGCCGCAGGCCACAACCGGCACCCCTACGTTCGGCCCGACGGCCCGGATCAACTCCAGGTCATACCCCTTGCGCGTCCCTTCCGCATCCACGGAGGTCAGCAGAACTTCCCCCGCCCCCAGAGCAATCGCCCGGTGGATCCAGTCGATGGCATTCAGGCCCGTGCGCTCCCGGCCGTTGTCCGTGTACACTTCCCAAGTCCCGTTGGGTTGCCGCTTCGCCTGCACGGAGATGACGATGCACTGCGAGCCGAAAATCCGGGCCGACTCGGCGATCAACTCCGGCCGCAGCACCGCTGCCGTGTTGATCGCCACCTTGTCCGCGCCCGCGCGCAGCAGGGTGTGAATGTCTTCGGGAGAGCGGATGCCGCCGCCCACCGTCAGGGGAATGTAGATCTGCGCCGCCGTCTTCGCCACCACGTTTGCGAGGTTATTCCGCCCGTACAGGCTGGCGACGATGTCCACGTACAGTAATTCGTCGGCCCCTTGGTGGTAGTAGTGTACGGCGTGTTCCGCCGGGTCGCCCATGACCCGGAGTCCCTCAAGGTGGATGCCCTTGACGAGGTTGGGCCCCTTAATGTCGAGCCGAGCGATCACGCGCGTCGCCGTCCGACCGCTAATCTCTTGTGTCATTTTCCCCAATCGCGGGCGCGGACCTCCGCGGAGGTCCTATCCTTCGCGCGGGCGCCAAAACCGCCCGGCACCTTATCCCAGAAGATCAAACGACAGCGCCGTGCCCGCTTTCATCGCCGACCGCACGCGGCGCCCCAGCAGGAAAGGCCGCAAGGTTGGTGGCAGCCCCGTGCCGGGCCGGCGGAGCGCCAGATGCTCTTCCGTGAGGACCGTTCCCGCGGCCAGATCCCGGGCCGCAACCACGCTCTTGCGCGCCACCTTCGCCGTCGCGGCCTCCGAGGCCGCAGGTTCCTTGCGCCCGTGCCCCAGCGCCACCTCAACGTTCCGAATTCCCCGGATCAGCGCCGTCAATTCGTCGGGCGTGAGCGAGGCCTGATGGTCTGGCCCCGGCAGTGAGCGGTCCATTGTAAAATGCTTCTCGATCACGCAAGCCCCCAAGGCCACGGCCGCCAGCGCCACTTCGAGACCCAGCGTGTGGTCCGAATATCCCACAGGCAGACCGAAGGCCGCCCTCATCGTCTGCATGGCCCGGAGGTTGCAGTCGGAGGGGTGGGCAGGGTAATTACTCACGCAGTGAAGCAGGACAACCGGCGGGCTGCCCGCCGCGCCGATTGCATGCACCGCCGCCTCCACCTCGCCCAGGGAGGTCATGCCGGTGGACACGATCAAGGGCCGGCGGAACCGGGCCAGGTGGGCGAGGAAAGGCAGGTTCGTGATTTCACCGGAAGGCACTTTGAACAGGGGCACCCCGAGTGCCCCTAGAAAATCCGCGTTCCCCTCATCGAACGGCGTTGACAGGAAAATGATCCGCTCGCCGCAGTACGCTGCCAATTCCCGGTGGGCCTCTTCGGACAGTTCCAAACGACGGAGCATCGCGTGCTGGGACTCCCCGGCGACCGTCGCCTCTTCCTGGTAGCGCGCCTTCGGGGCGTCGGTGGTAACCAGGCGGTCCGCACTGAACGTCTGAAACTTGACGGCATCGGCGCCTGCCGCAACCGCCGCGTCCACGAGCGCACGGGCTGTGCCCAGGTCTCCGTTGTGGTTGACGCCCGCCTCGGCTATTACGAAGCAGCGCTCACCCGGTCCGATGCGGTGCTTGGACAGGGAAATGACCTCGGACACGCATCAACCTTTCTGATAGAGACAGCCCGGCACCGCTTATCTCGACCGGCCCGGACGCCGGCAGACGTCGATAACGGCTTGCTGCTGAACGGGTGTCAGGCCGACGGAACTCGGAAGGCTCAACGCCTGGCGGTGAATCCGGTCGGCCACTTCGACCCGGTACGACGGGCACCCGGCGTGCGCACGCGAGCGGTGCAGTGGCTGCCACAGCGGCCGCGCCTGCACGCCCTTTTCCGCCAGACGCCGTAGGAGAACCCGGCTGTCCAGCCCATACAGCCCTTCATCCACCAATACCGTATACAGCCAGAACGCACTCCGCGCCCACAGGGCTTCGGGCATGGGCTCAAGGCCGGATACTTCGCCCAGCGCCACCGAGTAGGCCTCGGCGATGCGGCGCTTGGCCGCCAGGAACGCCGCGACTTGCTCGAGCTGGGCGCAACCCAGTGCCGCCTGCACATTCGTTAAACGGTAATTAAAACCGATGGCATTGTGGACGTATTCGGTAGGATCGTCCTTTGCCTGCGTGGTAAGGTACTTCGCCCGGCCCGCCCAGGTCTCGTCGTCGGTAACTAGCATCCCGCCGGAGCCTGTCGTCAGCAGCTTATTGCCGTTGAAGCTGAAGCAGGCGACGTTCCCGAGGTGCCCTACCGACCGCCCTTTGTAGCGCGCGCCCAGACTCTCCGTGGCGTCCTCGATCAGCGCCAGACCGTACTTTTGCGCCAGGGCGAGCAGCGGGTCGATGTCCACGGGGTGGCCGAGGACGTGGACCGGGAGCAGCGCCCGCACAACGCGGCCGGTCTCCCGGTTGGTCAGCCTCCCGTCTGACCACCTACACTGGCGCTCGACGAAATCCGCGACTTTCTCCGGGTCCATCTGCCAATAACGCGGCTCGACGTCCATGAAGACCGGCCAGGCACCCACGTAGCGGACTGCGTTGGCCGGGGCGATGAACGTCAGCGCGGGGACGAGAACCTCATCCTCCGGCCGGACGCCCGCCACCAGCAGCGCGACGTGGAGGGCTGCGGTACCGCTGGCCGTGGCGACGGCATGCGCCACCCCCAGGTGAGCGGCGAACTCGCGCTCGAAGCGGTCCACGAAGGCCCCGACGGACGAAACCCAGCCGCCGTCGAGGCACTCCTTAACGTACTCCCACTCGCGTCCCCGAATTTCCGGAGCGCAGAGGGGCACGTTCAGGGGCCGATCCTCCGGGCCATTTTCAGGTCGCATAGACATCAGGCGTATATGTATCCAAGTGCGCACGCATCCAGTCGATCGTGGCGACCAGCCCCTCCTCAAGCGAGTGGCGCGGTGCCCACCCAAGGAGTTCAAAAGCCAGACGGTTATCTGACAGGAGGCGCTCGACCTCGCTCCGCTCCGGCCGGGCCCTTTCCTCGGTGCTGTGAACCTTGATGTCGCGGCCCACCAGGCGGGCGATGAGCCGAGCCAGTTCACCCACGCTAATCTCGCGCCCCGAGCCGAGATTGACGCTACGCCCCACGGCCTCGGGCCGCGTGGCGGCCAGAAAACCCTCGACCGTGTCGGTCACGAAGTTCATATCCCGCGTCGGACGGAGGCTCCCCAAGTTTACCACGTCACTCGCCAAGCATTGGGCGATGATGGTGGGAATGACAGCCCGCGCCGACTGCCGCGGTCCGAACGTATTGAACGGGCGAACGGTTACCACCGGCAGCCCGAACGACAGGTGGAAAGACTCGGCCAGCTTATCCGCTCCGATCTTGGACGCGGCATAGGGCGACTGACCCTGTAGCGGGTGGGCCTCGTCGATCGGCACGTACCGTGCCGTCCCGTAAACCTCACTGGTCGAAGTGTGGATAAAGTATTCGACCCCCAAGTCCCGCGCCGCCTCAAGGACGTTCAGTGTCCCCTCGACGTTGGTCTGTACATAGGAGGCCGGAGCCTGGTAGGAGTAAGGGATGGCGATCAACGCCGCCAAATGGAACACCACCTCCGCGTCCTTAACCGCCCGTCGGACCAAACCGGAATCGCGGACATCACCGTGTATGAATCGGACAGCCTTTTCCCACGGCGAGCCGGCGAGCCAACCCCGCGACCCCGTAGAGGTGTAGCGTACGAGGGCACGAACGTCTGCGCCAAGGTCGGCCAACCGTTCAGACAGGTGGCTGCCGATGAAGCCGGCCGCGCCGGTGACCAGAACCCTTTTTTTCCGCCAATCCATTCCGCCTCCTCGCCGCCGCGACTCAGGACACCCCTTCACGGGCAATTTTTAGCTGGTCGTGCTGACCGACGTCCACCCAATCGTCCAAAATCTGCCAGGCACCCACCCGCCTCCCGGAGTTGATGGTCTGCTCCAGCAAAGAGGTGATTGGGTAGTCCTGTTCGCGCGGAACCCGGGCGATGATCTCACGATTGAGTACATAAATGCCGGCATTAACGAGCCGCGTAAGGACGGGTTTCTCCTCGATCTGCGTTACCTGATCGCCACCCACTTCGACGCAGCCGAAAGGGATGGTGTGGCAATACTGGCGTACGGCGACCGTGGCTTCGTACTCGCCGCGCCGGTGGAATGCGAACAACGAGCCGATGTCCGCCTGCGTGACCAAGTCGCCGTTAAGCACCAGGAGCGGCTCGGCCGGCAATTCCGGGAGTAAGGCTAAGGCTCCCCCCGTACCCAGAGGTTTGTCCTCGCGAAGGTAGTCGATGCGGCAACCAAAGCGCTCGCCGTGACCGAAATGCTTCTCGATTACATCGCCCAGGTAGTTGACGGACAAGACGATGCGGCGGATGCCGAATCCCACCAGGTGCAGCACGAGACGCTCCAGGATGGGCCGGCCGGCGACCCGAATCATCGGCTTAGGGATCAGGTCGGTAAGCGGCTTGAGACGGGTGCCCTTGCCGCCGGCCATGATAACTGCCCAGTTCGGGCGCTCCGCGCAGCCGACTATCTCGTGCAGCAGGTGAAGGCCGACCAGCCGACCATTTTGGTCGATTACCGGCACCTGACTAATCGTCCGAGCCTGCATCAACTCCAGAACCTCGGCGCGCCCGGCCTCGAGGCCGACCGCGGTATACTGCTGCTGCACAAAGGGTAGCAGTTGCGCGTCCAGCCCGACCCCCTTCAGCAGGGCGCGGCGGACATCACCGTCAGTCAGCGTCCCCACCAATCTGCCGTCACCATCAAGGACCATGGCGAT
The DNA here is from genome assembly GCA_038231495.1 of Gemmatales bacterium. Classification (GTDB taxonomy): domain Bacteria; phylum Planctomycetota; class Planctomycetia; order Gemmatales; family Gemmataceae; genus JBBRLG01. The sequence goes on along the minus strand of JBBRLG010000192.1, from coordinate 6,163 downwards.
CTCAACACCACCACGGTCAATGGCGCGCATCGCATCGATGAGCCGCTGTGTTACCGAAACCCGGCAAAATTCAAGTGGCTTCAACATGTTCACGATTTCATGCGGACGGACTTTGCCGGAACTCCAACGACGATGTCGTTTTCTGCCACGCAGCAGGTGACAACCGCTCCCATGCCAACAACGGATCCCTGTCCAATCTGCACGTGGTCCCGAATGCGGCAGCCAAGACCCAAGTAGGCTCCCGTCCCGACGGCAACTCCGCCTCCCAGGCATGCTCCCGGCCCGACCTGCGCAAAGGCACCAAGGCGGGTGTCGTGTTCCACAATTGCACCCGTGTTGACCACACAATGGTCCCCCAACTCTGCTCGAGCATTCACCAAGGCACCCGCCAGCACCACCACCCCCGGTTCGAGGCATGCACTAGGCGAAACCCAGGCCCGCGCGTGGATAACCGTCGCCCAACTCGCCCCCTTTTCGGCGAAGCGGGCGACGATCGCGGCTCGATCCGACGAGACGCCGACCGCCCCCACTCCCAGGACGAACAGCGCGACGGGAATCAGGCGAAAGCCCTCCGCATCATCCCCCAGTCGCCGGGCTCCGACCTTGGCCGCCAGCGCTGTGGGATCGGGGTCGGTGAACCCCACTATTTCCCAGATATCCGGACGCGAACGGGCCGCTTCAATTACCACACAGGCGTGGCCCCCACCGCCAATTACCACCAGGCCGTGCGGGGCGCTCACTGGGATCCTCCGTAAAATCGCTTTATTGGAGGCGATGGCGGAACCCAGCCGTGCAACACCGAGACAATTCTGCTCGCGCTGTGACCGTCTCCGAACGGGCAAGGGGCGCAGCGCACTTGTTCGCGGAATGAAGGTGACAGGGCGCGGGAGAGAGCGGCCGCGATTGCACGAGGCTCGGTTGAGGTGTCGAGCACGTTGGCCCCCCGTAAGCGGCCTTTCTGCCGCCTGCCGATGTTGACCGCGGGTAGACCAAGTACGGGCGCTTCAATCAACGCGCTGCTGCTGTTACCCACCATCGCGTCCGCCAGGCGCATGAGCCCCCAATAGCGACGATCACCGAGCGCCTCGACGACCGAGCAGCGCGGCCCCGACAAAGCCGCGAAAGCCTTCCGAATCGGGACATTCCCAGGATCGGCATTCGGCTGGGTGATCACGTAGGTGGCCGGGACGTTGCGCATGGCATCGCAGACGGCATCGACCTCGGCGGTCGGATCACCTCCCAGAGTGGCCGGGTGCAGCGTAACCAGGATTACGGGCGGGGACAGGGCCATACCCAGGTATTCCTCAATTTCGGGCCGCTCCGCAAGGTCGGTGCGGTGCAGGTTGTCAAGCCCCGGGGCGCCAACCACATGCACGGTCGCCGGGTGCTCACCCATTGCGACGACGCGGCTCGCGTGCTCCGGATGGCTTACAAGGTGTAGATGGCTCAATTTGGTAATGGCGTGCCGCAAGGCGTTGTCGAAAGCGCCCTCCGATTCCTCACCACCATGGACATGGATGAGGGGCACCCGACAGACCGTAGCCGCCAAGGCCGCGGCCGCCGTCTCGAACCGATCCCCCACCAGCAGGAGCGCCTCAGGCGAATGCCTTGTCAAGGCATTCCCGACCATCTCCGTCGCCCGACCGGCTTGCTCGTGCGGTGGCAGGTCTTCGGAATCCGGAACCCAGGGCAGTGCCTCCTTGCAGACAAGACCGTCGTCTTCGATCAAGCGCCGGGTTTGGCCAAACCGGGCCGAACAGTGCATCCCTCCGATAAGCAGGCACAAGTCAAAGGCCGGATTCTCCCGAATCTGCAAGCAGGTGCTACGGAGAATCCCCCAATCCTGCCGGCCGGTCGTCAACACGCCAAGGCGACGGGGGGTGTCAAACGCCATCAGGAATTATCCATCGCTTTGTGGTTTTGGGAAGAGGAGGTCTCGTCCCACACCGTATGGCGCAGCCGCCACTTGCCGTCCACCTTCTTCCACAAATGGGGTGAGCGGAAGCGGTTGGCCAGTTCGTGAAAATAATCCCGCGTCATGAGTGGCTGCTCAAACGCCCTGCTTGCCTTGGGGAATTGCTTCTCCTGAACACTCAGGTACTGGAAGACTTCCTCGGCGAACCGCTCGGGGAATTCGCCGTCGAACCGCCGCACCAGGGCAACGCCCTCCTCTCGGGTTATGTCACCCGAGCGAATCTCCTGGGCCGCGTCGTACGTCGCTCGCCCGATCCCGAACTTGATGTAGGTCGTGTAATAGTGAAAATCGTCGATGCGGTCGTCGATTGAGTTGTACTTGCTGTAGGTGCCGGGCGTCCTCTCGGGCGAGGCCTGGAAACCGCCGTTCTCCACCGCGTAGTAGTAGCAGGCCTGGGGGTGCCACTTCAGGTAGTAGCCCAGGTAATGCACCTGGACCTTCTGCTGCTCGATCCGATCCGGATCGGCAGGCAGGTAGGGCTCCAGGTCTACTGCGTCCAGTCCGTAACGGTCTTTCAGGTCCGAAATGGCGGTACCGCCCAGGTACACGTGCGCGGGGTCGTTGAGGACGTAATATTTGTGATCGCGGCGGGCGGCCGACGTGTCCGAACTCGGGTTACCGTACTCCGCTTCGTTCTCGCCGTAAAAGACGAGCGGGAGGTTGAATAACAAGGCCATCTTCGGCGCCAGGTTCTTCTGGCCGAGGATGAACGGCTGGAACGGGTGGAACAGGTTCTCCACCGCCAGTCGCGTCAGCAACCGGTGAATGCGGCCGTTCGGCGTGCATAGGTAGTTGTCGAAACCGGCATGAATCCAGGACTGCTGGTTCTGCCAGCCCCAGTCCGTGTAGATGTGCGGCGCCCAGGTCACCGTCAACGGGTGCATGCCGAATTTGTATTTCAGCATGTGGGCCGCGTAGAAGCTGTCCTTACCGCCCGAACCGGGTACGAGACAATCGTAGTGCCCGTCGTTCCGGCGGTAACGAGCGCACAATTCGCCGAGTTCGCGTTCGCGTTCCTGCCAATCGATCGTCTTTCGTTTGAACTCGGCAACACGGCAAGCGTCGCAGACTCCTTCCTCGTCGAAGCGGATTGTTTCCTTTTTTGAATCCCGGGTGTGCTGAAATTCCACTGCCGAGTTGGGCCGCTGATTGGAGATGACGCAGTGTGTGCAGAACTTCACTTCCCGGGGCAGCCCGTAGTATGCCTCCAGCTCGGGCTCCCGCTCTATCACGATTTGAGGTCGCATATCGCTCACTCCTCGGGTCAACGTTAGTCAGGACGAAACAGGGAAGGCCGACACAATTGTTTCTCCCCGCCAACCGCAGATTAACTTCAAAACTGGCCGCCCCATGGCCCTTTCGGCCGCCTCTCACCACGCCGTCCAGCCCCCATCGACGACAATATTCTGGCCGGTGACGTAGTTCGATAGGTCGCTCGCCAAATAGGCCACCGCGTCCTTTATATCCTCTTCGCGTGCCATGCGCCCCAAGGGAGTTCGTTCTACATAGCGGGTGACAAACGCCTCCGGCTGACTCCGCCACACACCACCCGGAGAGACTGCGTTGACACGGACGGCAGGGGCAAGAGTGGTCGCTAGCCAGCGGGTCAGTTGGATCAGTGCGCCTTTACTGGCTGCATAGGCTGCTGGACATCCCATTGCTGTACCTTCGTAAAGACGCGGGTCTGGGCCAACCAAGCCGTAGATCGATGAGATGTTTATCACCGAGCCGTGACCTGACGCGGCCAACAGCTCTGCGGCCGCCTGCGTCAACAAAAAGGGTACCGTCTGATTCACTTCCAGCGCCTGCCGCCAGGCCTCGACCCGTTGTTGCTGAAACGGTCCGGTCCATCCTTTTAGCGCTGCGGTTCCCACCAGAGCGGCGGTGTGGACCAGAATGTCCAGGCGCCCAAACTCCTCCTGCACGTGTCTAGGTATGGAGATTACCTCTGCCTCTTGGGAAAGGTCGATGACCAAAGGCATTGCGGCGGTACCGTAACGCGCCCGCAGGCGATCCGCGACCGTCACACACCTCTCCCGAGCCAGATCGACGATAGCCACCGCGGCGCCCAACTCGGCGAGTGCGTCGGCGATAACCGAGCCGATGTGTCCCGCTCCGCCAGTGACAACGGCAACGCGACCACGGAGGTCCATCAGGTTTGCGAGTGATCTCATTCCGGATTTTCCGCCAGGAGTCGTCGCGCCAAGAGGAACTCCGCGAATTGGAAGTCCAACTCGGTATCGATGTCTAAAGCACGCTCGCGGGGTACAACTACCGCCTTGACCTTGCCGGCGAAAAGCGCGGTGGCCCGAAGGACATAGTCTGGCCTGGCCGCATAGGCAACGGTTGTGACGTCGTAAACAGCTGGGGCAGCCTGTCGGGTATGGATCGCGGTCGTAGGCGGGATCACGAGGCGGGCGTTGTCGCCCTCCAAAACGACCATGTTAAAATAGGGGCTGCGCTCCGCCTGCTTCACGGTGAGGACCAGGTCTGCATCGGTTTCGAGAAGGGTACGGACGCAGTTATCCACGTCTTCCACGGCGCGCATTGGAGAAGTCGTCGGTATGCAGACGAATACATCCAACTTCCGACCCCCGTCGAGCACCTCCAGCTCTTGGATTGCATGCCGCCAGGCAAGCCACTCCGGCGAATCGTCCTGGGCCAGGGCCGCAGGGCGGAGGAAAGGGACTTCCGCACCGCACTCCCTTGCCACCTGTGCGATCTCGGCATTATCGGTCGAAACAACGATACGCTGAATGAGGCTACTGCGGCGGGCTACTTCGATCGCGCGGGCAATGAGAGGTCTTCCGCCCAGTGGGCGAATGTTTTTCCGCGGGACGCCTTTCGACCCGCCACGGGCAAAGATAAAGCCGACGACGTAGGGCTGCATCGGTTTTGTCATAACTCCACTACTCGTCCCTGCAACGAAGATGCACGGGCCCCAAGGGCAATGCGCAACGTATTTTTGCCGTCTTCGCCCGTCACAGATGGTTCGCGCCCGTCCCGAACGCAGTCAAGGAAGTGACGCAATTCGGAGAGGTACATCTCGTCCCGGTCGATCGTGCCCGGCGGGGACAGGTCCAACCATTTCCCCGCTGCCGTGGAGAACAGTCGGACTCGATGATCGTGCCATTGCCACTCTAATGTTCCTTCTGTCCCGATGACGCGGCACCACCGTGTCGGCGTCCGCTGTATCATATCAAGGTGGATGGACCCCATGGCACCGCTTGTGAATCGCAGCGTGATCTCGGCGACATCCTCTACGTCCATCTCCAGGTCACTCAGGTGGTCCGTCTGTGCACTGACGGTGCGAACTTCCCCCATCAGATGGCGGGCGGTGTCTAATTCATGGCTCAATTCCAGCAGGGCCCCGCCACCAAGTATCCGACAGGCGCTAACGCTCTGCCGATAATCCAACCCGGGGCGCCAATCCGGCAGGTACTGGCCCACCTCCGCACGAAACGACACCGCTTTCCCTATCCGGCCCGCGTTGAGGGCCTCCCGGCAGATCGAAAGCGGTGGGTAAAACCGGAAGTTGTAACCCACCATGAGAACCAGCCGCCGGCTTCGGCACCGTTCAATTAGGTCGTCAACTCCGTCCAGGGAATGAGAGAGCGGCTTCTCCACGAACAAATGGATTCCATGGGCGGCAAGCGCCAACCCCACCTCAATGTGCGACGAAGCAGGCCCCGTGATCAGCGCCGCTTCAGCCCCCCAGGCGATGGCATCGGCCTCCGCCGTCACCACTTGATCCACCAGCAGATCGAGTTCCCCCAAGTCGTCTCGGGTCGCCGAGCGACGCCAGACACACACCTGAACCGAGGGGGCTAGAGCCTTCAGGTTTTTCAGGTGTCGGCGTGCGATCGCTCCCATCCCAACGATTAACACTCGCCGGACGTCCATCAGCGTCTGCCTCTCCGTTTCTACATTCCGGGCCGCCTAACCGTCCTCAAGGCAGGCGTTGACTATTTCAACGCCGGTTCTTACCTGCCACCACCTGACGCTGGCGATTGTGCCGACCCACACAGCTTATTCATGGCGACTGGGCCACCGGCACCCGGTCGTGAACTGGGACTTGGTTAGCATCGCAGCTTTGCACGGGCAACCGTGGCGAACCACTGGTCCTTGGACGAGCCGGAATAAGCCATTCACGCAGGGCCAGGAACGGTCGCTCGACGACGAGAGATT
>JBBRLG010000191.1:0-12038 GCA_038231495.1 Gemmatales bacterium | reverse complement strand
CTGTTGTATCACCCGGTCACCGCCGCGGAGTACTGGGCCGCGCCGCCGCCGGCCATTCAGGTGCGGGACGTGGAGTTGACTGCCGGCGACGGGAACCACATTCACGGCTGGTGGAGCGCGCCGCCGGGTTGGCAACCGGAGGACGGAGCGGTCCTCCTGTGCCACGGCAACGCGGGCAATGTCAGCGGTTGTGGCTGGCAGATGGCCGACTGGGTGACGCAACGCCACCAGACCGTCTTGGCGTTCGATTATCCCGGCTATGGGAAGAGCGCCGGCGCACCGACCGAGGCTAGTTGTTACGCCGCCGCCGACGCCGCTTACGATTACGTCAGGTTAGAAAAGGGGTCAGGTTCGAATGCCCCGAAGATAGGGCACAACTTGTTTCTGCGTAATATCTTACGACACGTCAGTCTGCGCATTGCATCATGCACGGTCTGTATACACCGTGATGCAAACGGCTTAGATTTCAGTGCCACAGATGCACTCGCAAACTCTTGTATTCGCAGAAGTGCAGGATAGTCGCGCAGATTTGAGTGCGCAAACGTCGGCAGTTAGAGGAGTTGCGCCACTTTCGTGCTATCTTCGGGGCATTCGGGTCAGGTTCATTTAAGTTTGAAGAGGCCAAAATGAACCTGACCCCTTTCCGTTTTTAAGGTGCAGAATGGCGTTCACCGATTTCACGCTTGAGACAGTCGAGGCGGAACTCGGCGTAACCCCTCGTCCAGGGGTCGTCTTTCCCACTCTGCCGCAGGCATTCACACCCGCTTGGTTAAGCGAGGGGTTGGCCCGCGGCATGGAATTGGCACTCGTCAGCGAGAAAGCCAGAAGCGAATTTATTGTGGCCCCGGTGCTGCTCGGCGTGCGCGCGTTGTCCGGCGGGCGAATCTCGATCCTCTCTGGGCAGCGGCTTGACGTGGACCCCGGGCGTCGGTTGCTAGGGGAGTGCGACTTCATCCTGGCCCTTTCTGAGCCGCTGCCACGTCTGCGTGCTCCGCTCGTGACCATCGTCGCGGCCAAGAAGAATGACATCGAAGCGGGGCTGGGTCAATGCATCGCTCAGATGGTCGCCGCGCAGCTGTTTAACGATCGAGCGGGGCGCGTGGGAGTGGTGTATGGATGCGTGACGACCGGCGAGGATTGGCAGTTCCTGCGGCTGGACGGGCAGGCGGTAATCATCGACACGACGCGCCGCTACATTAACGATGTGGGGTCGATCTTGGCGGCGTTCCTCGCTATAACGGGCCCTGGCAGGACCGCCGAACCGGGCGCTGCGCCTGCCCGCCGCGGTCTATAGTCTTTGCAAGGTTCAACGTCTCACCGGCCGCCGCGGCCGATGAGCTTTAGGGTTCGGTGGAAGCACAAATGCCGTCGAATGACTATCCCCGGTCAGAGGACAGCGCGGCGGATGGGAAGGAGTATCGCCTTCCCAAATACTTCCTTGTGCTTGGCATTGCGTGCATGGTGTTGTTCGCACTGATCGGTACCTTCAGCACCGTTACTGCCGCAGTGAATGTCGATGGCTCTTTTCGTTATCCGGTGCCGACGGCGATCTTCCTCGGCTGTTTTTGCTCAGGCTGGACTTTCCTGGGTGTCTTCCTCATTTTGGCATCTTGCCGGGTGCGACTATTTGTCAGCCCCCAAACCGTGCGCACAACTGGCATCTTCCGCACGCGAGAGGTGCAACTGCCCCAAGTCGGTCGTGCAATATGGAAGTCGATTTTGTACAAACCCAGCGGCGAACTCGTGTTTCACGATCCCGCAAGCAAAGTCCTGATTCATTACGGCAATTTTCGCAAGGAGGATCAAGTTGAGTTAATTCAGTTCTTTCGGGAAAAGCTAACGGAGCACGTTCAGGAGGGCTGGGACCGATTTGCATTATACTGCGTTCCGGACATCCCAAGCCTTCACCGGCGCCGCGAGCGCGCTCGGCGACTGTCGAACGTGTTGATGCCAGTATGGGGTGCAATGCTGATTGCCATGAGTATTTGGGATCCTTGTGGCAACGGCGTTCGCCGCTGGCCATACGGTGCCATTGGAGTGGCCGCGATTGCATGGGGCGGCATAGGGCTGTATTCTCGATGGCGAGCAGCCAAGGCCGCTGCCGACGACAAAGTTGCATGATCGCCGTAGCCGTCGAGCCGCGCCGGGATCGGGGACATTCACGGTTTTGCCCCAACGGGGCTGTTTGGGAAAGCGGGGCGCAGGGCAGCAGATCGCTCAGCCGCAAGCGGCACCATTAAACATCCAAATCCTCGACCGCCGCCAGCTTTGACTTCTCCATGATGAACCGGTATCGCTGCGCCGGGTCTTTGCCCAACAGGTCCACGAACGTCTTGTCGGTTTCCAGATTCGAGTCGATCTGCACCAGCAATAGTGTGCGGTTTTTTGGGTCGAGCGTCGTCGCGGCTAGCACGTCGGGGTCCATCTCGCCCAGACCCTTGAAGCGCGACACCTCCGGTTTGGCGTTTGCACGTAGGCCGGCCAGGATTTCCTCCTTGTGGCCGTCGTCGCGCGCCCAGTAGGTCTCCTTGCCCACGTCGATGCGGTACAGCGGCGGTTGCGCCAGGTAGACGTGGCCCTTGCGGATCAACTCCGTCATGTGCCGGAACAGAAACGCCAGCATCAGCGTCGTGATGTGGTGGCCGTCCGCGTCGGCGTCCATGAGCAGGATGATTTTGCCGTAACGCAAACCGCCGATGTCGAACTTTTCGCCCGCACCCGTGCCGATTGCCGATACGAGGTCGTTTAACTCCGCATTCATCAGCACACGGTTTAGCGCCAGACCCTCCGAGTTGAGGATTTTGCCGCGCAAGGGCAGGATCGCCTGCGTGCGGTTGTTGCGGCCCTGCTTGGCCGAGCCGCCGGCGGAATCGCCTTCGACGATGAACAACTCCGACTGATGCAAGTCTGTCACCTTACAGTCGGCCAGCTTGCCCGGCAGGTTCAGCCGCCGGGCCGTCACCGATTTGCGCTTCACCTCCGAGATGGCCTCGCGCGACGCCAGCCGGGCCTTTGCGGACAGCACAATGCGGCCAATGATCTGGTCGGCGGCCGTCTTGTTGTTGTTGAGCCACGTCTCCAGCGCCGGCCGTACGAAGTTATCGACCGTTGCCGCCATTTCCGGGTTGTTGAGCCGCTCTTTCGTTTGGCCCTGAAACATCGGGTCGCGCACGAACACCGACAGGATGGCGACGACGCCCTCGCGGATGTCCTCGGCGGTGATGGTTAGACCCTTGATCTTGATGTCGTGCGTTTCAATGTAGATGCGGATCGCCTTGCCGATCGCGCTCTTCAACCCGGCTTCGTGCGTGCCGCCCGACGAGGTGCGGATGCCGTTGACGTAGGAGCGGATCGCCTCGTCGGTCGCCTCGGTCCATTGCAGCGCGACCTCCATCTTCTCGCCGTTGCCGCGAGTCACGGTGAACGGTGCCTCCGTCACGGCCGGCTTCTGGGCTTCGACGACGAGACGGCCCAAAAATTCCGGGATGCCGCCCGGATGCGTGAGGTCGAAGGTCTCCTTCGTTACCTCGTTCTTGAAGGTGATTTTCAAGCCGCTGTGAATGTAGGACATGTCCTCCAAATGGTCGCGGATGAGCGCCGCGTCCAGCTGGGTCGTCTTGAAGATGTCGGGGTCCGGCTCGAAATAGATCGACGTGCCGTGACCGCGAAAGGGGCCGAGTTGTTGCAGTTCCGTCGCGGGTTTGCCGCGCTTGAAAGTCTGCTCCCACTCGAAGCCGTCGCGGCGGATGGTCGCCACGAGCTTCTTCGACAGCGCGTTGACCACGGACGAGCCGACGCCGTGCAGGCCGCCGGAGTGAAGATAACTGTCGCCGTCGCCGAACTTCGCCCCGGAATGCAGCGTCGTCAAAATCAATTCCAGCGCGGGCCGCTTGTGCTTGGGGTGCAAATCGACGGGAATGCCGCGGCCGTTGTCGCCGACCGTCACACTGTCGCCGCCCTTGTGCAGGGTGACGGCGATCGCGTCGGCGTGACCGTTGAGGTATTCATCGACGGCGTTATCGACGATTTCCCAGACGAGGTGGTGCAACCCTTTGTTATCCACGCCGCCGATGTACATCGACGGCCGCTTGCGGACGGGTTCCAGCCCTTCCAGGACGATAATGTCTTTGCCGGTGTAGGTGGTCGATGTACTCATTGCTTCATCTCAACTCAATTCCGATCCGATTTACGCAAAAATAGCATCGACGCTCATGCGCCAACCGGGAACTGCGGGTTCCGCATCTGCGACTTGGCCGCGTTGAAATACAATGGGCTGCGTTGGGTTTGTGGCGCGGTAGCAGAACACTTGGTCCCCAAGCGGGTCCACATCCCAAACGACCGGCGTGCCCGCAATGAAATATTCGGTTCGCTTTGCCGTCAGTTCGGCCTCAACGGCGTCTCCGCCGTAATCGCTCTCGCTGCGAACCTCAACGGCAAGGGTGGGTGGACCTTTAATGAATTGCATCAAGTCGGTCGGCAACGGGCCGTTGTAATAAGAGGCGTCAGGGGAAAAGGATTCGCGGCCGGATGGTAAATCCGGGACAGCAAATCCCATGTTGTCCGTCAAGGCCACGCCGACACCGGTTGTCACCGCGTAGTCGTCCAAACTGCGAAAAATCCGCGCGGCGATTCGATTCGGCCTGAAACCTGTAGCCATGAGTGGCACAATCCTTCCCCCGATTAACTCGGCTTTTCCCTCTGCACGATAGAGATCGTCGAGGGTGGCTCGTTGCGGTATCGTCGCCATGAACTGCCTCCCTTTCCCAATCAATCGAACCATAGCTTGGAGTTTGAATATCACCGCGATTGAAAACTCGGTTTCCCGTCCTCAAGGGCGTAAATGTCCTCGCGTGGATCGTCCCAATCCTTGGCCCAGGACTGGTTAATCAGTGCCCGCCAGTCCCCCTCTTCAGGATCGCCGGTCGCGCCTTGTAACGTAACCTTTACACGGCCAGGCTGAACGTCTGCCGGCAATTCAACATGCAGCTGATGCTGCGCGTCTACATGACCGACTAATTCAATCGTTTTCATCGCTCGCTTCTCCTCAATCAAACAGCGTCTTCCCCTGCCCATTGGCCTCGGGCTTCTCCTCGCCGTTCGTCTCGGCCTTCTTCTCCCGCGCCGCGCCCTTGCCTTCCACGGCGTCCCAATCGACCATTTCAATCGGCGGCGGCACCACGCGCGCGAAGTTCGCGCGCTTCACCGCTTCAAAACCTTTGCCGCCGCGTGCCGTGACCTCGTATTTCGCCGGGCCGAACTCCATCGTCTTGCCACCGGACGTTTCGAGCACGAACTTGTCGAAACGGCCGCCCATCAGCGCACCACCAAGGCAGACATCGCCGTCCGCCAACTTGATGCCGATGACGCCCTTGCCGGCCCCCGACAGAATGTTGACCTCCTCCAACGAAATGTGAATCACGTGGCCGTTTCCGGACGCCAGGTAGAGCGTTTTCTCGTCCCGCGGTACGACCGCTGTGACAACCTTGTCGCCATCGGCTAGGCGGACGTAACGGCGGCCAACCTTTGTCGAGGCGGTGCGGACCGGCAACAGCGGCGTCCGTAACGTTTGGCCCTGCGCCGTGACGACGAGCAAATAGGGGGGCGGCGGCTCACCGTTGACGGGCGTTGGCTCGGCCGGGGTGAAGCGCTCGTCGGTCGTCACTGCGGCGATCACCTTTACCTGGTCCGCCAGGCGGAAAAACTTTGCGATCGGTTCGCCGTAGCCGGAACTCGCCGGCACCTCGTTGATCCGCATCGTGTACGCCGTGCCATCGTCCGCGAAAAAGATGACGTAATCGAGCGTGCTGCCCGGCACCACCGCCACGACCTCGTCGCCCTCGCGGACGCGCGTGCCTTCCACCGACGCCAGCCGGCCGACGCGCTTGATCCAGCCGTCGCGCGTCAACACGACGTTGGTGTTCTCGCGGACGATATAGGCCTCCGGGTCGAACTCGGGGGCGTCTTCGGAGGAACCCATGCGCGTCCGCCTCCGGTCGCCGTACTTCTCGCCGACTTCGTTCAACTCGTTCTTGACGACGTTCCAAAGTTTCTTTTCCGACGCCAGCAATGTCTCGATCTTCTCGGCGGCGGTCATTTTCTCCTTCAGTTCGTCGAGGATCTTCTTGATCTCCAGTTGCGCGATCTTGTAGAGTTGCGCGTCCAGAATCGCCTCGGCCTGCACTTCCGTCAGTTTGAACTTGGCGATGAGCTTCTCGGCAGCCTCCGCCTTGCCACTGCTTTCGCGGATCAGCTTGATGGCCTGGTCGAGTGCGTTGAAGATGATTTGAAAGCCTTCGAGGATGTGGATACGCTTGCGCAGCTGTTCCAACTCAAACTCGAAACGCTTCCGCACGGTCGCCAGCCGGAAATCCAGGAAGTGGCTCAGGATTTCTTTGAGGCCGAGCCGCTGGGGCGCCGTTTTTTTGTTGTCCTCCTTGCCCACCGGGACCAGGCACGTCATGTTGTAAGAAAAGTTCTGCTGCATATCCGTGTGCCGATACAGGTACGCCATCACCAGGGTCGGGTCGGCGTCGGGCTTGATGTCCAGCGCGATGCGCAGGCCTTCCTTGTCATTGGACTCGTTGGCCAGGCCCAGCAACTGGGGCAGCTTGCGCGCACCGATGATCTCGCCGATCGCCTCTTCGAGCTTGCCCTTGTTTACCCCGTAAGGGATCGAGGTAACAATGATTTGCCGCCGCTTGCCCTGTTCTTCCAGCTTCCACTCGCCCTGCACCTTGATGCTACCCGTACCTTCTTCGTAAATCTTGCGCAGGCCGGCCCGGTCCGTCACCACCTTGCCGCCAAGCGGGAAGTCCGGCCCCTTCAACTTGTCGAGCAACTGGGCGACCGTCGCGTCCGGGTTTTCGATTAGAAAGACGCAGCTTTTGATCGCATCGCCGAGGTTGTGCGGCGGGATGTTCGTGGCCATGCCGACGGCGATGCCGGAGACGCCGTTGACCAACAGGTTGGGGAACTGGGCCGGCAGCACGATCGGCTCGTCGCGCTCGTTGTTGTAACTCGGACGCATCGGCACTGTTTGTTGGCGCAGTTCCGCCAAAAGGCGGTCGGACACGGCAGCGAGTTTGGCTTCGGTATACCGCCGGGCGGCCGGCATGTCGCCATCGACCGAGCCGAAGTTACCCTGGCCGTGGACGAGGGGCACGCGCATGACGAAATTCTGGGCCAGTCGTACCAGGGCTTCGTAAGCGGCGTCATCGCTGTGGGGGTGATATTTTCCCGTCACTTCGCCGACGATGCGTGCCGACTTGGTCGGTCGATTGTCGAACGACAAGTGCAGATCGTGATACATCGCGTAGAGAATGCGGCGCTGCACCGGCTTCAGCCCGTCGCGCACGTCCGGCAAGGCGCGCGACGTAATCACGGACATGGCGTAATTGATGTAACGGTATTCCGCCTCTTGTCGCAGGGAAACGGGCTGGATTGTTTCCGCCATCGCAACACTTCTCCGTTGAACACCTGTATCCGTTCACCGGCAACTTCTCCCCCCTAACGAAGGGGGGGCGGGGGGGTAAGAACGGTTGCGTTTAACAGTCCTGGCGTCCACTCCACCCCCCCCGCCCCCCCTTCGTTAGGGGGGAGTGAACGGTTACGAACACTTTTGCGGGAGACGGCTGAATTGTAGCAGGCCGTCGTCACCAAACCTAGCTCAGTTCTGGCGGCATTCTAACAACGTAAGCCATTAAAGCGATTGAGTTTGCGATGAGGCTGCCGAAGAAAATTCGACCAAATTAGTGCTCAAAAAGACAGGTAAGTATCACCTGGCAAACGAAAAAAACCATCGACCAGCCGCCCAACCCCGAAGGGCGGAACGACGGTCGATGGTCCAAAAAGGAAACGCGGCAGAGCTGGCCAAACAGGGTGAGCGAAACCGCGACCGAGAGTCATTTCGCGGGCGGCGGGTAAGCTTTGGCGATGTCGGTGAACACCTGTTCGTAATCGGCCGGCAGCGCGTCAAACCGCGTGATGCGACACATTTCCAGGAGCTTTTTGCCCTGGGCCGTATCCCGCGCGCCGAGGAGACCCGTCCGAAACCGATCAAAGGCGACCGGGTTGACCGCCGCGGGGTTGTAAGCGATGACGGCCGACGGGAACCCCTCCGATTGGAGCAGCGACTTGAGCAGCTTGGCCCGGCCCGGTTTGTTGACCTTGTAGGCATCAAAGGCCACGCCGTCAACGACGGCGGCCTGGGCGCTGCCATCGACCACGCTATCGAGGGCGTCCTCGCTGTCGGCCGGGCCGATGACGGCGGCGTAAAACAGTTCCGGCTTGGTGCCGGGCTTCACGCAGCGGTTGTTCAGGAAAAGCTTGCAGTGCTCGCGGTTGATAAGCGGGTAGGCAATGGTCAGGCCTTTAAGGTCACAACACGCTTCGGCCTTGCAGTCCTTGCGCACGACCAGGTGGGCGTGCTGGATCGGGGTTTCATTGACCGCCAGCACGAGCGCCTTGAGCTGCGGGTTTTTCTGCTTCGCCCAGGCGAACTCGTAGCCGTGGAAGACGCCGATCTGTACTTTGTCGTCGTTGAGATGGCGGCCGAGTGTCTCGGCGTCCGGGCTGACGACGACCTCGCTCGCCGACCCGGTTTGCGCTTCAAAGAACGTCTTGAAGGGGCGCATCACGATCTGAACCACCGCGTCGGGGGCGTCGTGGAACAGGGACTTGACCAGTCCCACGCGCACCTTTTTCGGCGCTTCCTCGGCGGCCTCGACGCGCGCCGACAGCGCGAACACCGTTGCACTCAACGCCGCCACGCCTAATAACAGAGACCAGCCGAGCTTCCGCGTCATGGTCGGATCCGTTCCTTGGTTGCGAGTTCGGGAGCGAAAAAGGGTGGTTGGTGGTTCGTGGTTGGTGACGGGTGAAAGGACGGGCAGGCGCTTCCCGCTTTCACCAACCACCAACCACCTGCGTTTACTTGACCAATGCCGCTTCCAACCCGGCGTCGAAGCCGCCGGCGGTCACACGTTCCAGGGCCGCCAATGCGAGCAACACCTGGTAGCGCGCCACGTTCGACAGGAGCCGCGTTTGGGTCGCCAGGATGCCGGCGGTCGACGTTTCATCGATCGTAATTTTCGCGATGCGCGGGTCGAATTTCGTGCGCAACTCCAGGCTCACCTTGGCGGCCACGGTGGCGGCTTCCTCGTAAGTCGTCAGTTTCCGCGAAGCTTCCAGCCAACGGAGGTACGCTTGTTCCGCGTCCAGGGTAATGAGGTTGTGCGTCTTCGCGACGACGGCCTCGGCGCGGTCGTGGAGGAGGCGGGCCGACTCCACGCGGTCGCCGCGGTGGCCGTTGAGCGTGGCCGGCATCTCGATGCTGATGCCGCCCGGTTTGTAGGGATCGTCGTGGCTGCCCAGGGGCACCGGGGTGGCGTGCAGGTCGGAGCCGCTCGCAAACGTCTTGGCGCTGGGGAAGAACGTCGCCTTCTGGGCGTCGATTTCAAAGCAAGTGACTCGGGCCGCGCCGCCGGCCTGCAGTAACTCGCCCCGCCGGGCCTGAGCCAAAGCGACGATCTGCTCCTTATCGACCACGGGGTTGAAGCGTGGCAATTTGGCGTCCGCGACGTTGACCTTGAAATCGCAGCCGACGCCCATCGCCTCGCGCAACGCGCTGAGGGCGCGTTCCACGCCGCCCACTGCTTCTTCACGCCGGCCGCGGACGATCAGCAGGGCAACGTCAACCTGATCGATGTTCCTCTGGCTGAGATCCTTGCGGCCCAGCGGGTCGTTAATGATTTCCGTGATGAGTTCGCGCAACGAGGTCAGGTCGGCGATGCCCTGGTCGGCAACGGCCAGTTGCTCGCGGGCGTAAACGGCCGTTAGATAAGTAAAGGCCACGTCGTGGCGGGTGTCCCATTCGGCCTGGGTCAGCGCCGCCTGGTTGATCTGCACGCCCACGGCGGCCTGTTTGCGGCGAATGGGCAGGTCGCGCTGGATGAGCGCGGCCAGGCGCAGGTGTTCGAGGGCTTCGAGCCGCGACCCGGCGGCGGCCAGGCTGGCACGCAGTGCGGTGAGGGTCGGTTGTTTCTCGAAGGCGATTTGCCGGCACGCGGCCAGGTCGAGCGCGGGGGCCGCGGGGGCGGCAAGCACCGGTGTTGGCGGGGGGGCCGGCTCGGCGGCCGGGCTGCCACCGGCGAGCGCCAGCAGCGCCGGCGCGGCAACGCCGCCGACCAGGTGCAAGCCCCACCGCCGCCAGTTAAACTGTGAGCCGCGCATGAATCCGTCCTCCGCGTTGCCGTGCTTCGTTAAAGACAGAGGTTGGGGCGGGCGGTTTAGTCCCCGGCTGCCGCCGTTCCTTGGCCTCCCCGGTATGATCGTCTGGGAGCGGCGGGATTCTGAAAACGGAGCCTACACGGTTGTGTGGAATAACGTGAAGATCGTCGCCTGTCGTGTCGATTTGGTCGAGTTTGCCAAAAATGGTGGTGCGCCATGCTGCCGGAAATGACACCCGCCGTTGCCCGCGCGCTCCAAAGCGCCCACGTTTACGCGGCTGCCGAGGGAAAGCCGGAATTGGCACCGGTCCATGTGCTGCAAGGGTTGCTGGAAGAAGACGAGGGCCGCGCCGCGGTGCTCGCCGTCGGTGCGGGGTTTGATACAGTCGGCTATCGGCTGGCCGGTTTGCCGGCGGGGCAGGGGAGGGCGGTACCAGAAGCGGCGACCTTGGTGATCGCGCCCGCGGCACGGACGGTGCTCTACCACGCCCGCGCGATCGAGCGTGACCTGACCGGCGAAACCACCGTCACGGGCGAAACGCTGCTGCTCGCGTTAGTCCGACACGCCGAAGACGCGCGGACTTTGTTAGAGCGCTTCAGCTTTCGCGCCGACGCGCTGGAAGCGGCCGTCCGCGCCGAGCGACCGCCGCCGTTGCTGCTCGACGAACCGTTGGCCTTGACCGAACTGACCGAGGAGGTTGATACCCGGCGAATACTCGACGCCTGTGCCAACCGGGCGCGCGAAGGTCTGCGCGTGGTGGAAGACTACTGCCGGTTCGTCCTGGAAGATGCTTTCCTGAGCAGACAACTCAAACAACTGCGCCACGACCTGGCGGCAGCGCTTTCGGAATTCAAGTCGGAAACACTCCTCGCGGCCAGGGACACCGTAGGCGACGTGGGCACCGCGATCGCGACGGCGCGTGAGCATACGCGGCTGTCATTGCGGGACGTGGCGTGTGCCAATTGGAAGCGGTTGCAGGAGGCGTTGCGCAGTTTGGAAGAGTTCGGCAAACTCCACGGCGGCGAATTCGGCAAGGCGCTGGAGCAACTGCGCTACCGCAGTTACACACTGGAAAAGGCGATCCTGCTCGGCGCTGCGGCGCGGGAGCGCCTGGCCGGCGCGGTGCTTTACGTCCTGCTGTCCGCATCGAGTTGTACCGGGTCGCTGGAACAGACCATCGGCGAGGCAGCGGCGGGTGGCGTCCAGGTGATCCAATTGCGCGAAAAAGGCCTGAACGACCGCGACTTACTGGAGCGTGCGACCAAAGTGCGGCAGTGGACGCGGCGGGCGGGCGTCCTGTTTGTCGTCAACGACCGCGCGGACGTTGCGCGGCTGGTGGGGGCGGACGGCGTTCACCTCGGCCAGGACGATTTGCCGGTGCGCGAGGCCCGGCGCATCCTGGGTCCGGAGGCGTTGATCGGCGTCAGTACGCATACGCTCGAGCAAGTACGCCAAGCCGTGTTGGAAGGGGCAAGTTACCTCGGCGTCGGGCCGACGTTTCCGTCGCAAACCAAGGACTTCGCAACGTTGGCCGGCCTCGATTTCGTGCGACAAGCCTGTGCCGAGACGACGTTGCCGGCGTTCGTCCTTGGCGGCGTCGATGCGAGCAACGTCGGCGCGGTGATCGCGGTCGGGGCGAAGCGAGTCGCCGTCAGCCGGGCGATCGCGCGGGCCGAAGACCCGCGCGCCATTGCCACGCAGTTGCGCTTCGCGCTGCGCCAGGGCTGAAACCGTTTGCCGCTTGCGGCTTTGCGCGGAATTGCAAAGCCGCAAGCGGCGGGCCGCGATCCCTTGGTCGTGACTCCATCGAG
>JBBRLG010000190.1:0-12038 GCA_038231495.1 Gemmatales bacterium | reverse complement strand
GCGTTCACGGCCGAGGGGCCGATCGTCGCGGAATACGCACGACTCTTCGCGAACCGATGGTGCGAACAGCGAGGGAGGGTCGAACCAAGGTTCGCGACCCCGGCCGTCCCGGTCGACGCCAACGCGAGCGTCCGACTGGTCGAGACCAACGACGACGAACGCTCGTTGAAGGACGCGGTCTATGGGGCGGTCGACCGCGCGAAGCACCACGTCTACCTCGAAAACCCCTATTTCAGCGACCCGCGGCTCCTGGCGAAACTGGCGGACGCCCGGCAGCGCGGGGCCGACGTGCGCGTGATGATGACGATTCGCAGCGACAGTAAGGCGGTGGACCACAGCAACCGCGTGACCGCGAATCGGCTGTTGCGCGCCGGCATCCGCGTCTACCTTTATCCCGGCTTGACGCACGTCAAGGCAACGTCGGTAGACGGCTTGTGGGCTTACCTCGGCACCGGCAACTTCGATTACCTGAGTCTACGGCACAACCGCGAGTTGGGCGTCGCGATCGGTGCCGGCCCGGTGCTGAAGACTTTGGAGGAAACGCTGTTTCTGCCGGATTTCCGCCCGGAATGGGAGTTGAAAGAGCCACTGCCGGTGACGGCGCTGGACTATCTCTACGAGGCGCTGGCCAGCCTGTTTATGTAAGCGCACGACCTTTCGTCACGACGTTCGTCGTCGAGAAGCGACCGACCCCGACTTAGAACCACTTACGATTTGGCGAGCCGGGAGCGTAAGCGACCGGAGTCTATCTCTGCATCTAGTGCGGTCGCGGGGTGCCATGCTTTGGTACTCCAAAGCATGCTTTCGAGTACGAAAGCATGGCACCCCTCCTGCTTCGGCGAACACTCCGGTCGCTTACGCTCCCGGCTCGCCAAATCGGCCGAACCGTTTGACAAAGCACGCGCCGGCTGCTAATTGGAACTGCGCACCGTTGGCCAGGGATGCGGCCAACCGCGTCCGTCGGCCGAAAAGGAAATGCCATGTTGCCGGTCAAAATCGCGGGCCTCGGAACTTACCTGCCCGCCCGCACGGTGTCCAGCCGCGAACTGGAGGACGAACTTAAACTGCCCGCCGGCTGGATCGAGCGCGCCACCGGCGTCCGCGAACGACGCCGGGCCGCCGGAGAGACCTCAGTCGAAATGGCCGCCCGCGCCGCCCACCAGGCCGTTCGCGCGGCCGGCGTCGCCGCCGACCAGATCGACCTCGTCCTCAGCGCCTCGACCAGCCGCCGGCAACTGATCCCCTGCACGGCCGCCTTCATCCAGCGCGAAATGGGCTTGCCGGAGGGCAAAAGTCTCTGTTTCGACGTGGACGCCACCTGCCTGAGTTTTCTCGTGGCGCTTCAAATCGCGGCGCAGTTCGTGGCCGCGGGCGCTTACCGCTGCGTGCTCATCGTCAGCAGCGAAACGACCCGGCAAACGCTCGACCCCTCCGAGCCGGAGAGCAGTGTCCTGATGGGCGATGGGGCGGCGGCCGTCGTCGTCGTCGCCACCCCGCCGGGCGAGGCCAGCGCCGTCTGGCACAGTGCTTTCGCGACCCACAGCAGCGGCGCCGAGCTGACGCGCTGCGAGGGCGGCGGCACCCTGCACCACCCCAACGACCCGGCCACCACCCCGCAAATGAACTGTTTTCACATGGACGGACCGGCGGTCTACCGCATGGCGACGCGGGTCCTCGGCCCGTTCCTCGATGATTTCTTCGACCGGTTGGGTTGGGACCGGACCGCGGTGGACGCGGTCGTGCCGCACCAGGCGAGCCGGCCGGGCGTCGAATTGCTGACGCGGCGGTTCGGCTTTCGGCCGGAGCAACTGGTGCTCAACCTGGAAACGCGCGGCAACTGTGTGGCGGCGTCGGTGCCCCTGGCGCTGGCGGAGGCGGTGCAAGCCGGGCGGATTTGTCGGGGGCAGCGGGTCTTCCTCATCGGCACGGGCGCGGGCCTCACCCTGGGCGCGACGGCCCTCACCTTTTAGCGAAACCGATGCAATGCGGATTCTCGTAACCGGCGCGACGGGCTTTCTCGGCAGGCACCTGGTCGCGGCCCTGCGCGCCGAGAACCATCACGTCCGCGCCCTGGGCCGGGCGGAGGCCGCTTGTCGGGAGCTTGCCGCCGCGGGCGTCGAGGTCGTCCGCGCCGACCTGCGCGACCCGGCGGCGGTGGCTGCGGCTTGCGCCGGCATCGAGGTCGTCCACCACGTCGGCGCGCTGTCGGCACCGTGGGGGCGGACCGCGGATTTTCATGCCATCAACGTGGGCGGGACGGCCAACGTGATCGCCGGTTGCCTCAAGCACCGCGTCGCGCGGCTCGTGTTCGTGTCGTCGCCGAGCGTCGTCTTCGACGGCCGCGACCACACCGACATCACCGAGTCGGCACCGTATCCGGCGCGGCACCTGGCGGTTTACTCCCACACGAAAAAGCTGGCGGAAGACCGGGTCAATGCCGCGAGTCGCGCGGGCCTGGCGACGGTCATCCTTCGGCCCAAGGCGCTCTTCGGCCCCGGCGACACGGCGCTCTTGCCGCGCGTGCTGGACCTGGCGCGGGCCGGTCGCTTGCCGCAAATCGGCGACGGCACGAACCGGGTCGATTTGACCTATGTGGCCAACGTCGTCCACGCCCAGATGCTGGCGACAACCTCCGCCCCGGCGGATGGAAAAACCTACCACATTACCAATGGCGAGCACGTCGCGATTTGGGACTTGATTCGTCTCGTTTTGCAACGCTTCGGTCTGAACACACGGCTGCGCCGCCTACCCTACCCGGTCGCTTATGCGCTGGCGGCCGGGATGGAGTTACGGGCGCGTTGCCTGGGAGGCGAGCCAAAACTAACCCACTACACCGTGGCGATCCTGGGTCGGACGCAGACGTATGACATCCGTGCCGCCCGCCGCGACCTCGGCTACGCCCCGTTGGTGGACATCGCCACCGGCGTCGAGCGGACGTTGGCCTACCTGACGAAAGGGCGGTCCGATGGCTGAGGAGGTACGGCTCAAGTGCCACGTCCTGGACACGGGCCATTGCCTGGCGCTGGAAAAGCACCTACTGCAAGGCGGCCGACACCGCACCGTCGTGTGCCATTCGCTCGTGGCGTTGCTCGGCCACCCGCGGCACGGCTGGCTCCTGTGGGACAGCGGTTACGCCCCGCGCCTGTGGGACGCGACGAAGCGTTTCCCGTACCGCGCCTACCGCTGGGTTACGCCGCTGCACCTGCGACCGGAGCTGGCCGTCGTCGCCCAGCTGCCGCGCTTCGGGCTGACCGCCGGCGACGTGCGCCGGGTCGTCGTTTCGCATTTTCATGCGGACCACGTCGCGGGCCTGCGCGACTTCCCCACGGCGGAGTTGTTCGCGTCGAAGGCAGCCTATGAGGACGTGGCCGGCCGCACGGGCTTGCGCGCGCTCCAGCGGGCCTTTGTGCCGGCCCTGTTGCCCGACGACTTTGCGCGTCGGGCCGTGCTGTTGCCTGGATTTGAGGGCGAAACCCTGGACCCCTTCGGCCCGACGTGCGACCTGTTCGGCGACGGCTCGGCGGTGCTGGTTTCCCTTCCCGGCCACGCCCGCGGCCAGGTGGGGTTGCTCGCCCGCACCGAGGAGGGCGCCCGGTTTTTCGTCGCGGACAGCTGCTGGCTCAGTGCGGCCTATCGCGGCAACCGGCCGCCGCACTGGATCACGCACCTGTTCATCGACGACGTGGCGGCCCTGCGCGCGACGCTAGGCAACCTGCACGCCTATGCCCACGCCCACCCGGAGGTGGCCCTCATTCCGAGCCATTGCCCGGAGGCGTATCAGAAGTATGTGAAGGGCGTGACATGAAGACGCTGTTCGGATTGCTGGCCCTTGTGTTCTACCTGGCCCACGCGGCCGACTGCGTCCGCCGGGGGCACGGGGAGGATGCGTTGTGGGCGTGCCACATCGCCACGGCGGCCATTGCCGCAGGCCTACTCCTGGGCATACGGTCGTGCGTCGCGCTGGGCTGTTATTGCCTGACCATCGGCACACCGTTGTGGCTCGTCGAAGCAGGCCTGAGCCGCGACGTGCTGGCCACATCCTTCGGCACGCACGTCGGCGGGTTACTCTTGGGCTGGGTCGGACTGGCCCTGGTGCGGACGCCGGCGCGGGCGTGGTGGAAAGGCGTTTTGGCCCTGGCCGCCTTGCAACAGGCGTGTCGTTGGTGGACGCCCGAGGCTGCCAACGTCAATGGGGCGTTCGCCGTCTACGACCGCTTCACGCCCTTGTTCCTCAACTACGCCTGGTACGTCGCGACCCTGGCAATCGTCGCCGCAGTGACGTTCTGGTCGCTGGAATGCGCACTGCGGACGCTGTTCCCGGAGGCGGGGGCATGACCTACCTGTTACTCGTCCTCGGCGTCTTGCTGCTGGCCGAGAAAGCCTGGAAACATCTGGCCGTCGTGCGTTTCTTCCGGCGGCCGCGACCCGACGCGCAACGGGAACCGCGTCTGGTTAGCATCCTGCAACCGATCCTCAGCGGCGACCCGACGCTGGCCGATTGTCTCGAACGCAACCTGCGCACCGCCTGCCGCTACCCCCGCGAATTCCTCTACCTGGTGGACGACACCGACCTGGTGGCGCAAACGCTTTGTCAAAACCTCATCGCCCACTTCCCGGAACACGCGGTGCGGCTGCTCGTGGTGCCGCCGCCGGCCGACCGCTGTAGTCCCAAGCTGCTCAAGCTGCTCGCCGGCATTCCCCAGGCGCGGGGCGACGTGCTCTGCGTCCTCGACGACGATACCATGCTGCCCGACGGCGGTTTGGAGGAATCCCTACCGTACCTCGACCGGGAGGGCGTGGGACTCGCCTTTGGACTGCCCTACTACGTCAGCTTCGGCAACCTGTGGTCGCGGTTGGTCGCCTACTTCGTGAACAGCCACAGTTTGCTGACCTACGTTCCCTACACCTACCTGGTCGAGCCGTTCACCATCAACGGTATGTTTTACGTCTTCCGCCGGGAGATTTACGACGCGACCGGCGGCTTCGCGGGGCTGGAAACGATCCTCGCTGACGATTTCGCGGTTGCTCGCCACTTTCGGTCTAAAGGCTACCGCCTCGCGCAGACGACGCTACGGCACGCGATCAGCACGCACGTCCAGGGACCAGAGTCTTACTTCCGCCTGCTGCACCGCTGGTTCGTCTTTCCGCGCGAGACGCTGCTCAAGGCAATGCCCTGGCGCGCCCTGGTCATCACCTACGGCCTGGCACTCACGTCCGCCCTCGCACCGCTGTTTTTTTTGAGCGCGGTGCCCTTCGACGCCGGCGGCTGGCTGACCCTCCTCGCCGGCCTCTACGTCGCCTATCATTATGCGATTTTTGCCCACTTCAATAGCGCCTATCTGCGGCGCGCCTCACCGTGGAGCTGGTCTTTGCTGGTCGTGTTCATCCAGCTGTTGCTGCCGTTTCAGCTGCTGGCGACGATGGTGTTGCCGCAGCGCATCCGCTGGCGTGGCCACGTCATGCAGGTCGAACCGGGCGGCGGCTTTCATTTCGTGCGCCGGAGAAGTGGATGAGCGACGGTGCAAGGACATTCTGGCAAAACGCGCGGCTCGTGCTGTCCTGCACGCTGGTGCAATCGGCGGTTTACGCGCTGCTCAACCATTACCCCCTGTTCCCGCCCCGGCAACTCCCTTTGACCGCGCTCGATGATGCCATTCCATTCTGGACGTGGACGGTTTGGCCTTACCTCCTGCTCCTGGCCCTGGCACCGCTGTTGCCGCTTTTGATCCGCGGCGACCTCGTTTTCCGACGGCTGTTCCTTGCCTACCTGCTGGCAATCCCGACCACGTTCGCGTTCTTCGTGTTTTTGCCCACGGAGTATCTGCGCCCGGCGGCACCGTCGGACGGTTCGCTGACCTCGGCCGCTTACCGTTGGTTAATTGAGGTCGATACGGAGGGCTGTTGCTTCCCTTCCGGGCACGTCGTGGTGCCGGTCCTGTTCGGCTGTGGCGTCTGGCTCGACGGCCGCCGCGGCGGGGCGCTTTTGTGCGTACTGGTCGGCTTGCTTACGCCGAGCATCCTGACGACCAAGCAGCAGTACGCGTGGGACTTGCTCGGCGCGTTGGCCATCGTGGCGGGCAGTCTGTTCGTGGCGTATCAGGTCATCCGCCCGCCAACGCCAGCCGCTCTTCCGGCGGAGCCGAGCGACGAACTGAAGGGCGAGCCGGGAGCGTCAGCGACCGGAGTCTACTCAACGATAGACTCCGGTCGCTGACGCTCCCGGCTCGTCAAAAAACGAGAACCACTGATTACCGACCGTCTATTTGCTTTTCTCCTTGTCCGTTACGGTGGTCAGCTTGTCGTCGGCGGGGAAGGTGGTGACGGTGACATCCTTGAAGCGGACTTCCTGCGGTTCCTTGTTGGAGTGCAGTTGCAGGCCGATCGGGCCTTCTTTAATACGGTCCGGTTCGGGGTCGCGCCAGTCCATGACCTGGGTACCGTTGATCGCCACGCGGATGCGGTTGCCCTGGGCAAGGATTTCCACGTCGTTCCAATCGTGCTGCTTGCCGACCTTGATGGCGGGGGCGGTATCGACCTTCAAACCGTTGCGGCCGAAAAGGTCGTACAAGCCGTAGCCGGACGGGAACATGACGAGGTGGCCGGCGTAGGTGAACTTGTCGCCCTTGTCCGGTGCGTTGCGGCCCCAGAAGGCGATGCCCGAATGCATCTCCGACTGGACGAGCTTGGCCTTGGCGGTGAGGCGGAAGTCGGTGTAGTTCTTCTTGGTCATCAGGTATGTGCTGACCTTGATTTCGTCCTTGTTCTTGCCGACGATTTCGCCGTCGACGACGGACCAGAGGTCCTTATTGCCCTCCCAGCCGTCGAGGTCTTTGCCGTTGAACAGCTTGGTGGTCTCGGACTTGCCCTCGCGCGGCTTGACGACGGGCGGTTCTTTTTTCTCGCCGTCCTTGTCGGCGGCGGCGGCGAGGCCGAGCAGCGTCAGCCCCAGGGCCAGCGTCAGGGAAGTGGTCAGGAAGCGTCGCATGGTGTTCCTCAACAGGTAGGTAGAGTTCGCCGGGCGGGGGGATGGCGGCGCGCCACGGCAGCCCGGTCAGCGGCGACGATACCAGTGCGCCGGGCCGGACGCAAGCGGTTTTCCGCCCTTGGCGCGAACCGCCGCGGCGATTAAAATGTCCAACACTCGACGGTTCCGGCTGATTCGAGCTTTGGGGATTGGTGTAACGGTAGCACGACTGACTCTGGATCAGTTAGTCTAGGTTCAAATCCTAGATCCCCAGCTAGACGTAAGGCCCGCTGTAACAAGGAGTTACAGCGGGCCTTCTTCTTTGCAGTGCGGAGGCTTTCGGGACAACCCCACCATTTCCCCACCATTTTTGAAAACTTGTTCGGTTGAAACTCGTAAAAAAGCCTGGATTTCGTGCCCAATCGAGGTCGTACTCCGGATCGCCGCGCGTGCCCTTTTCTTCCCGGGGTCGGACGTCAGACTCGGTCGTCGCGGAGTTGTGCGGCAACTCCCCGCAAACGATCGCCGAGCATTACTCCCACCTGGGCGCGCGGGTCCAGGCGATGCGAGAGGCCGCGCGCCGCGCGGCGGAGTGAGACGCTACGGGGGCGAACCCAAGTCGTCGCCGGGCGATGGCCCTCCGCGTCGATGCGGCCCTGCTGCCGGTAGCGCTTGAGCGCCTCCACCGCCGTGTCGAGTCCGACCTGGTTCCGCTACTTGAAGCAGTCGGCGACGGTCCCGAGCAGGAGCAGGCAACCCGCGACCAGCACGCCCACGAACGCCAGGACGGCGCGTTTCGCGGTCCGTTTGGGGTACTTGTTCCCGTGCTCGCGCAGCAGGTAGATGAAGCCGCACGCGTACGCGAGCACCATACAGATCGCGACCCAAGGGGTTGAAGGTAATCCAAGGGGACGCAGCTCGTTTTGAGGGCGCCGGAAGAGGGCGCGGGACATTCAAGGTTTCCGGGCCGAACCCGGCGCTGCCCCTGACCGGGCCGGCATGCCGAAGGCAAAGCTGCTACCATGCGCTCATGGCAACCCCCTCGCCGGGCCCACTGACTCCTGCGGAACGGCGCGTCCGGCGCAGCCGTGCGGCCCGCATCGCGCGGGTACTGGGGTTCGTCGGCAGCATCCGAGTAGCGCCACGTTTACAGCCAAACGGGGGGCGCGCAATACGGCCGGGGCAACACGACCGAAGACGACCTGCTCACCGTGTATGCCGAAGCGTTCGAGCGCGATGCCGACCCGGAGAATTTTTCCCTTAAAGCGATTCTGGCACACGAGCGCGGCCACCAACTGTTGGCGCGCCATCCGCGCATCGCCAAACGGGTCGCGGGGCGACTCTCCGCAGGCAGCGAAGAAATCCTCATGCCGCTTCTGACGTCTCCTGTCAGGAGCGGCATCCGGACCCACAGCAATGCGGACAACCTCACCGGACGCATGGATCAGGGGCAAAAATCGGCGGCTCGGCGTGGACGAGTTGGTTGGCCGTCGCCAGCGATTCGAGGGTACCGGCGTCGGTCCAATAGCCGCAGAGCATACTATGCCCCAGCCGCCCTTGTTCGAGGTAATGGCGGTTTACGTCGGTGATTTCCAATTCGCCGCGACCGCTCGGCTTTAACGTCTTGATTACGGTGAACACGTCCGGCGGGTAGAGGTAGATGCCCGCGACGGCGAAATCGCTCTTGGGTTTTTTCGGCTTCTCCTCGATGCCGACGATCGTGTCCGATTTCAACTCGGCAACCCCGTAGCGTTGCGGGTCGTGAACCTGCTTGAGCATCACCCAGGCGTGGTCCGGCTTCTGGCTTGCTTCCACCACCATGCCGTCAAGCGAATCGTGAAAGATGTTGTCGCCGAGGATGACGAGGGAGCGCACGTCGTGGGCGAACAACTCGGCCAGGCCGAGTGCCTGGGCGATGCCGCCGGCCTCGTCTTGCACGCGGTAGGTTAAGTGGCACTGGTGCTCGCGACCGGAGCCGAGGAGTTCGACGAAGTCGCCCATATGCTCGGTGCCGGAGACCAGCAGCACGTCGCGGATGCCGGCCCCCACCATCTTTTTGAGGGGGTGGTAAACCATCGGGTACGGGCCGACGGGCAGGAGGTGCTTGTTGGTGACTTTGGTCAGTTCGCCGAGCCGCGTCCCTTTACCGCCCGCCAGAATTACGCCGCGCAAGGTCATTGCAATCTCCCCAGTTCGTCGTTCGTGGACGTTGCGAGGAGATTATAGTCCGCCATTGGCCCCGTTGTCCAACGGGCAATCGAGCCGGGAAAATTACGGTTGCGGCCTTTTCGGCTTTTGCAGAACGACGCGCTCGACGCCCGGCACGTCGGCAAGGGCGCGGGCAAAGGTCATCACGGCCGCCGGGTCGTTGGGGTTGCTTTGCAAACGGATGGTGCCGTCGTGCCAATCGACGCCGATCTGACCGAAGCGGGCGTCGCCCCGTTGCAAGCGTTCGATGGCGGCCGGCACGCCTTCCGACCGGGCCGCCGTGACGGTTGTCGGCTCCTCTGGCCCGGCCTCCAGCGGCACCGGGGCGAGGAGCGCTGCGGTTCGGGGCACGGGCAACGCAGTCGGGCCGACCTCGTCGCCGGGCAAGCGGGTCGGCAACCGGTCGCGGTTCGCCAAAACGATCTGGCGTTCGGGTTCGAGGGGCGCGGCGCGGTCGGGCGTCGGCGTATCCGGCAGAACCCACAACGGCGGCGCGGGCCTCCTATCTTTGGCGACGTACAACTCACTCCGCACGGACTGAACGCCGCGCACGTCGCCGGCCGCCCTGATGGCCAGGCGGATTTCGTCGGCGGACGTGAGCGGCCCCCACAACGTCACCACGCCGCCGCGGACGATGATGCCCACGTTTTGCGGGCCGAGAACGTCGTCGGTCATCAGCGTGCGGCGCACGCGGAGGATGACCTGGATGTCCCGCGCCGTGGGTGAGGTGGTCGTTGGCGTCGGCGCTATCTCGGGGCCGGTTTCAGCGGCAAACGTCGCGCCGGGCACCAGGAATAGCGCGGTTGCGAGCATGCGGATCAAACCCATCCGACGCAGGCTGGTCTTTAACATTTCGGCCTCCTTATTCCGGCACGGCCACGGTTCCCGCAGTCAACTCATTGTCACGGGGCGTGCGTCGGAAAGGAATGGAGGCTTGAATGCTTTTGGGTGGATTCAAGGCTTTCGTGATACGTCCAGACCGGGGGCGAAAACCTGTTCGGTCCGGCAAGTGAATCGGGCTGGGCTGAACTTGACCGGAATCCGGCCTTTGCCGGTTGCAAATTTTTTGGGCGAGCCGGGAGCGTAAGCGACCGGAGTTCATCCCCAGAGATAAACTCCGGTCGCTTACGCTCCTGGCTCGCCCTGAAATGGCTGCTGCTAAAAATGAATCGCCCGCTTGTCCACCGCCAGGGCCGCCTCGCGCACGGCTTCCGACAGGGTGGGATGGGCATGCGACGTGCGCGCGATGTCCTCCGCACTTCCGGAGAACTCCATCACCGCGACCAACTCGGCAATCATGTCGGAGGCGCGTGGCCCAAAAATGTGAGCGCCCAGGACGCGGTCGGTTTGACCGTCCGCGAGGATTTTCACAAACCCCTCGGTTTCGTCCATGGCCTTGGCCCGCCCGTTCGCGCTGAACGGGAAACGGCCGACCTTGTACTCCTTGCCCGTCGCCTTGACCTGCTCTTCGGTCAGGCCGACACTTGCGACTTCCGGCCAGGTGTAGATCACGCTCGGAATGAGGTCGTAGGCGACGTGCGTCTTCTTGCCCGCCAGCCGCTCCGCGCAGGCGATGCCGTCTTCCTCCGCCTTGTGGGCCAGCATCGGCCCTTCGATTAGATCGCCGATGGCGTACACGCCGGCGACGTTGGTTTGGAAGTCTTCGTTGACCGGGATGCGACCGGAGCGCTCTTCAATCTTGACGCCGATTTCCTTCAAGCCCAAGCCGGTTGTGTACGGACGCCGGCCGACGGCGACGAGCACCTTGTCACCCTGGAACAGCACGTCCTTGCCCTGGCTGGTGGCGTTGACGATCACCTGTCCGCCCTGAGTCGAGGCGGATGTTACTTTCGTATCCAGGTTGAACACCAGGCCTTGTTTCACGAGCGAGCGGTGCAACTGGTCCGCGATTTCGCCGTCGCTTAACGGGAGGATGCGTGGCAAGAATTCGACGACCGTCACCTTGGCGCCGAGCCGCGCCCACACCGAACCCAGTTCCAGGCCGATGTAGCCAGCGCCGACGACGATCAAGTGCTGCGGCACCTTGTCGAACGCCAGCGCCTCGGTCGAGCTGACGATGGACGTGCCGTCGTAGGGCAGTGCGGGCAAGCCGGTCGGCTCACTGCCGGTGGCCAGCAGGATGGCTCCGGCGGCCAGGGTTGGTTCGCTCGCCTCGCCTTCCGTCGTCTTCTTCACCGCGATCTTACCGTTGCCGAGGAGCCGGGCGGTGCCGAAATGCGACGTGATCTTGTTCTTCTTGAAAAGGTGCGCCACGCCGTCGGTCAGGCTTTTGACGACCTTGTCCTTGCGAGCCTGCATGACGCCGAGGTCGAGGCCGACGCCTTCGAGCTTGATGCCGTGACGGTCGAAACGGTGCCGTGCCAGGGAGTACAGTTCGCTGGAATCGAGGAGCGCCTTGCTGGGGATGCAGCCAATGTTCAGGCAGGTGCCGCCGAGCGCGGCGCGCTTCTCGACGCACGCCACGCTCAGGCCGAGTTGGGCCGCGCGGATGGCGGCGACGTAGCCCCCCGGCCCCGCGCCGATCACGATCAGGTCGTACCGTTCCGGCATTACTAAATCTCCAGCAGCAACCGTTCGGGGCTTTCGATGCATTCTTTGACGCGGACCAGGAAGCTGACCGCCTCCCGGCCGTCGATGAGCCGGTGGTCGTAAGAGAACGCCAGGTACATCATCGGGCGGATGACGACCTGATCGTCGACCGCCACCGGGCGTTTCTGGATGGCGTGCATGCCCAGGATGCCGCTCTGCGGCGGGTTCAGGATCGGCGTCGAAAGCAGCGACCCGAACGTACCGCCGTTGGTGATCGTGAACGTGCCGCCCTGCAGGTCCTGGACACTGATCTTGT
>JBBRLG010000189.1:0-12119 GCA_038231495.1 Gemmatales bacterium | reverse complement strand
ATGCCGCCGTCGGCGAACAGGGGGGCGAGGGCGACCGCCCGTCCGTCGCGCTCCGCCACCGTCAGCAGCAGCGTGCCGCGCCCGAAGGAGGTCCACCACGCCCGCTGGAAGGGCCACGTCAGGTTGACGGCATTCGTGTCCCCGCGGGCGAGCAACTCCTCCCACTGAGCCGGGCCGAAGGTAGGATCCTCGAAGCTCGTGAGTACCCGAGTGGTGACGGGGGTCAAGACCTGGGTCATGAGGCCCTCTCCGAACAGGATTTCCCCGCGGCCGCCGCGGTGTAGAAGGCCTCCAACCGACGCAGGCAGACTTCGCTGTCGGCTTCCCGCAAGACGTAACACCGCGCCCGCGCTCCCATCGCCTCGCGCTCCGCGGCGTTCGACAGCAACCGGCGCAGCGCCGCGACCAGCGCGTTCACATCCCCGGGAGGAATGAGCAGGCCGTTCTCGTCGGGAACGACGACCTCGGCGGCGCCGGAACCGGAACAACCAATCACCGGCAGTCCGCACGCCATCGCCTCAAGGTAAACGAAACCCGGACCACCTTCATACTGCGAGGGAGCCGCAAAAACATGGGCGCTCGCGAGGTGCGCTGGAAGATGCTGCCGGTCAACGAAGCCCGCCAGTTCCAGCAAATGAGGAAACCCACAAGCCCGCGCCCTCTCCTGCAATTGCTCGCCCATTCCTTCCTCGGCCCGCCCCACCAGAAGCAACCGCAGATCGGGATACTCCGACGACAGCCGGCACGCAGCTTCCAGCAGCAACTCGACGCCCTTGTTGCGCACGATCTTGCCGACAAAAACGACGGTCGGCCGGCTGTCCATGCGAAACCCCTGCGGGGAAAAGAGGCGCGTGTCCACGCCCGTGTGCAGGACCGTAATGCGCTCCCGCGGGACGCTGTGGTGTTGGGCGCACCAGTCCGCGGAACACGCGCTGGAGGAAAAAACGGCGTCGGCCAGCCGAACGCACGTCCCCTCCATCGCGACGCCGATCCGGTAGAATTCGGAATCGATCTCCGGCCAGTCGATCGTCCGCGCCAGCATCACCAGCGGCCCGTGCAGGTGGATAACGGCCGGCACGCGGTACCACTCACTGCGGTTGAGCAAGTGGACGTAGCCTTCACACCCCCATTCCGGAAAATCGACGACGTTTACCGGCGCACGTCCGTGCAAGGCAGCCAGCTCCGCGGCCACGGCAACGCTGTAGGTCAGCCAGTCCACAGCCGGCTCGTAGATTTTCATCTGCTTCGAGAAACCGGGAATCCGTGTGACGCGCACCCCGCCCCTCTGCTCCTCCTGCCTTGGGGCGTCGCGCGGGGTGCGGGAGATCACGTGGACCTCATGACCGCGGGCGGCAAGCCCCTCCGCCTTGAGGTATGTTTGCGTGCCGATGCCGCCTTTCGCGGTTTCCGGCGGATACTCCTGGGAGACGAGCGCGATTCTCATGCGACACCGCCTTCCCCCACGGGCAAGGGCGCGGCATGGCTCGCCCCCTCCGTGGACTGTCGATACAGACGGGCGTAGAGGCCGTCGCGAGCAAGAAGTTCCTGGTGAGTACCCGCCTCGGCCACGCGCGCCTCGTGGAGGAAGACAATGCGGTCGGCGCGGCGGATCGTGGACAGGCGGTGGGCGATCAGCAACGTCGTCCGGCCCTCTCGGAGCCGTTCCACCGCCCCCATCACCAGTTCTTCGGTCTCGGCATCGAGGGCAGCGGTCGGCTCGTCCAGGATCACCACTGGCGCGTCTTTGAGCAGCGCGCGGGCGATTGACAAACGCTGCCTCTCGCCGCCCGACAAGGTAAGGCCGCGCTGGCCGAGCACCGTGTCGTAACCCTGCGGCAGCCGTTGAATGAACCCGTCGGCATTCGCCGCCTGCGCCGCGGCGACGATCTGCTCGCGGCCCGCCCCAAGCTGCCCGTAGGCGATGTTCTCGGCCACCGTCATCGGGAAGAGGAAGGGGTCTTGAAGCACGATCGCGATTTGAGCGCGCAGACTCTTTACCTGCACCTCGCGGATGTCCAGCCCGTCGATCGTGACGCGTCCCTCGTCCGGATCGAAGAAACGGGGGATCAGGCTCGCCAGGGTGGTCTTGCCGGCGCCTGTGGCCCCCACAAAGGCGATGGTCTGACCCGGCAGGACCTCCAGCGAGATACCGCGCAGGATCGGGCGCTCCGGTTCGTAACCAAATGTGACGTCCTCCAGGCGGACGTGACCGCGCGCGGCCGGCAAGGGCGTCGCCCCCGGCCGATCCTTCACCGCCGGCTCCTTCTCCAGGATCTCGAAGACCCGCCGCGCACTCCCTGCCGCGCCCTGGATGGTGGTCGAAGAGTACATCAGCGCTTCCAGCGGTTCATACAGCGAGGCGAGGTAGGAGAGAAACACGAGAATGCTGCCGACGGTTAACGCTCCGTCCAGGACGTGGCACCCTCCAACCCAGATGATCGCCGCCGTCCCCAGGGCGGTGGAAAGCCCCATCAGGATCTTGAACCAGAACTGAACGTTCGTCGTCGCCAGCGCCGCCCGCAGGACGGCAGCGGTCGTGTCCTGAAACTCGCGGTCGGCCCGCTCCTCGCGGCCAAACGCCTGGACGACCGGGATCGCCGACAGCGTCTGTTCGACAACGTTGTACATGCGCCCCTCAACCTCTTGCTGCTCGTAGCTGCGCTCGAGCATCGGCCGCGCGTACCGGCGGAAGACGAGGACCATCCCCGGCACCACCGCCAGCGCCAGCAGCGTCAGCATCGCATCCAGCCGCCACATAATGGCGAACATCGCAATCAAAGAGAACGTGGCGGCCAGCACCGGCAGCAGGGCGTCGCGGACGATCGCGGCCACGCAGCTGCAGTCGGACGTCACCCGGCGGATCGAATCGCCCACGGGCTTACGACTGTGGAAGCGGAGCGACAGTCGTTGCAGATGGCCGAACAGGTCCGACGCGAGGTCGTAGACCATCCGCTGTCCGAAACCAATGTTCGCATACGAGGCCGCCAACCCAAGTGCCCACCCCAGCACGAAGAGCACGATCGTACCGGCCACGCACAAGGCGAGGAGGTTCTGTGTCGTGGCGCCGCCGGGCAGCCACTCGAATACGGCCGCGACCTCCGGCGGCGCGGGCTGCTGGTTCAGGACGTGGTCCACCAGGAGCTTCATCGGCCACGGTTTGAGGACCTCCAGTCCGATCTTCAGCAACATGACCGCGAGCACGGCTACCAGAGCGGGCTTTCGGCGCAGGGCGTGGCGCACGGCCCAAAGGCAGAGCCGGCTGGTGCTGTCCGCGATTGTTTTGGTTCCCGGCGCCACGGCGGTATGCCAATATGCTTGTTGCTTTCATAGGACGTATGAATATCATACGTCATTTGTAGGCCAGACACCACTGCCATCACCCCACTAGACTCGTGACCTAGGGCTGCTCTCCCGTCTGCATCCGGTGCAGGCGCGCGTAGTGGCCGTTGCGCGCCAGCAATTCCGCATGCTTCCCGCTCTCCACAACCCCGCCTTCCCGCAGCACCACGATGCGGTCGGCGTGCCGGATCGTGGAGAGCCGGTGGGCGATGACCAGTGTCGTGCGGCCGTGCATCAGCCAGCGCAGCGCCTGGAGCAGCAGGCGCTCGGTCTCGGCGTCGAGAGCGCTAGTTGGCTCGTCGAGGATGAGAATGGGCGCGTCCTTGAGGAAGGCTCGGGCAATCGCCAGCCGCTGCCGCTCGCCCCCCGACAACGTCGCCCCGCGCTCGCCGACCACCGTGTCGTAACCGTGCGGCAGCCGCTCGATGAAGTCGTGCGCGTTGGCGGCCCGGGCGGCGACCTCGACCTCCTCGATGGAGGCGCCTGGCCGGCCGTAGGCGATATTCTCACCAATCGTCAGCGGTAACAGGTACGGCTCCTGTAGCACCAATCCCACGCGGTCGCGTAGGCTGCCCACCTGCACGTCGCGCACGTCCCACCCGTCCACCAGCACGCGCCCTTCCCACGGGTCGAAGAACCGCGGCACCAGGCTGGCGAGCGTGCTCTTCCCCGCACCCGAGTGGCCGACGAGGGCGACGGTCTGGCCAGGGAGAGCCTCCAGCGACACCCCCCGCAACAACGGACAGTCGGGTTCATAGCCGAAGGTCACGTTCTCCAGTCGGAGGTGTCCGCGCACCGCCGCCAGCGCCTCGGCCCCCGGACGGTCCTTCACCTCGGGCTCCACCTCCAACACTTCCAAAACGCGATCGACGCTCGCCGCGGTTTCCTGAAGCGAAGGATAGATGCCTGTCAGCACACTGATCTGTTTCTGGAGCGTCCGCAGATAGGCGAGGAACACCAGGAGGGTGCCGACACTGAGTTGTCGCTCGGGGTCCATGACGTGCAGCGCGCCGAGCCAGAGGACGGCGCCCGTCCCCAGGGTGATGACCAGGCCGGACGTCAGGTTGGACAGCCCGCCGACCAAGGTACTGCGCCGCTGCGCCTGGAGTGCGTCGTTGGTACACGCGTCGAAG
Source organism: Gemmatales bacterium (assembly GCA_038231495.1). Taxonomy (GTDB): domain Bacteria; phylum Planctomycetota; class Planctomycetia; order Gemmatales; family Gemmataceae; genus JBBRLG01. The sequence goes on along the minus strand of JBBRLG010000189.1, from coordinate 7,647 downwards.
CGCTGTCGTTCGCGCTCCTCCTGGGCGAAGGCCTGCACTACCGGGATGCCGCTCAAGGTCTGCTGGACGTGAGCCTGAAGCCGGCCCTCGATGTCCCGCCGATTGCGAGCGGCGCGACGGATCGGCCGGCCCATCAGGAAGCCGGACCAGGCCATCAGCGGCGCGACCGCCAGCGCCAGCAGTGTCAGACCGACGTCCATTTGCAGCATCACGATCAGGATCCCGGCCAACGTGATCAGGGCATTCTTGGGCGTGAAGACGAGGGTATCGACCACTTTGTAAACGCACCAGGCGTCGCCGGTGATGCGGCTGATCGAGTCGCCGATCGAGTTCCGACTGTGGAACAGCAGGGAGCGACGCTGGAGGCGTGCGAACAACTCGCCCGCCACGCGGTAGACCATCCCCTGGCCAACGCGGATCCAGGTGCGCGTCAGGACCACCTCCGCCGCGCTATTCAACGCGAACACCCCCAGGCCGGCCAGGACGACCCAAACGAGCAAGCCGCGTTTGGTCTCTCCGCCGGGGAGGAGTGCCAGGCATTGCGCGACCGCCTCCGTCGGCGGCACGTCGCCCAGCACATGGTCCACGAGAACCTGCACGGGCCAGGGCTGTAGGAGGCCCACGGCGCTGCTCAGCAGAGTGACAACGACGAGAAGAAACCATCCGCGCCCGTCGGCGAGCGCATAACGCAGCAGACGTCCGTAGGACTTCCACCCCGCGCTCAGGCTCCGTGGCTTCTCGCTCACCGTTCACCCCCCGGCTCGGCAGAAGTTGGGCAGCGGACCAGGCGCAACCGCCGGGCCATGGCATCGAAGAGGGCCACGGCTTGCGCCGCGCGGCAGGTCCCCATGCACCAGGCTCCCAGACAAAACGCCCCGAGCGCCACGGAAAGCCCAAGAAGAAGGCCGGCCTCCACCGGGGCGGAGCACGCCAGGAGCCCGCTCGCCGCGGCCGCGGCGAACACGGCGACGGCGGCCAGCAACTTCGACTGCTCGCTGGCCCACAGGCGGTAGCGGACGCGGATCAGCCGCTTGCCGCTCCCGTGGTCCTCCTGGGTCGTACCCACGCGGACGACGGTCCACGGGTGGCAGTGGATTTCGAGGTCCCAGTCCGACCAGCCGGAATCGAGCGTCTTCCCCCAACCACGCTCGTCCAGGTAGGCGATAACCAGTGCGAGCAGTTCCGTTCGTTCGCGGCAGTCCTCGCTCCAGTAGGTCGCCGTGAGCCTCCCGCGGAGGGACAGCCGCTCGCAGCAGGCGGGCTGCAGTTCGGTGTCCACTGCGGGGGTGCGATAGGCGAGCAGGCGCGTGCGGTAGCGTGCCCAGGAGCGGACCAGCGGCTGGGCGTAGCACAGGGCGGCCACCACGAGGCGGGAGCGGAAGCCGTCATGTGCCAGAGCGAGGCGAGCCTGCGCCGCCTGGACGGCGGCCACCACCACGGACAGGACGAGCAGCGCCGCCGCGGCCAGCAAGGCTGGCGGCCAGTAAAAGGCTGCGAACGCGATGAGGGCTGCCATCACATGCCATTCAAGCGTGCTGGGCAGCATGGCCCAGTGGGCCGGGGCCGGCTCGTAGAGGCACTGGAACAGGCCGGTGCCGAACGCGCCGCGGTAGATGACCGCGTCGAACAGCCGCAGGCCGCGCAGCGAGTCGCCGTACAGGACGCCGCTCCACGTGCCGTCGCCGCGGCCGTTGAACTTGTCCGGGTGCTTGAAGCGCAGCAGAGCCTCGGCCTCGCCGTACCCCGCCTGTTGCTTGAGGTAGGCGCGCGGGTTCTGACGGCGGTGGTGCCAGACGAACGCCCCTGGTGCGAAGGTGATCCAGTGGCCGGCCTGCTGCAGGCGCCAGCACACGTCCACGTCGTCGCCCGCCTTGCAGTACTGCGGATCGAAGCCGTTGATCACCTCCAGCACGTCGCGGCGGAATGCCATGTTGCGGCCAGGGATGTGCTCCGCGACCTGGTCGTTCTCCGGCACGTGCGTCGGCTGGCCGGGGGAGGCGGCGACGCACTCGGCCAGCCAACCGTCGGCCGGCGTCAGGTTAGGGCCGCCGACCGCCGCCGCGCCGCTGCGCTGGAGTTGGTAAACCAGGTGAGTCAGCCAGTTCGGGTCCGCGAAGCAATCGGAATCGGTGTAGGCGATGACGCGGCCGCTGGCCGCCTGCAAGCCGACGTTGCGGGCGACGCTCAGACCCTTGTTGGGTTGGTGGATAGCGCGAACGTCGGGGAAGCGCGCCAGGATCGCGCGTGTGTCGTTGGTCGAGCCGTCATCGACGACGATCACTTCATAAATGGGGTAGTCGAGGACTTGCAGCGAGCGCAGGCACTGGTCGAGGGTGCCGCCGCCGTTGTAGGAGCAGACGACCACCGACACCCGCGGCGCTTCGGGCAGCAGCACTGCCGGGGAAGGCTCGAACACTTCCCGCAACGCATGGCAGGACGCCTTGGGAAGCCGATCCGAATGGGTGATGCCGAAGGCCCAGTCCCGGATGGGGTGTCCGCCGGTGAACCAGTCGTCGGTCCAGGCGAAGACGAAGGTGCCTGCGAGGCCCATGAGCGTTGCCTCGCGGACGTGGCCGGCGAGAAACTCCGCCTGCTCCAGGTCACCGTGCCGCAGGGTGTCCATCCCCAGTTCTCCCAGCAACAACGGCCGGTCACCGACGAGGTTCTGGAGCCGAAACAGATACCGGCGGAACGTCTCCGTGTCGTGGAGGTAGACGTTGAAGGAGGCGAAGTCGAGGAACGGCAGGTCCAGGTACTCGGTGGAGGGATAGTTGGCGTAGGTGACCAGGCCGTGCGGGTCGGTCTGCCGGGCAACGTCCGCCAACTCGGCGAGGAAGCGCTCGACGCACCGGGCGCCGTGCCACCGGACGATGTTCGGCGGGATCTCGTTGGCGATGCTGTAGGCCAGGATACAGGCATGCTCCTGGCCGAGCTTCGCGGCGTGGCGGACGGCGTCGCGGGCCTCGCGCTGGGCCTCCGCGCTGTCGAGGAAACACAGGTGTTTGCGCCAGGGGACGTCCACGAAGACGGCCATCCCCTGCTCGTCCGCCTCGCGTAACAGCCAGGTGGGAGGGACGTGGTAAGTGCGGACCGAGTTGATCCCGGCGGCTTGCATGAGTGCGAAATCGTCACTCACGCGCTCCGGCGCGGGGAATTGCTCGCCGTCGGCGTTGGGGGCAAAGGGGCCGTACGTAACGCCCGAGACACGCACCCGCTCTCCCCCGCGGGCGAAGAACTTCCCATCGACCCGCACACGGCTCCGGGCTGAAGTTGGCGTCCGATTCTGACTGCTCCTCCCCACCGTCCCGGCTGAATACTGGGTTGTAGCGTCCACGTTGGCTTTCATCCGTTCTTGAACTCCTCGGGTTCTAAAGGGCGCAACCCGGCATTGCTCGCGCACCACGAGGCGGCCGGGATACGGGGGTGTTCGCGCAGACACAGGTGTCACCCGTGCCGGGGGAGGAAGATCAGACCATCCGCCACATCAATGTTGCGGGAAGGGAGAGGCACAGCGGCAGGAAGTTCCGTTTCCCGCCAGATCGGGGTGAAGCCGCCGCCAGGCAGTCCGGTGGCACATTCGGCGGGCAATCTCTCGTTTTACCACCAGCCTATTCATTGTCCACTCGGTGGTCACCTATTTGCTTCTCGCCGCGATGCTGCGGATCGGGTGCCGAGCGGGATATCAGCCATTCCAGCCGAGAATGCGATCGACGGCCACCGGGTTTGCGCGTCAGTATTCTCCTTCTCGGCCACTGACCAAGTTCGCGAGTTCCGTGGCAAATAGGAGCGATTGTAGGAGATAAGGAGAATAGTCTTTCTGTTCCGTCAGGTCAATCATTTTTTTCGCCGCGCGTAGAGGTCTGGAGGTCCAGGGTGACGCGGCGCGGGAACTCGTCGTCGTCAGCCTGGGGCGAGGTCTGGCCCGCGGGAAAGGTCAGAAGGTGATAGGATTCGTGATCGGAAACAGGGCAAAAACAGCCATTTTTGGCTCATTCCTATCAAAGACGAGGCGACGCAGCTGTGACGTAAAGGACATCCCATAACGGCTTCGGCAGCAGACGCCAATAAGTCTCCCGGTTGAATTCCTGCCTGAAAATCCTTAGGTCGCCAGTTCGATCCCGGCTCGGCCCATTCTACGTACGTATTTGACAATGGTTTATGACTTGCATTCCGTCCAATAAATCGTTCGGTTAGTGGTGCGGTAAAAAGGTACTCTATTTTCTTGCCGCCCGGGCCGGATTAGCCTCATTTTATGCGGACAATTTCTATCTTAATTATTCGGACCGTAAACGCTCGCAGAGCGATCATCACGTTAAGACGGCCCAAGACTTCATGCCGCTCGGTAACACAGCACAGCACGTTTACGGTGCCTTCCCCGGTCGGTAGCCGGCTTCCTCTTCGGCGAGAAGATCACCCCTAGTGGTCCAACCGGCCTGAATTGACGGGCACTGACCGCAAAACATTGTCATTTTGGCAGTCTTGGCCTATCAGTTTAGCCTGGTTGAGGCACTAGCGGCTTTCGGGCATTCGGCATTCAACTCCGTGCCGAGATACTGCCGGCCCCCAACTCGCTTCAATGCTCTCCCGATGTGTGCGGCCCCGGCAAACGGAGCACAGACAAGATCACCGGCCAGGCTCAAGCGGCTTAATCAGTAGCTGAACGGCTCGATAGGCTGAACGCAAATCAGGCCGTCGATCTGTGGTGGAGCATCGCACGATAGAAGGGCTTCGGGCACTTGGTTTGCGGTGGATTGAAGATTCCTGAGAACTCCGCCACCGGAACCCTCGTGCCGCTTCCCGCCGGCAAGTTTCGTGCTATGAGGCTTGGACGCGCCAAGCTGGTGCCCGAGATCGACAACAAGAGTTCTTTCACAGCATGACACAATTTCCTAGCGCGGGCAATGTTAACCACCACTCGTGAACGAAGCCCCTACCCCTGCGATTGAGCGTAGTGTTTACTCCGCTGCCCTCTGTGCGACGTGCATGGAAAAAGTGTAACCGGATCACGAAAAGAGGAGTATTTCCTGCACAGTTTCCTGCATAAGCAATATGAGTTTCGCCGTAAGTCCTTTGTTTTCTAAGTACACCTGGCAGGGTTCGAACCTGCAACCTTCGGTTCCGTAGACCGATGCTCTATCCAGTTGAGCTACAGGTGCGGCAACGACCGACGGCGGCAACGCGGCCGGCGATCGTCGGTGAAAAATCATCATAGGGAGCCGTTTTACGCCTGTCAACTCGGGGCACACTTTCCGCGTGCGGCCACCGACCCTGCCGGCCGGCGAAGGTTTGCCGACAACGCCGATTTCTTCGCTTACTCCCGTCCTTACGCGGCCCGCGACAAAAGTTCGAGACCCAATTGCTCCGCGGCGTTTGACCGCGCCCCTGCCAGCGGGAATACTTGAGCATCAGTCTGCTGTGCGCCAAACGTCAGGAGGATGTTGCCGTGACTTTCCGATCCCGCTTTACGCTGGCCGCGCTGGTGGGGGTGTCCCTGACACCGACCCTCGCCACCCGCGCCGCCGAACCCGCCGCCGAGCCGCCGCGACTCGCCCCCGTGCCGGTGCAGGTGCTGTCCCCCGCCTTTGTCCACCCCAACCAACAAACCGCCGACTCCATTGCCGACCAGCTGCGCCAAAACGGCCAGTTGCGGCACTACAACCTCGACGTGGTCTGCCGCGACGGCACCGCCTGGGTGAGCGGCACCGTTTCCGACCAGCCGCAGCGCGAGGAAGTGCTGCGTGTCGTCCAGGGCGTCCCCGGCGTCGAGCGGGTCATGGACCGCATGACCCTGGCCGGTGCGATTGAAAGGGTGCAAGCCCAGTTCCCGCCGCCCTTCCGCGCCCCGGAGCCGACGCCCGTCACCCCCCCAGTCCCCCCCTTCGTAAGCGGAGGAGAGAGGGGTGCCGCCCGCGGACAGGATTCGCCGGCCAACTCTCGCCCCCTGACCGTCGAGCCGGTGCCGATCTTCCAGGCGCCGCCGCCGTCGCCCTACGACCTCAACCCGCCGCGCATGCCGCCCAACGCCTGGCCGACCTACGCGCCTTACAACAACTTCTCGCGCGTCGCCACGCCGGAAGCCTACCCGTACAACGCCTGGCCGTTCATCGGCCCGGTCTACCCCTTCCCCAAGGTGCCGCTCGGCTGGCGCTCGGTGAAGCTGGAATGGGACGACGGCCACTGGTGGTACAGCAAAATGGCGACGCAATACGACTGGTGGCGCCTCCGCTTCTGGTAACAGACCGGGCCACACGCCACGGCGGGCAGGGGACCAGCGCGCGTCCCGGCCCGCCGTTCTTTATTTCCCGCCCCGCGGCCGCGCCGGGAGGTTGGCCACCGGCCCGAAATCCAGCACGTCTTCGCCCACGATCACGGCACAACGAAAAGCTTGCCAGCGCCGCTGCCGGACCACGTTCACGCCCGCCGCGTCGGCCGAATACGCCGGCAGGATCAAGCGGTTTGGCCCGACCAAATAGCAGGGGGCGCTCAACGTCGCCGACCACCGAAACCACGGGTGCTCGTGCCCCTGGACGACGGGGCAGTTCGGCAACGCACCGTCGCCGTGAACGATCGCCCATTTTCCCAGCATAAAACCGTCCGGTCGTAGCAGCAGCACGTCCGCGGCCCGCGCGATGCCGCGGTCGTGATTGCCGGGCACGACGGCGACCAGCTCGACTGCCTGGGATTTGAGCCAGGCCAGCAGCTCGCGAACCAATTCGTTTGAAACCCCCGCCTCGAACAGGTCGCCGGCAATTACCAGCCGACGCACGCCAAGGCGTTGGCACAAGGTCCGCAGCGGTTCGAGCAGAGTCGCGACGTTCGGCGTCGGCACCGCCTCGCCGCCCCGCCGCCGCGCTTCGCCGTAACCCAGGTGCAGGTCGGACACCACCGCCGTGGCCGTCGGCACGTGGACCGCGGCCCGCGCCGCCGTTAACAACCAGCCGTCTTCAGCCTGCATGTCGCGCTCTTTCCGCACGTCAATTGTTTCTCCGCGCCCTTTCGCCTACAGTGACGGACAACCAGGGCCGACCCGAGCCTCCATCCCAACACCCGCGAGGGACACGACAATCATGGCCGAAACCCGACCCGCCTCGACCTGTCCCTCCTGCGGCAAGGCGGTCGGGCCGTCCGACCGCGCCTGCCCGGCTTGCGGTGCCGAACTCCCGGTCACCCCCCCCAGTCCCCCCCTTCGTAAGGGGGGGAGAGGGGGGGTGGCGGACGTCACCGATCGCCCCCGCCGACCGTCCCGAATCGAAGAGGACGACGATTACGCGGAATCCCGCCCGCGAAGGCGTCGCCGCCCGGACATTACCAACCCGGACGACGAAGCGCTCAGCTGGATCGTGCCCATGCGCGAAAGCTTGTGGGCCATTGCCTCCGGCTACCTGGGGCTTTTTTCCTGTTTTCCGTTCGTCGGCTTGTTGCCCGCTGCGCTGGCGATCACGTTCGGGTTGCTGGCCCTCAAGGACATCGCACGCAACAAAGGCCGGCGCGGCACTTTCCGTGCGTGGGTCGGCATTGTCCTGGGCGGCCTGGCATTCCTGACCTGGGTACCGATGCTTATCTTTGTGTTATTGAGAGGCTTAACCGGCCCGTAGTGCGGGATCAAGGGATCTGTTTTCATAGCCAGCGGAGTGCCGGCCGCTCTTT
>JBBRLG010000188.1:0-12155 GCA_038231495.1 Gemmatales bacterium | reverse complement strand
CACCAGAAACGTAACGGGCATCGACACCGGACGCCGCAGATAGGATAGGAGAATGAGGAGAGCAGAACCAGACCCGAAGTTCCCGGCACTGTGGGGCAGGGGAACCCTGCGAGGGAAACGAACCAGACGCTGCACCTGACCGGGGACGCCATGCTGGTTTCGCGCGTCATCAAGCTCGTGCAGCGGCCCCGGGCCCGCCGACAAGCGCTGTGCAAGTTGCTCGGCCGCTTGCCCGTACAATCCTCAGAACTTCCTTTGGGAGGCTACCAAGATGAAAAGCGAACCGAAAACCGCATCGGGCCACAACCAATCCGTTTGGGCGGCTACGGCGAAGATGCCCACCTACTCCCCGCTCCTGGAAAATACCCGAGCGGACGTTTGCATAGTCGGCGCGGGCATCGCAGGCCTGACCACCGCGTACCTGCTCACGCAAGCGGGTAAATCCGTGGTCATCCTCGACGACGGCCCCTTGGCCGGTGGCATAACCCAAGTCACCACCGCCCACCTGTCCAATGCGCTGGATGACCGCTACTTCGCGATTGAGAGGCTGCACGGCGAAGAGGGCGCGCGCCTCGCGGCCGAGAGTCACACGGCGGCGATCAATCGCATTGAAGCCATTGTCAAGAAAGAGCAGATCGACTGCGATTTCGAGCGCCTCGACGGCTACTTGTTCCTCCCGCCAGGCGAAAAGGAGGAACTCCTGGATCGCGAACTGACTGCCGCTCATCGAGCCGGTCTCCACGACGTGGAAAAGATCCGCCGAGCCCCGTTGCCGTCCTTTGACACGGGGACTTGCCTGCGCTTTCCCAACCAGGGGCAGTTCCACCCGTTGAAGTATCTGGCGGCGGTGGCCAAAGCGATTGAGCGCGACGGCGGCAGACTGTTTACCAAGACCCATGTCGATCAAATCGACGGCGGCCCGCCCGCCCAGATCAAGGCCGGCAGTCATGTCGTAACCGCCGGCGCGGTCGTGGTTGCAACCAACGCGCCCGTCAACGACCGCCTTGTCATTCACACCAAGCAGGCTCCCTACCTGACCTATGTGATTGGCGCGCGCGTGCCACGCGGCTCGGTAGCGAAGGCTCTCTACTGGGACACTCTGGACCCGTATCACTACATCCGGCTCCAAAACTTGAACAACGGCGGCTCCACCGAGAACAACCCGCGCGCGTGCGATCTCTTAATCGTTGGCGGGGAAGACCACAAGACGGGGCAGGCAGACGACACGCAAGAACGGCACGCCCGCTTGGAGACCTGGGCCCGCGAGCGCTTCCCGATGATGGAGCCGGTCGAGTTCACCTGGGCCGGCCAGGTCATGGAGACGGTTGACGGCCTTGCGTTCATCGGCCGAAATCCCCTGGACAAGGATAACGTCTTCGTCGTGACAGGTGATTCCGGCATGGGGATGACGCACGGCACGATCGCCGGCATTCTCTTGACGGACCTGATCCAGGGTCGTGAAAGCCCCTGGGCGCCGCTGTATGATCCGTCCCGCAAGACGCTCAGGGCTACGGGCGAGTTCCTCAAGGAAGCAGTCAACATGGCGACCCAGTTTACCGACTGGGTAACCGGCGGCGACGTCAGCTCCGTGGACGAGATTACCAAGGACAGCGGGGCCGTACTCCGCCGGGGGCTGACGAAGGTGGCCGTCTACCGTGACGAGAAGGAGGAAGTGCATGAGCGTTCCGCGGTCTGCCCTCACCTCGGCTGCATCGTTGGCTGGAACCCCACCGAAAAGACCTGGGATTGCCCCTGCCACGGCTCGCGCTTCGACAAACTTGGCAAGGTACTCAACGGCCCCGCGAACACGGACTTAGCCTGAATTGAGGCCAAAGGTCACGCCGGCCGGTTGCAGATGAAACGGCCGAAAGAGAGCGCCGTTCGTAGGATTCAGTTATGGATACTCTACTGTCTCGCATTACGATCGATCCGGCGGTCTGCCACGGCAAGCCCTGCGTCCGTGGCCTGCGCTACCCCGTCGAGATGTTGCTCGAACTGCTCAGTTCCGGCATGACGTTCGACGACATCCTGGGCGACTATGAGGATCTGGAGCGCGAAGACCTGCTCGCGGTCCTGGCGTTCGCCGCCCGGCTGAGCCGGACGAAGCAACTTCAATCGGTGGGCCCATGAAGTTCTTGATCGACGCCCCGCTGCCACGCCGGATGGCGGCGCTGCGGTCAAGGCCGGCGCATAGTCTTACCACCATTACTCCGGATTTCGTTCGCTCCAGGAACTCCCTCCCATGACGGCACCGACTTACGAAAAGCTAACCCAACCCACCGCCGGCACCCGCGTAACGGTTGACAGCCAGGGCAATTGGAAGTTCCCCGACGACCCGATCGTCTGCCTGCTGCGCGGCGACGGCATCGGCCGCGACGTGGGTACTGTGCCCGGCATCACGACCTGTGCCCTCAAGGTTCTCGACGCCGCCGTGACGAAAGCCTACAAGGGCAAGCGCAAAATCCACTGGTTTGACGTTCACGCCGGCGACGCCGCCCGCGAACTTTACTTCCCGCAGGTCAAGGACGAGCAGGTCGCCAAGCTCAGCGAGACCGAGCAACGTCAACTCTATTTGCCCGACGATACGCTCAAGGCGTTTGAGTATTACAGCGTCGGCCTCAAAGGACCTTTAACGACGCCGATCGGCGGCGGCTTTCGCAGCATCAACGTCTTTTTGCGCATCCACTTCGACTTGTACGGCTGCGTCCGGCCGGTGCGTTATTTCAAGGGCGTCGAGGCGCCGAACAACCGCGCTAACAAGGTTGACATGGTGATCTTCCGCGAGAACACCGAAGATGTGTATTGCGGCATCGAATTCAAGTCCGGGTCGGCGAATGCCAAGAAGGTCATCGACCTCCTGAAAGAAATGGGCCACGAGGTATTGGCCACGTCCGGCATTGGCATCAAGCCGATGAGTCCGGAGCGCAGCAAGCGCCTGATCCGCATGGCAATCAAGTACGCCCTCGAAAAGAAGTTGCCGAGCGTGACGCTGATGCACAAGGGCAACATCATGAAGTTCACGGAAGGGGCGTTCAAGGATTGGGGCTACGAGTTGGCCAAGGCGGAGTTCCGGGACAAGATCATCACCGAGGACGAGGTGTATGACGACAAGGCGTCGGCTCTGCGCGGCGGCGCGGCGGCGGGCAATGGAGGGGGCCGGCTCATCATCAAGGACCGCATCGCGGACAGCATGTTTCAGCAGGTGCAGTTGCGGCCGGAAGATTATTCGGTGATTGCGACACCGAACCTGAACGGCGACTACCTGTCCGACGCGGCGGCGGCGATGGTGGGCGGCATCGGCCTGGCCGCCGGCGCCAACATCGGCGACAAGGCGGCGATGTTCGAGGCGACGCACGGCACGGCACCGAAGTACACCGGCAAAAACCGGGCGAACCCCGGCGCGGTGCTGCTGTCCGGCGTCATGCTGCTGGAACACTTACAGTGGTTCGAGGCCGCGAAGTTCGTCAACGACGGCGTGGAGGCGACGTTCGCGGAAAGCGACGAGGTCGCGCACGCCGGCCCGAACGGCAAGCTGCATGTGACCTACGACATCGCCCGGCAATTCGCCGGTTACGGGGAGAAGGCCGGAGTCTCGAGCGCGGAGTTTGCAGACCGGATCGTCCACCACGTTAATCGCTAATAGATCGTTACGCCGCTTGCGGCCGAGCGCCGATTCAGCGGAGTTGCGCTTAGCCGCAAGCGGCGGTCTAGGGCGTCTTTCCTTCGGCCACTTCCTTGGGTTTGCGTATCCAGTCTTCCCAGTCCATCCGCGTTTTTTCGTCCATGTCCTGGATTACCATTTGAATCTCGGTCAGACGTTGTCGAAGCTTGTCTCGATAATCCGCCTTGCTACCGATCAGAACGGTGAGACAGCGCACGTTGCCGCCCAAGACTAGCAAGTAGGTTAACTGATCCTCCGGCGTCAACGGCTGCTTGGAGAGTCCGTCGGCCAGTCGCTCGTACAGTTGCAGCGATTCGAGGTACTGCCCGGCGTAGTAGCGACAATCCGCCGCCTTGAATGCCGCCTTGATGAGGTCTTCCCGCGTCAATTGCGCGGCCCCGTCGGGCTTCTCCCCTTGCGTCCCCGCCTTGGTTTTCTCCAGTAACGGCATCAATTTCTCGAACTCGTCCGCCGCCCGTTGCAAGAGTCGTTTGTTTTCGTTGGCAAAGTGCTCGATCGTCTCCGGATTCTTATAGCTCTTGAGCAAAACGTTAAAGTTCTTTTGACCGGCCATTTCCTGGTAGGACTGCGCGAGATGGAACCGCGCCCGGACCGCCTCCGGGTTGTCGGGGAACTTTTCCAACGCTTCTTCCAAATGCCGCGCCGCCATCGCATTGTTGCCGCGCTTGAAGAATAGTTCGCCAATTGCGAACAGGGATTTCTCCTGGGCCTCGTCGTCGCGGTCGAAGCGCAACAGCTTCAAGTTTTGCTCCAGGTCCAACTCCGCGTCGTCCACTTCGCCACGTTCCCAGGCGAAAACCGCGCGTTGGTAGCGGGCGCGGTAGGCGAATCCGGTTGGAAACTTGATCGCTTCGTTGTAGGCCGCCTCCGCGGTGGGTATGTCCTTGGCGAGTCGGTGCGCCTCACCCAGCCGATACCACCCCTCGCCCAGGTGCGGCGACCGCGGCGCGACTCGGTACAACTTTTCAAACGCGGCCGCGGCCTGCACGCGGTCCTGGCCGCCGAGGTAGCGCTGCGTGGCGAGCCAAAGGTAGTCCGCTTTTTCCGTAACCTCGGCAGCCTGCGCCGCCGCGGTGACGTAGGCAAGGCCGGCCTGGCGAAAACGTTCGTTGACGACTTCCGGCGTCGGCGCGGCCGGGTCGCGGTCCGCTTGCAGTTTTTCGCCGGCCCGCGCCCAAGCACTATAAACCTCGCCGCGGAGGACGTTCGCCTTTACCGGACCGGCCAGTCGTTCGTAGGAAGCCGCGAGTTTTAGCGAGGCCTCGTACAGTCCCATCTGGCGCAGCAGCGTTGCCGCGCGCTCGAAAACGGCGAGGGCGTGCCCGCGATCGACCAGTGTGTTGGCCCACGCAGGCGGCGCATCCGTTTTGGCGACCGCCTGCGCGAACAGGTCAAGCGCCTTGTCAATGACACTCTCGCGGAGGCTTAATTCGGCCAGGGCCAGGGCGCTCGCCGGGCCTTCGTCGCCATCGCCGGCCTTGGCGAGGCACTGCTCCCAGATGTTCGCAGCCTCTCTAACCTGCTCCAGTTGGCGATAGCACAGACCGAGGTGATAAAGCATCGCGCCCGGCCTGACGTCCGACTGGTTTTTGTCGGTCGAAAGGGTTTGCCAAAGGGCGGCGGCTTCCGCCCAGCGTTCGTCCTCTTCCAAACTGCGGGCGCGCAGGAGACGCGCCTTGGACACCAGGGCGGGCGGTGCGGGCGGCGCAATGCGCTCTAAAACCTTGCGAGCGTCCTCGGGGCGCTGAAGTTTCAAATACAGTTCGCCGCCGAGAAAGCGCGCTGTTGCGAGTTGATCGTCCACGGCGACCTGCCGCAATTGTTCGTTCGCTTCCAGCGCCTTTTGCAGATCGGGCTCCGGCAAGCGCAGGTAGGCAAGCGTCAACAGTTGGTAGGCTTCCGCCCGGTCGTCGGCTTCGGCGGCCGAGCGTTGCAGCAGATCGACGACGTGCCGGGGGTCGCCCCGGCTGTTGAATGCGACTTTGCCGAGCTGATAAGTCAATTTTAGCTGGTCGTCCTCCGGCACGCCCTGTTTCTCGGCGTCGGTCAGGTCGCGCAGGGCAGCCAGCCACAGAGCAGGTGACGCCTCCGACGCGGCCTGCTGAGCGTGACGGGCCTCCGCGCTGCCTAGCAAGAACTTGGCCTCGCCGACGCGGCCGGGCAGGTATTCCGGGTGTTCTAGGGCGCTGCGTACCAGGTTCTCCGCCTCGACCGGGTCGCCGTCGGCACGGGCAAGCAGTGTGCGCGCGGCTGCCAGGTCGCGGGCTGGCTGGCGTTCGGGGCTGTTCAAGAACGGCCGGGCCACAACCACCCACGCCAGGACGCCGAATCCGACTACGAGAAGCGGCACCGCCCACAAGGGGCGCGCGATGCCGCGCGGCTCGGTGCGGGGTAAGGGGGGGGCAGGGGGGATAGGTTCCATGACATCGGCCCATGTCCACCGAACTGCGGCGAAACGACGCCGCCGGCGCGGAAATCCCGTGCCGCGCGGTGCTTGTCACAAAACCTTGCAGCGGTGTCAAGGTCAAGCCACGCCGCTTGCGGCTGAGCGCTCAGCCGCAAGCGGCAAAAGCCGTCTCGCCCCCCCGACCGCCTCCCGGTAATATGGAAGCAGTTTATTGGCACCTCGCCTGGTGGAGGGTTGCTCATGGCACGGCTGACCGGTGGCATTTCTCTGTTGATGCTTTTCCTCGTCGTCGGCGGAGGGGCCCTCGTGCTTTACCCCTGGGCCAGTCAGGCCGAATCCAGCCGCGTCGAGGGCGACAAGTTCGCCGCCGACCGTCCCGGCGGCGAGGCCGTCGCCTTCGACGCCAAGCGGGCAATGGGCTATCTCAACGACGTTTGCAAAATCGGCCCCCGCATCAGCGCCACCGACGGTATGAAAAAGCAGCAGGAACTCGTCACCAAGCACTTCGAGGAACGGGGTGCCAAGGTCACGGTGCAAAAGTTCACCGCCAAGCAGCAAGGTCGCGACGCGGTCGAGATGGCAAACCTGATTATTTCCTGGCAGCCGGAGAAGCAGCGCCGCGTGATCCTGTGTTCCCACTTCGACACGCGCCCCATCGCCGACCAGGAACCGCAGCAGAAGAAATGGCGCGACCCGTTCGTCAGTGCCAACGACGGCGGCTCCGGCGTTGCCTTGCTGATGGAGCTGGCCAACCACATGAAGGATCTGAAAACAAACGTCGGCGTCGATTTCGTCCTGTTCGATGGCGAGGAGTACGTCTTCGGGCGTGAGGACGAATACTTTTTCGGCTCCAAACATTTCGCGGCCGAGTACGTCAAGTCCCAGAAAAAGCGCGACGCCAACGTCTACCTTGGAGCGATCCTGCTGGACATGGTCGGTGGCAAAAAAGTCAAGTTCCCCGTCGAGCAAAATTCCTGGTTCGAGGCGCCGGCCCTGGTCAAGGAAGTCTGGAAGATCGCCGAGGAACAAAAGTGTCCCGCCTTCCGCATCGACGAGTTCAGCAAGTTCCGCGTGGAGGACGACCACCTGGCGCTGAACCGCGCCCGCATCCCGGCAATCGACATAATCGATTTCGATTACGAGCATTGGCACCGCCTGACCGACTTGCCGGAAAACTGTTCGGGCGAGAGTTTGGAACAAGTAGCAAAAGTCGTCAGCGTGTGGATACAGCGTGCGAAATAGTTCCGCCGCTTGCGGCTTTGCAATCGGACACCTTGCATGAAATGCGAAATCCTCTCGATCGGCAGCGAGTTGACGAGCGGGCAGAACCTCGACACCAACAGCCAGTGGCTCAGCCGCCGCCTCGCCGAGATCGGCGTCACGGTCGGCTGGCATACCACCGTCGCCGACGACCTTGACGCCAACGTTGAAGCTTTCCAAATCGCCACGCGCCGGGCCAGCCTCGTGTTAGCGACCGGCGGCCTCGGCCCCACGCAGGACGACCTCACCCGCGAAGTGCTGGCGCGCGTCGCAGGCGTCGAACTGGTTCTGCACCAGGAATCGCTGGACCAAATTGAAGCGCTGTTCGAGAAGCGCAGCCGCGCCATGCCGGAGCGCAACCGCGTCCAGGCACTTTTTCCCGCCGGTGCCGAGCCGATCGCCAACGACCACGGCACCGCCCCCGGCGTCTGGATGCGCGTCGGCCCGTGCTGGGTTGGCGCCATGCCCGGCGTCCCCTCTGAAATGTTCCCGATGTTCGACAACCAGTTCAAGCCGCGCATCCTGGCGGCGGGCCTGGGTGGCGGCGTCCTGATTCAACGTAAGATCAACGCCTTCGGCGCGGGTGAATCGGCCGTCGAGGAAAGGTTGCTCGACCTGACGCGCCGCGGCCACGTCCCCGAAGTTGGCATCACCGTCGGCGACGCCACCATCTCCTTGCGCATCCTGGCCCGTGCCGCGAACGCCGCCGAGGCGCAGGCGCAAATTGCTCCCGTCGAGCAGACCATCCGCGAACGGCTCGGCGACCTGGTTTTTGGCGTCGAAAATGAAGATTTGCACGACGCGGTTGCAAAACTGCTGGTCGAGCAGCGTTTGACCATCGGCACCGCGGAGAGTCTCACCGGCGGCCTTGTCGCCGACCGCCTGGTAACAGTGCCCGGCGCGAGCCACTGGTTCCGCGGCGGGATCGTCGCCTACGCCAACGCGGTGAAGCGCGACGTGCTTGGTGTCCCGCAAGAAATGCTCGATGCCAGGGGTGCCGTCAGTGCCGAGGTGGTCGAAGCGATGGCCGTCGGCTGCCGGCGGTTGCTGCACACGGACCTGGCGATGAGCACCACCGGCGTCGCCGGTCCGGACGACCTCGGCCCGGATTTGCCGGCCGGGTTGGTCTACGTGGGGGTCGCCTGGGACGGCGGCGTGCGCTCGTTTTCATTCAGCTGGACCGGCAATCGCCAGGAAGTCCGGCGACGGACTGCCAAGTTCGCGCTCAACCGCGTGCGCCTGCACCTCCTCCGCGGCCCGGCCGCCCTCTGATCGAAGCCGCAGGTCCATTCTGCAAGACAAGTGCCATTTCCGGAAACCACTTGGCTGGCTGTAACGTCTACCTGTTAAGATGAAGCGAACGACAGCAAGGCCGTGCATCGGGTGTAAGTGACCGCGGAGGTGCGAATCATGTCGGCAATCGTGCAGGCGACCTGTCCGGGATGCAAAAACCTGCTGCGCATTCCCGCCGACTGGGTGAATCAACCCATCCGCTGCAAACACTGCGGCCTTGTCATGCTGTCCAAAACGCCGCAGACCGCCGCGGCCAAAAGCACGCCACCGCGCGACAAGACGCCTTTGCCGCCGACCCGCCAACAGGCACCCGTCGCCAAGTTGGCGCCCGAATCCTTCAAGACTGCCGGCGCGTCCCACCCGATTGCCCAGGCCGTGCTGCCCACCGCCGCTGTCCCCAGCGCGGCTTCCGTCCAAGCCGGACCGGCCAACGGTTCGCCGTTTACCGGCTTCGACGCGAATGACGACTCTCCGACCGCGAATAAATCCCGCGTACGGGCGGTTGGGAAGCGAAGTACCTGGTGGTGGAAAGGCCCACTTATCGCGGTGTCGGTGTTCTTCCTGGCCGTCGTCATCCTTGGCTTCACCTGGTCGAAGCTGAGTAAGCTCTTGCCCGCCGGCAATCAAGTCGTCCAAAACCAGGACAAGGACCACGCCGGCCTCGACAAGGATGTGATGCCGCCCAAAGACAAGTCAAAAGACGGCCCACCGGCGGATGGCAAACCCGACCCAAACAAGGACAAGACACCGGCCCCCAAGGACAAGACTCCCGACCCGAATAAAGACAAGACCGCTCCGCCAAAGGACAAAGTCAACGACCCGAACAAGGACAAGACGGTGCCGCCCAAGGACAAGGATAAATCGCCCGAACCGCCCAAGGACAAGGCTACCGATCCGCCGAAGAACCCGGCGGGTCTGCTGTATCCGCGCCGCGCCCTCATTATCAGCCTGCACAACTACCTTTACGCTGACTCCGTTCACGCCGGCAACCCCGTGGAGGGCGCTCACAACGTCGCGTCCCTGAAGAACAAGCTCGTCAACGGCCTTCACTTCCCCTTGACGCAAATCGGCTTTCTCAGCGACGTGGCCCCGAAAGGCCAGGCCCATTCGCCCACGAAGGCGGTCATCGAGCAAACGCTAACGAGCTTCTTACAAGACTCACGTTCGCAGGATCGGGTAATGGTCTTTTTCATCGGCCACGCGGTCGAAATCGGCGAAGAATCGTACCTGGTTCCGATCGAGGGTGAGCTGGACAACGCCGCCAACCTGATCCCGCTCAAGTGGGTCTACCAACAACTGGAACAATGCAAAGCCCGGCAAAAGGTGTTCGTAATCGATGTCGGCCGTTCTAACCCCAGTCGCGGCTCCGCGCGACCCGGCAGCGGCCCGCTGGGGCCGAAACTCGACGCCGCGCTGAAGGATCCGCCCCTGGGCGTCCAAGTCTGGTCGGCTTGCAGCGGCGAACAGTTCTCCTACGAGACCGACGCTTCGCCGATGGGCGTTTTCCTCGACAAAATGATCGCGGCCCTGGAAAAGGGACTGACCAACAAGATTCAGAAGGCGGAAGAACCCTTGCAGATCGATCTCTTCAACCAGACGATCGTGAGTTTGATGAACGCCGAGTTGAGCCCGCTGAAGTTGACGCAAGTGCCCCGAATCACCGGCAAAGAAGTAGTGGAGGGTGCCCCCTTCAGCAAGGACGAGCCGGCGCCGCCGGTGCCGACTATTGCGACCGGTCCGAGCGCTAAAGACAACGCCAAGATCATCCAGAGCGTGCTGGACGAGATCAGCCTGCCGCCGATCAAAGCCGGCTTCGGCTCGACGGAGGACGGCACGATCAAGGTGGAAATGCTGCCGCCGTTCGACGCCAAGACGATGGCAAGCTACGCCCCGGCAGAGTCGAAATTGAAGGAGGAGATCAACAAGGTTCGGGTCACGCTTTGGGCCTATTCCAACGCTCCCGAACCGCCTGCGCTCAAGACTGCCGTTGCGGAAAAGCGTGCCGAATTCGGCAAAGTGACGATGAACCTTCTCAAGGACAGTTACCGCTCGCCGGGTAACGAAAATGAATTCAAGAAACAGATCGGCGAGGAGGAGCGCGATGTCGGCAAAATCCTTAGCAACCTGATACGGCTGCGGAAAGACTCGATCGAAACGGACGGCACGGACAAGCCGGGCGACCTCCGCAAGGCGGAACCGAGTAAGCGCTGGCAAGTGAGCTACGACTACGTCCTGGCCCACCTGGAAGCCCAAATTTCGTTCCTCTACGAATACCAGGCGATGCTCGGCTCGATGCGCAAGGAGTTGCCGGCAAAGGAGCCGGGCCACGGCGGCTGGCGCATGTCCGCCACTGCGGCCCCGACCGGCGACAGCGACGGCAAAAAGATGGCCAAGAGTTCAGCGAAAATTTACGACGCGCTGGCCGCGGACAACGGCAACACGCCCTGGTTCGTCCTCGCCAAGCGCGAGCGCATGGTCTCCCTCGGCCTGGAATGGAAGTCGGTCAAGTAAACCGCTGGCTAAACGAGGGGAGTTTGCAGGTATTGAATTGACGCCTCGGCGCTGGCGTGGTTGAATGGGGGGGGTACGGAATACCAACCGGTCAACCTCCTTCCCCCCGATGCGCATGAGCGAAATCACCCGCGAGAAGCTGCACGCCTACCTGAACGACGCGCTGACCGACCCGGAGATGGCGCAAGTTGAACAGGCTCTGCGCGAATCGGAACCCCTGCGCCATTCGCTGCAAAAGGCGATGCAAGACCGCGAACGCGGCGAACACACCCTCGGTGCCGTCTGGTGCCGCGAACGACTCACCTGCGCGACGCGCGATCAACTCGGCAGCTATCTGCTACAGGTTCTCGATGAGGAACAGCAGGCCTACCTCGACTTCCACCTGCAAACGGTCGGCTGCGCGTTCTGCCTGGCCAACCTGGCCGATTTGCAGAGCTTGCAAAATGAGCCAAACCCGAACGCGCGCGAACGCCGTCGCCGGTTCTTTCAGTCGAGCGCCAGTTTTCTGCACATTGCGCGCGACGGGAAATGATGACTTTGCCGCTTGCGGCGTTGCGGGACAACGCCACGCCGCAAGCGGCAATAAAAAAACCCCGTCAGTCCTTTCGGACTGACGGGGTTATCTAAAACAGCTTGGAAGCGTAGCCAAAAGTTTGATGTGGACACGATGATTTGCCGGGTCGTGAGACCCGACTGATAACATCCTTAGAAAGGAGGTGATCCAACCGCAGGTTCCCCTACGGTTACCTTGTTACGACTTAGTCCCAATCAGAAAGCCCAGCTTCGGCGCTTATGAGGCGACTTCGGCTGGTCCTCCCTTTCGTGGCTTGACGGGCGGTGTGTACAAGGCTCAGGAACACATTCACCGCGGTGTTGCTGACCCGCGATTACTAGCGATTCCAACTTCATGCAGGCGAGTTGCAGCCTGCAATCTGAACTGGGGCGTGCTTTTTGGGATTGGCTCCCCCTCGCGGGTTGGCTTCCCTTTGTTCACGCCATTGT
>JBBRLG010000187.1:0-12157 GCA_038231495.1 Gemmatales bacterium | reverse complement strand
GGTGACCTTCTTGTCGTCGATCTTCTTGTCGTCGATCTTCTTGTCGTCGATCTTCTTGTCGTCGATCTTCTTGTCGTCGATCTTCTTGTCGTCAGGCTTGACAACCGAAGGGGGCGGGGACTTCACGGGGGTGGTGGCCGGCGGGCAGCCCGTAGCCAGGGCGAGGAAACCGCCCACGATCGCGAGAGCAAGGAGCTTCTTCACAGGTGAACCGTCCTTTCAACGGAAACGGGAAGCAGGAAAGGCTTCCCCAAATCAGCCACGGTGGCTGGACTCATCTTATGAGACATGACGCGCCGGCCCACTCTTTATTCCCAAAAATTGCCAGTGTAGGTTATTTTTCTAAAGGGGGGGCGTCGAACCGCCTTGGCCGCTTGCGGCATTGCAGTGCGACGCCCTTGTTGAGGGCAGGCGGTTCTAGCGACCGACGGCGCCGGCGACTTCGGGCGTCTCCGTGGCCGGCACGCCGCGCGGCAACTTCACCACCAGGACCGAGCAGGACGCCTCTTTCATCACATGCTCGGCGACACTGCCCAGGAGCAGCCGTTCCAGGCCGGTGCGGCCGTGCGTGCCCATGACGATCAGGTCCATGTTGGCGTCGCGGCCGAAGCGGACGATCTCGCGTGCCGGGTCGCCGACGAGCAGGACGTGCCGCACGACGATGCGCGGATCGACGGGGCGGATCTGTTCGAGTTGGTTCTGCCAGTAGCGCCGGGCGCTGGCCTCGTCCGGCGGCTGGCCGGGCGTGATCATGTCGGGCGTGTAGACGAACAGCGCGGTGAGGCCGGCCTGATGGTTCTCGGCCAGCGCCACGGCATGGAAGTACGCCTGGTTGGAGTACGACGAGAAGTCCGTCGGGTACAAAATCTTCTTCACCCGGATCATGCCCTCACCTCCTTATTTGCACGGCACACGCGATAGGATGGTCCCTCTGCCGTATGGTAGCAGTCCCGCCGACCCGCGCCAAACATTGTCTGACCGTCTTTGGATGACGCGGACGCCGTGTCTGACGCGGTAAGAAAACCCGTTGAACCGCCCAGACGCCAAGAGCGCCAAGATTCTACTCTTGGCGCTCATGGCGTCTGGGCGGTTCAATTCAGGCATTCCTGGAAACCCTTACCGGCACGGATTTCATTTCTGTCCCGTTACGAGCGGGTCCGGTCTGGGTACTCCCGCCCGTCCATTCCCGCCGGGCCAGTTCGAGACGCGCTTGATATTCCGTGGCGGAGGGCCACGGCCAGCCAAGACCGGCGACGGGTTCGACTTTGTGGAGGAAGTCGTCGATTTGTTGCAAGTCGGTGAATTCCCGGAGCAGAAGGCTGGTCAGGGGCACGGTTTCGTAGGAGAAGGCGATTGCACCCGGCCCGATCAACGGCGCATTCGGGTAAGCATTGGAGCGCAAGAGGTCGTGGGCCGGACCCCGGCACCCGCTTTGATTCTGTTCGCGCAACAGGGCGGTCAGGAAGCGCGCTTCTTCCGATGTAAGCTTCATGGGTTGTCTCCAAGAGGGGGCGGCGAATCGTGCCCGTGGCGATGGATTTCGCCCTCCTGCCAATTATACCCGTCAAAAGCCCATTGGTCCCGATAACGCCAGTTCGCCATTTCCACCACCTGCGACAGCGCATTGCCGGGGTGCTGACTCTGGAGCCACGCTTCACACCGCGACTTGACCCTTTTCGCCAACCGATAGTGGGCCGGCTCCTTTTGGGGCAAAATCACCGCGAGCGGAAGGACCAGTTGCAGAGGTTTCTGGCAGTAGTAACAGTCGAACACCACTTCGCCGCCGAGGATCGCCCGTTTCCCTTCTTTCGTTTGATAATCGTCGGTCCATTCCGCGAAGAGATCCACGACCGGACCCCGGCAGTGAGGGCAACGGCCTTCGGGGATTTGGGGTGTGGCCATAACGATTCAAAGCCTGAAACTTGCTGAAGTCCGATTCGCCCGACGATCATTGTATTACACGGCAACGCGCCAACACCCCCGGCAACACCTCTGCCAGCCGGTCCACCTCTGCCTCCGTGTTGTAAAAATGCGTCGAAGTACGGATCAACAGCCCTTCCGGCCGTTCGATGATCGGCGCTTCAATGCGATACCCTTCCCACAAGCCGCGACGCAGCGCGACCGGGTCGAGACCCGGCGGCAATCGGAACGCCGTCAACGCACCGTGCATTTCCGGGTGGTCCGGCGTCGTCAGCTTCAGACCGGCCAGGCCGTCGAGACGCTGCCGGACGTAGCGCGTCAGTTCGCCGATGCGGGCGCGGATGCGCTCGACGCCGATCTCCGCCTGGAAGTCGATCGCCGCCGGGATCGCCAACCACGCGCACGGGTCGCGCGTCCCCTCGAATTCCAGGTAACGCAACCGCGGCGTCGAGCCGAACTCGTCGCGCTCGTCGAGCTTGTCGCGCTCCGGCCGCCAGCCCCAGCTGACTTGCAACGGTTGCAAACGCTCCCACGCGCCGGGGCCGAGGTAGAGGAAGCCCGCCCCCGTCGGCGCTAGCAGCCACTTGTGACAGTTCGAGCCGTAGTAGTCGGCACCGACCTCCTCCACGTTCAGCGGCACGAACGCCGGCGCGTGGGCACCGTCCACCACGGTGACGACGCCGCGTCGCCGGGCCTCGGCGCACAACTGCCGCGCCGGTAGCACCAGCCCCGTCGGCGACAGGACGTGGCTGAAGAACAACAGGCGCGTCCGTTCGTTCAGCGCCCGACAAGCGACATCGACGATCTCTTGCGGAGACGACGCCAGCAACGGCAGCGGGAACGTGCGCAGCGTCAGGCCGAGGCGCTGGGCGGCACGCTCCCAGCACCAGTGCATGGCCCCGTACTCGTGGTCGCTGAGCAGGATTTCGCCCGGCGCGGCCAACGTCAGCGACGAGGCGACGAGGTTGACGGCGGTGGTCACATTTTCGGTGAAGACGAGCCGGCGCGGGTCGCCGCCGAGGAAGGCCGCTAGCCGTTCGCGCGCCTCCCACAGCAAAGGCGGCAGCCGGCGGACGAAAAAGTCCATCGGCCCGGCGGCGAGCAGCAGGCGCAGCTCGGTGGCGCGGTCGAACACGGGCCGCGGCACCGGGCCGAACGAGCCGGTGTTCAGGTTGATGACCGTCGGGTCGAGGTGCATCCGCGCCCGCGCCGCGGACCAGAACGGATCGAGCATGGGTGCCGGATTCCCCTGTCAAAGGACGGAGGTTAGCAGGTCGGTTAGCATGTCGTGGAGTAAGCGGCCCGCCGGCGTGGCGGGCGGTTAGCACGCGGGCCGCGTGCTCCACGACTTTTTATACGGTTCGCGGATACCCAAAACACCTGCCGTACGATTTCTGATAAAATTGCCGGCCGGGTCGGAATTCCTTGCGGACGCCGGAAGTGCGTCGTAGACTATTCTCATACCTGAAACCTCTCGGTAATCGACGAACGCATAAGAGCCAGGCAGAAGAGGTGGTCCGCGTTGCTTCGCCTGCAACCGGACGGACCGGCCGCGAAACTTTGCTGGTCGTTTCAGACGCGAACGGAATGGGAACCGCTGACGACCCGAGGCGAAGCAATGCTAGTTGAGAGTAACGCGGACGTCGTCACCGTCACGGTGGTCGACGACGAGCCGATGGCACAGGACGTGTTGGTGCGGGCGGCGCGGGCGTGGCATTACCGGTGTCAGGCCGCCAACTCGGCGGAGCAGGCGCTGCTACTGCTGGAAAAACAGCCGACGCCGATCGTCGTGACCGACCTGCGCATGCCGGGCAAGGGCGGCGTGTGGCTGGTCCATGAAATCCGCCGCCGTTGGCCGGAGATCAACATCATCGTCCTGACGGCCGGCAACGACCCCGACGCCGCCGAGGAGTGCCTGCGCGCCGGCGCCCACCACTACTTTTTCAAGCCGATCAAGCTCGACGAGTTTCGGCACGTCCTGGAAACGACGGCGCGCGACTATTATTACCAGCAGGAAAACCGTCGTTACCGCGCCCAGCTCGAAAAGACGGTCCGCCGCCAAACCCGGCGGGTGCGCACGACGTTCCTGTCGGCCATTGAAGGGCTGGTGCGGAGCATGGAGGAGCGCGACGCCTACACGGCGGGCCACTCGCGGCGCGTCAGCCTCTACGCGTCCCGACTGGCCGACGCCCTGAAGCTGGAACCGCGCGTCCACAAGCAACTACGGCTGGCGGCCAAGATGCACGACATCGGCAAGATCGGCGTGCCGGAGGCGATCCTCAACAAGCCCGCGGCCCTGACGCCGGACGAGTACCAAGTGATCCGCGAGCACCCGGTCATTTCGGAGCGCATTCTCAAGACGATCGTCACCAACAAGACGGTGCTGGCCGGCATTCGCGGCCATCACGAGCGTTACGACGGCCAGGGCTACCCCGACGGCCTGTCCGGCGACGCCATTCCGCTGTTGGCCCGGCTCATCACCCTCCCCGACTGTTTCGACGCCATGACCACCTCGCGGGCTTACCGCGCCGCCATGCCAGTGGCCCAGGTCCAGCAAATCTTGGCGGCCGGCGCGGGCACGCAGTTCGACCCGTACCTGGTCGGCGAGTTCTTGAAGCTGATCCCGGAAATCGCCTGCCTGGAAATGGCCGCACCCAATTGAGTCGCGTGGACCTATCTTATACTGCCCGCGGTCGGATTTGACGCAATATCCCGTAGCCACAAGCGGCCCGCTTGTAGGCTTTCGCCCAGCCAACAAGCGGGCCGCTTGTGGCTACGGGGGTTGTGTCAAATTGAGCCGCGGGCAGTATAACTACCGCAGCGCCACGCGGCAGGCGAGTAGGTCGGCCTGTTCGACACAATCGTTGAGGGCCACGCCGCGGTAGCAGTTGCCGCCGAGGTACAGACCGGGGTAACGTGCGGCGCGTTCCTCGATCCAGGCCACCCGTTCGAGGTGGCCCATTTCATACTGCGGAATGGCCCGGTCCCAGCGCACGATCTTGTGTAACACCGGCACGGCGGTAATCCCCATCGTCTCCTGGAACTCGTTGCGGACGGCGGCCAGCAGGCGGTCGTCGTCCCAATCGACCATTTCCGCCCGATGCCAGCCGCCGCACATGGCCCGCAACAGCACCGTCCCCGCCGGCGCGCGGTCGGGAAAGATGGACGAGCACCACTGCACGCCGAGCACGTCGCGCCGGCTCCGCTGCGGCGACAGGTAGCCGAAGCCGTCCAGCGGGTGCGGCACGTCCCCGGCGCGGTAGCCCAGCGCCACGACGGCAACCCGGTTGTAGTTAATACCCCTAATCCGATCCGCCAACTCCGGATCGAGTTCCCTCAAGATTGCCGCTTGCGGCGTTGCGGGGCAAGTCAACACCACGGCCCCCGCCTCCCAGCTCGCCCCCCCGTCCCCCCGCACCCGCCACGCGCCATCAATCCGGCAAACGCCGCCCACCCCAACCCCCAAGATCGGCGGCTGTCGCAGTCGGTCGCGCAGCGTCTGCACCAGCACCCCCAGCCCGTCGCGAAACGACCACATCTGCCCGGCACGCTGCAGCGGTTTGCCCAGCGCCTTGGCCTCGGCGCGTTGCTTGCGCCGCGTCTGCGCGAAGCCCCGGAGCACACTGCCGTAGTCGCGTTCCAGCGCGGCCAGGCGCGGGAACGACGCCGCGAGGCTCAACCGTTGCGGGTCGCCGGCGTAAATGCCCGTCACGAAGGCGTCCACCAACGTTTCGGCGGCCTCCGTGCCGAACCGGCGGCGCGCGAAGGCGTCGATGGATTCGTCGGCCGGGTCCGTGCGCCGCGGTTGCATGCGTTCGACGAGGAAGGCCAGCTTGGTGCGCCAACTCAGGACGCCGGTGGTGAGAAACGACCACAAACTATTCGGCAGCTTGCGCAGCTTGCCGTCGAGCAAGACGAAGCGGTTGCGGGCCGCCGTCTCACTCGCGGTCACGAGGCGGTCGGCAAGGCCAAGCTCCCGGCAAAGGTCGATGGTGAAGGGCTTGTTGTCGAGAAAACCATTCGGTCCGCCTTCGACGAGGAAGCCGTCGCGCGCGGCAGAGTCGATGGTGCCGCCGACGCGCGGCCGCTGTTCGAGGACGGTCACGTCGAGGTCGGGCCGGAGTTGTTCGAGCCGGTAGGCCAGGGCCAGGCCCGAAATGCCGCCGCCGACAATGAGGACACGCGGCATGAGAAAACCATCCGGCCGCTTGCGGCGTTGCGGGAACCCCGCAACGCCGCAAGCGGCAATCCAACGTCATTTCCCCAGGTAGGCGCCGAAGTCGCGCGCCGCCTGCGGCGGCACCGTGTCGGCAGGCTTGTCGCCCTTGCTCAACGCGAACGCGACGCCCAGCGGCTGCCGGCCTGCGCGCGCGCCGCGCGTCAATTCACTCTCGCCCCAGTGGTCGCCCAGGGCCAACACGTCGAAGCGCGTGACGACCTTCTTTGCCGGGTCGTATTCGAGGTAGCCGAGCAACCGGGCCTCGTAGCCGCGCTCCGCCTTCTTCGGGTCGGCGTCCGTGGCCAGCAACGCCTCGCCGTCCAGCCGCAGCCGCACGGTCGCCGCCGTCGCCTCCTCGACCGTCCAGCGCATCTCGGCCTTGCGCACCTGTTCCGCCGACCAAAACGGCGGCTCGCCGCGCGTGTCGTCCACCAGATGGTAGCGGGTAATCCGCTGGGCCACCGCCGCGGGCATGGCGAAGTGATCGCCGGCTTTCACGTCCTTGGGCAGCAGGGCTTGCCACTCACCCTTCGTCAGCCACAGGTGGTCGCGCGCCGACAGGTCGCCGCCGGCCGTGTCGCAGGAACCTTTGCGGTAGTCGCCCTTGCCGTCGCGTTCGAGGATGCGCGTGTAAACGTTGAGGATCAAGCCGTCGGCGGGCGGGGCGCGGTGGTACCGCTTGTCGGGCTTGCCGGCGTCGCCGACCTTGACGGCACCGGGATCGCGCTCGTCGGCGGGCAGTTTCTTCCAGTCGGCCAGCGCGCGTTCGACGACTTCGCGCATCACGTCGGCGTCCTGGGCGTTCTTATAGGCGAGGAGTTTGCCGGCAGCGGTGAAGCAATAGATGCCCTGGCGGGTGCCGCCGCCCGCACCCTTGCGCGGCCCCTGGTCGGCGACCTTGCGGAAGAATTCGCCCTCGGCGTCCTCACGGCGGCGCTGATACCAATCGTCGCCGGTCACGGGGATGAAATCTTCGCTGGCGAGTTTAACCATTTTCGGATCGGAGAAAGCGAGCGCACGGCCCGCGACGCCGTTGTTTCAGGTGCAGCCGAGCGGATGGCCGTCCATCTCCCACAGCAGGATCGGTTTACCCTGGGCCGCGGCCTGTTTCCGCGCCTCCCACAGGCTGGCCTGCCAGGGGATTTCGGCCCACTTGTCCTCGCTCTTGTTCGGTTTGACGAGCGCTTGTAATTCCAGAAACTGGTTAACGGCAATCGGCGGCGCGGGCCGGGCGACCGGCAGCGCCAGGCAGACCAGCGCGCCGACCGCCAGGGTAAGTCTCGTGCGAAACATGCGGGGAGTCCTCCCAGGGACTGAAGAAGAGTTGAACCGCCAAGAGCGCCAAGAGCGGAAAGAGAATGGAATCACGAAAACACGAAAGAACGAAAACTCGAAAAAGGAAGGGTGCAAAGACTCAGTATCCGACCGCGCCCCTTTCCGTTTCGCCCTTTCGTTCTTTCGTGTTTTCGTGATTCCATTCTCTTCTTGGCGGTTCAAATGGCTTTAAATCCCGTCAAAACGCGAACCGCCCCAACGAGAACAGGATAAACACCGCATACGTGTCAATGCCCGCCAGCTCGATCGGCAGTGCCAGCGACGCCCGCGTTTCCACGCGCAAGAATTTGCCGTCGTCGTTGGTCACCGACACGTTCGGGAACAGGTGGTGCGTCGCGTCCTGGGCGTTGGGCAGGCTGCCCACGTCGAAGTTGAACTCCGGGTAGAAACTGTTGATGCTGGCCCCAATGAGCGGCGCAATCGACAGCAGCGTCCGCAGCGACGGCCGCGGGTCGGAGTACGAGATCGAAATGAACTCGGCCGGCAGCAGCTTCAGCGCGTCCACCGTGTGCGCGTCCGGCTTCCACGCGGGCATCTCGTCCGTGGTCCGGGCGATGTAGCCGTGGACGCCCTGGGGGAAGTAACTGACCACCAGCCAGCCGTTGGCGATCGCGTAAGTCGGCACCAACGGCACACTCTGCTGGCCGAAATGGATTTCATGCACTGCAACGCCCCGGTAGGTGCGCTTCTTGTTCTTCACCTCCGTCGGCGTGAGCTTGGACAAACCCTTGACCGCCGTTTCAATCGCCTCTTCCAGCTTCTTCTGGTCCTTGACCTTGAACAGGAACGTCTGGCCGAGGTTCAACGGCCCTTCGGACGGGGAGCTGTACTGGACGAATTGCCCGTCCAGCGAGCCGAGAAAGTCCTTGTGCAGGTCGATGCCGAGGAACTCGTTGACCGACTTGCTGTAACCCTTGATGCTGTCGGCGGCGTCGGGCGAGAGGAGTGCGGCGATGCGCTCGACGGCGGGCAGCAGCACGTCGTAGAACTTGGCGGCGTCGAGGTTGGTCATCGACCAGCTCGTCGCATCCGGCGGCAGCGCCGGCACGTCGCCCAGCTTGAACGGTTTACCGGTCAAGAGCGTCAGCAACCCCTTGCGCGCGCCGGGGATTTCCATTTCCATGATGCTGCGCTCGGACGCGCCGTCGAAGCCCGAATAAAAGACGATGCTCTTGAGGTTGTCGAGGCCCAACTCGGTCAGCAGACTTTCGACCTCCTTGCCGCGCGAGTTGGCCAGCTTCGTCACCGCCGCCACGTCCACGAAGGCGCGGGCACTGGTCTCGAACTTGTCGAAGGCGTGGAGGCGCTTGTACAACGCGGTGCCGACCAGGGTGGCGCGGTTGGGGGCGGTCATCGCCTTGACCGTCTTCTCGGCGTCGTCGGTGCCGATTGTCAGGACTGCGTGCTTGCCCTGGACCCAGAAGTTGACGTGGACGGGGCCGAGGTTGATGGTCAAGACGGTGTGCGCGCCGACTTTCACTTCCTTCAATTCCAGCTTGTAGTAGCTGGCGACGAGGTTCAGCGCGCCGAGGAGCGACGCCGACTTGGCGCCGGCACCCGGCAGGATGATGGTGATTTGGCCCTGCGGCGGTTCGATGCCGCGGACCTCGACGCCGAGGACGAAGCCGTGTTCGGTCAGCAGCGGGATCAGCTTGCCGGACTCGGCGGCGCTTTTTTGCAGCTTTTGCAGCTTGTCGGGCGGGGTGCCGGTGAGGAGTTGATCGACGGTGAGCAGCGAGCCGAGGCTGTCCTGCACCTGGCCGAAGATGCCGGTGACGAAGGTGCCGGTGTCGCCCTTCATCATCTTGCCGAGGGCGGTTTTATCGTAGGCAGGGCGGTGGCCTTCGACGCCGTCCCAGCGGATATAAACCTGGGACGTGGCCGGCAGCAGTTGTTCCGGCGCGTCGGGGTCGTCCGCCGCCCGGCCGACGGCGGGAAACAAAACGACGAGCAGGCCGAGTGCGTAATACGAGTGCCGCATGGACAGGCTCCTTGGTGCTTGGGCCCGCCCGGCGGCAGTGCGGCCACCGGGCGTCGGGACGACCATCTCAGTATAGGTGCGGTTGCCGTTTCGACGCGGGCGCGGGGGGCGGCAGCGTCTCGTCTTTGCAAAAACTCCGGCGGGACGCCTATTTCCCGCCGGCCCGGCCAAAGACGTGCAATGCAGCCCCAGTATGGCCGGACGGCAAGGGGTTCGCAAGCAGGAAAGTTGAGAATTGATCCGCCGCTTGCGGCGTAGCGCTCCACGCTTTTACTTCTTCTGCCGGGCCAGCCATTCGCGCCAGCGGTCCATCGCCGCCGACCGCTCTTCGGCCTTCGCGTCCTTCTCGGGGCCGAAGTCCATGCCCTTGCTGAACCGCATCAGTGCCTTGTGCGCCTCCTCGCGGACCTCCGGCGCCTTGTCGTCGAGGAGTTCAATGGTGCTGGTAAACAGGGTAGGCCATTTCAGGCTGGCGACCTTCGCGGCCGCCCTGCGCAACTCGGGGTTGCCGTCCTTCAACTTTTCCTTCACCACGTCCACCGTCTGCCGCGACAGGTTGCGCTCGATCATCAGGCGCGCCAGTTGTTGCAAGTCCGGGTCCGAATTCGTCACGGCGACCTGGAGCGCGCCGAGCACTTCGTCGCCCTTGCGCGTTTCCAACTCGACCAGCAGCGGCCGCAGCTTCGCGCCCTGAAGCGTGCTGACTGCTTCGACCAACTCTTCGGTCGTCAGCGTCTTGGGCGTCTTGTCGCCGCCGCCGATCGGCGCCGCGCGGGCCAGACCGTTCTTGCGCACCGCGCAGTTGCTCCGCAACACGGCCAGTACTGGCGCGTGCTTGGAGCGCTCGGCACCGGCACCGATTTCGTCGCGCGCGAAGTCGAGCAGCTTCGAGTCTTCGGACGCCATTAGTAAGGTGTTAAGCTTCTTCGCGATCACGACCGCCGGGCAGCTGTGGTCGAGCTTCGCCGCCCGGTTCAGTCCGCGGATCAGGGCCGGAATGGCTTCGGCCGGCAGCGCCTCGAACTCCTTTTTCGCCCGGGCACCTTCCTCGCCGCGCAGCTGGCCGATGTCGAATTCCATGAAGCGGTTGATAAGGGCGTCGAGTTTGTCCTCCTCGTCCGCGGTGAGTTGCGGCAGGCTCGGCGCGAACGGGTGCGGCTTCCGCGCCGGCTTGGCGTCCATCGGCTCATCGGCGGCGAGGCAAGCCGTTACAACCAGTGCGAGCAGAGCGGCGTTCATGGGGACACTCCCAACCACGGCAATCGGGACCGAAAAGCGGTGTGCGCCTGACCCGGCGTTCGGGAGAAGAACGACGGTTTGCCGACGCCTTGCGCGGAAAACCGAACTTCTGTAGCCAACTCTACCCGGCGGAAGGCAAAGCCGCAAGCGGCGGTCGTACCTTCTCACATCTAACAACTGGGAGGGGAGGGAGCAAATCAGGTGGCGGTTGCCTAGCCGCCGTTCATTGCCTACCCTGGAGCCAAAGCGTAGACTAGGAAAAGGCCGCAGGAGTCGGAGAGGATCGAAGGTCGTTTCGATCCTTTCCCGTTGACCGGCAGTATTTCCCGGCTTATAAGTGAGCGGCCCGAAGGGTTTCGACGGCCTGCGTTAATTCACCAAAGTGCCGTATTATGAAGGACAACGCGATCGAAGATAAAACGGTTATCCGGCTGTGCCACACCGCCACCGGACAAGTTTTGGTTGAAACGGGAGACGAAGATCGCTTCTTGATGACCGTTGAAGCGGCTGCCCATGCCTGCAAGGTTTACGGGAAGATCGCCGAAGTCGGGAAGCAGCTCCGCAAGCTGCTCGTCAAGCTCCAGGACTGGCTCAAGGACAAGGGCGACGTACGGGAAGCGTATCTGACGCCGCGCGATTCCGGGATGTTGTTCTTGATCGTCCGCAAAACAAAAAAGTTCGATGCGGCGTTCGAGGACGCCTTATCCGACCTGGACCTGGACGTTGCGAACGACGAGGCGTTCGACCTCATCCGCCTCAGCGTCCTCGCGCTGCCGGCCACGTCCGAAGACTCGGTCAAATCCTTCCTCCCGGCCGCTCACTTCGAGGCTCCGGATGCCAAGTGACGCAGAACACCTGGCGGTCGCCGAGCGGAACCAGCAACTGATCGATCATCTCCTCCCGGATATTAGCCGTTTCGGGGACTGGATTACGGTCATTGCGTTTTACCGTGCGCTGCACCTTGTTGAAGCGGTGTTCTTCCGCAACCACCCGAACAAGCACGGCCACAACCATGAATCCCGCGAAAACATGTTGAAGCGAACGCCGCGGTACAAGCACATTTACAAGCATTACCGCACCCTCTGGGCCGCATCGACGGTCGCGCGGTATCTGGAGGATCGTTCGAGTGGGACGACCTACGCAAGTTTTGCCGACTACCTGTCGCCGGCCGACGTGCAGGGTCTCATCCTGAATCACTACCTGAAGCAGGTCGAGAAATCGGCGGCCGCTTTCCTGCCGCCACCGCCGTCTCCTGGCCCAAGTACTCCGTCGGCGTGAGGGTTGAAGCTGCGAGACAGAACGATGGCTAAAAGAGGACGCAGCCAATAGTGTTCGGCTCGATTTTTGCTAGTGACGGAAACCCGTGTTTTTCCGTGCGCTCTCAAGCCCTCGGGGCCGAATCGATGCCTTTTCGGCAGGCAGCAGATCGTCCGGCTGTCAGTTTTCGGTCCCCGGCCTCCCTT
>JBBRLG010000186.1:0-12217 GCA_038231495.1 Gemmatales bacterium | reverse complement strand
GTCGTCAGAGCCGCGACCGTATGGGAGCGGTGTATCTCCGCCCTTACGGTCGCGGCTCTGACGAAACTATTACTTCGCAAATCCTTACTTCGCCCGCTTGAGCTGTTGCGGTCCCAGGCTCAACTCGTCGCCGTTGACCGCGGCGCGCAGCTTGATCGCGTTCTCCATTTTCGGCTCCGGCTGCTTCTCGATCTGGATGCCGGGAATGACCGGGCCTTTGTCGATCAGGTCGTTCGTCATCTTCCACAATTCTTTGGCAACCGCGAGCTGCTCGTCCGTCAGCGTGTAGGTGAGTTCGACGGTCTTGTCGTCGAGCGTCTTCCACTTGCCGGAAAGTTTCAGCTTGTCGGCCTCGGTTTTGTAGGTGTCGTCCTTGGCGAATTCGTACGAGACCGGCTTGCCGTTGTCGATGGCCGTCCATTTGCCGAGCATCTTGCCCCGCAGGACGGCCGGCTCGTCGCCGAGGCCGACCTGCGCCTTGGTGTCGGCGGGGGGCGAGCCGCCGGGGTTCCTATTCGGCGTGCTGGCCGGGCCACACCCCGCCAGAGCCAGGCCGAGTCCCGCCACGAATGTCAGGTGCCACACGCGCATGTTCGCCTCCTTCGTCTGGTTGAAACAACCGGGTCCTTTCGCGGCGCACGGCCGCGAGAACTCAAACGCTACCGGCAAAGGGGGCGCGCGGCAAGGAAAAAATGGCCGCGGTGCCCCCCGCGCCCGACCGACAACGCCCTGTCACTCGCCGCCCGTTCCCTCCGCCCGGCCCGCGCACAACGACGGTTCCGCGCAGCGTTCCGCGACCCCGCGCATAGCCGGCTTGACGCTCCCGTGCGCGGCGGGTATTATCGCCCCCGTTCATGGTGTTGGCTGGTTCCGGAGCAAAACGGCCAGCCTTCGCCACCGACGATCGGCCCCGGCAAGATGGAGCGGCACCGGGATGTCGGCAACCCGCACGACACCCACGGATGGGACTCTCTTTAACCCGTACTTTCCCATCCATGCTCATCCACCGCGACTCTGCCGGTCTGGTCGTTCGCACGCCGGCGAAAGTGAACCTGCACCTGGAAGTCCTGCGCCGCCGGGACGACGGCTACCACGAGCTGGCGACGCTCATGGTGGCGGTCAACCTGTACGACACCCTGGAATTCACGGAGGACCCGTCTGGTGCCGTAAGGCTCCAGTGCGACCGCGATAACCTGTCCACCGGGCCTGACAACCTGATCTGTCGCGCGGCCGAGTTGGTCCGGCGGCGAGCCGGCCACGCGGGCGGCGTGACGATCCGGTTGCGGAAACGGCTCCCCCTGGCCGCCGGCCTGGCGGGGGGGTCGAGCGACGCCGCCGCCACCCTGGCGGGGTTGAACCGCTTGTGGAACCTCGGCTGGGATCGAGCCGTGCTGGCGGAACTCGGCGGCGAACTGGGCAGCGACGTCCCGTTCTTCTTCGCGACCCCCGCCGCCTGGTGTACCGGGCGGGGCGAGCAGGTCGAGCCGCTCGTATTGGGAAGGCCGCTCGATTTCGTGTTGGTGTGTCCCCCGGTCGGTCTGTCCACCGCCGAAGTATTTCGGAACCTGACGGTGCCGGTGGAACCGCTGAGCGGCAAGGAGGTGCGCGCGGCGGCACGAACGGGAGACGTGGAGGAGTTGGGCCGTCTCTTGCACAACCGGCTTCAGCCGGCGGCAGAACGGCTGTGTCCCGCGGTGGCCAGCGCCTACGAACGGCTGGCCCGGCTAGGGCCCGCGGGGCAGTTGATGAGCGGCAGCGGCAGCACCGTCTATGCACTGTGCCGCGACGCCGGCGAGGCCCTCCGCATCACACGCACCCTGAGCCGGGCACGGGAGGCGCGGGACGGGGAGCGTGTCCTTAGCGTGAGGAGTTGCATTTGAGTGTGCCACAGAAAAAAGGAGAACAACTGTGGTCATCACCGAAGTCCGTATCAAGCTCATGGAAGACAACAACGAGAACGAACGCCTGCAAGCGTTCTGTTCGGTGACGTTCGCCGACGCCTTCGTCGTGCGCGACCTGAAGATCATCGAAGGCACCAAGGGGTCCTTTGTGGCCATGCCGAGCCGCAAGCTGACGGACCGGTGTGGCGGCTGCGGGTCGAAGAACCACCTGCGGGCGCGGTTCTGCAACCAGTGCGGCGGCAAGCTGGACGAGGACCGGGCCACCCGCGACGTGGACGGCCGGGTCAAGCTGCACGCCGACATCGCGCACCCGATCAACTCGGCCTGCCGCGAGGTGATCCAGGGCGCGGTGCTCAAGGCGTTCCACGCCGAGAAGGAACGCTCCAAGCAGCCCGGCTACGTGTGCAATTACGACGACTTTGACAGCGACTACGACGCACCGCTGGGCACGGTCGGCGGCGAGGCGAACGGTCCGGTGCGCGGCTACCGCACGCACGGCAACCACGGCCCGCGCGGCCGCCACGCGGTGCCGCAACCCGCCAGCCAGGCCGTCCACGCCGAGAAGTCGTCCGACGGCTTCGGCGCCGGCGTGATCTGACGCGGGATCGATCGTAAGAAATAACCGGCGGGCGGAAGGTTGCGACCTTCCGTCCGCCGTTCGCGTTTGCCTTGCCGCTTGCGGCATTGCAGCGCCGGGGAATGGCTTCCTTTCTCCTTTTTGCCCTCCGGCAGCGGCCTGAAAGGCGCTGGGTTCGTAATATCATGGTTGGTACACGAGCGGAGCCAAGCCTGTGACACCACCCAGACATTCGCCCGTAAAGGAGAAGCCGTGGCAGCACCTCAGATTTCCAAAGCCCAATGGAAGGCCATCGCCGCCAACCGCAAGGTGAAGGACGCCAAGGGCGTTCGCTTCCTCAAGGTGAAAGAGGGCGAGGGCGAGAAGCTGATGGAGGTCCGCGTTTTCGCCAAGGACGAGCACATCAAGGAACCCGTGCCCGCCGAGTGGTTGCAGTAGACAGTGGCGGAATGGCGAGCGGCGGACGAAAGTCCGCCGTGGTCGCGTCGCGGTCGCGCGGTAGCCACGGCGCACTGGCGTCCCCGTTGCCGCCGGGGTACAACAGAGGGCATGGCGTCCCTCATCGTTCTCCAAGGCCCCAAGCCGGGCCAGCGGTTTTCCCTCACCGGACCCTGCACGGCCATCGGCCGGCAGCCGGACGCGCACGTCTACCTCGATTCGCTTGCCGTCAGCCGCCAGCACGCCCAGATCGTCCAGGACGATGGCGAATTCTTCGTCGAGGACGTCGGCAGCAGCAACGGCACCTGGCTCAACGGCAACCGCGTCACCCGCCGCGCGCCTCTGCTGGCCACCGACCAGTTGCAGATCGGCCCCTACGTCTTCGGTCTACGACTGGAAGGGTCCGAACCCAGTCCGGAGAACGAGCAGGTCATCCGCGCTCGGGTCGAAGCCCAACCGTCCAACCGCACCCTGTTCGCGCAGAACGCCACCTATCGACTCCAGGTCGTACTCGAAATCGCCCGCCACCTCGGCAACACGCTCGAACTCGATCCGCTGTTGGGCCAACTGGTCGATCACCTGTTTCGGCTGTTCCCGCAGGCCGACCGCGGCATGGTGTTGTTGTGCGAGGGCGAGCACCACGTCGTTCGCGTCCAGCGGACGCGCGCTAATGCCAAGGGCGATTATCCCTACAGCCGTACGCTCGTGAAAGCCGCACTCGACGAGGGGGTCGGCCTCCTGAGTGAAGATGTCGGCGACGACCCGCGCGTGAAGCTGTCGGCGTCGCTGGTTTCGCTCAATTTGCGATCTTTTTTATGCGTACCTTTGCTCGGCAGCCAGGGCCGGCGGCTTGGCGTCATCCAGCTCGATTGCATCCGCAAGGGGCAGCGCCTGCACGCCGAAGACCTGGAGTTGCTGACGGCGATCGGCTTGCAAGTGGGTGTGGTGCTGGAGAACGTGGCCCTGCACGCCGAAATCTTGCGCGAGGCCAGACTGCGGCAGGAGTTGTTGCTGGCGCGCGAAATACAGCAGTCGTTTTTGCCCGCCGACTTCGAGCCGTTGGGCAAGGGGCAAATGGAGTTGTTCGCCCGCGTCCACCCGGCCCGCGAAGTGTCCGGCGACCTGTACGACTTCTTCCCGCTGCCCGACGGCCGACTGGCATTCTTTTTGGGCGACGTGTCCGGCAAGGGGATGCCGGCGGCGCTGTTCATGATTGCCGTGCGGACGCTGAGCCGGCACCTGGCCGCGGCGGCGTCTGGCCCGGCGGACCTCTTGCGGCGGCTCAACGCGGCCCTCGTTGCCGACAACCCCACGGCCCTGTTCGTCACGCTGATCCACGGCGTTTACAACGCGGACGACGGCACGCTGCTCCTGGCGTCGGGCGGCCACCCGCCGCCGCTGCTGCGGCGGGCCGACGGGCACATCGAGGAAATCCCGGTCAAACCGGCACTGATGCTCGGCTTTTCGCCGTTGCATTTGGTCGTTGACGACTTGCCGTTGGCGCTGGCAGCGGGCGAGACGTTGATCCTGTACACCGACGGCTTCACGGAAGCGTTCGCGCCGGACGGTACCACGATGTTCGGCCGGGAACGATTGTGCGAAGTGCTGGGTGGTGCGAATTCACGTCTGCCGCTGGAACAATGTGCCGAGGCGGCCAGTGCTGCGGTGCAGCAGTTCACCAGGCAGACGGAATTGCAAGACGATCAGACGTTGTTGCTGTTGCGGCGGACGTGATTTGCCGCTTGCGGCTGAGCGCAAAGCCGCAAGCGGCGACCGCCGACATTACACCGCCACCGGCACCGCACGCCGCGCCGCCAGCACGTTGCCGAGGATGCCGACCGCCGTGTCCACCTGCTCGGCCGTAATGCACAGCGGCGGGCAAAAACGGACCGCACTTTCGCCGCAGCCCAGTAGCAGCAAGCCGGCATGGAACGCGGCCTCAACCACCGCGTCGCGCAGGGCCGGGTCGTGCAAATACGGGTCGCGGGCCTGCACCAGGTCCATCGCCACCATCAGACCCAGGCCGCGCACATCGCCGACGAACGGAAACTCCTGCTGAAGCCGGGCCAAACCTTGCTTCAATTGTGCCCCGCGTTCGGCGGCGTTTTGCATGTAACCCGATTGCAACAGGTCCAACGTCGCCAGGGCGGCCCGGCAGCTGACCGGGTTGCCGCCGAACGTACTGGCGTGGCTGCCGCTGGGCCAGTTCATCACCTCGGCACGGGCGATGATCGCGCCCAACGGCATGCCGCTGGCGATGCCCTTGGCCGAACAAAGGATGTCCGGCTCGATGCCCCAGTGCTCGACGGCCCACAGCTTGCCGGTGCGACCCATGCCGCTTTGCACCTCGTCGGCGACGAGCAAAATGCCGTGACGGTCGCACAGTTCGCGCAGGCCCGGAAGGAAACCGGCCGGCGGCACGTGGTAGCCACCCTCGCCCTGAATCGGCTCGACGAAAATGGCCGCCACCTCGTCGGGCGGCGCGGTCCGCCGCAGCACCGTCTCCTCGATCTGCTTGACGCATTCGCAAACCGAGCCGGGCAACGCACAACTCTGACAGCCGCGTGGATACGGGACGTGGTGAATGTCCGGCACCAGCGGCGAGAAGCCGCGCCGGTGGACGAGTTTCGATCCCGACAGCGACATCGCACCGTAAGTGCGCCCGTGAAACGCGCCGAAGAACGCAATGACGCGCGACCGGCCCGTGTGCCAGCGGGCGAGCTTGAGCGCCGCTTCCAGCGCCTCGGCACCGCTGTTGGTAAAGAAGACGCGCTTGGCACTCGTGCCACGGCCGGTCTCGGCCAACCGCTGCGACAGGTCGATCTGCGGCTGGTAGTAGAAATCGGTGCCGGACATGTGCAACAGCTTGTGCGCCTGGTCGGTGACGGCTTCGACGACGTGCGGGTGACAGTGGCCGGTCGAGGCCACCGCGATGCCGGCGGTGAAGTCCAGGAAGAGGTTGCCGTCCACATCTTCGATAACCGCGCCGCTGCCGCGCGCGACGACGAGGGGATAGACGCGGGTGTACGACGGTGAGACGTACTTGGCATCGCGCTCCAACAAGGCCTGGGCCTTGGGGCCGGGCAGGTCGGTTTGAAGGTCGGGAACGGTGCGGTCGTCGAAATGCCACATCGGCTCAAACTCCTTGTGTTGATCTGCCGTTACACGGCAATGCCGAGTCGAAGTTTCGCTTGGACTTCCTGCCAATCGCGGTCGGACAAACGACCTACCGGCCTCAAATGCGCTCTTAAGACCATTGATAAGTAACAACGAAAAACAGAGGGCTGAATCAGCCCGGCGGCCTGCCAATCCAGTAACAGGAAACTGGTCGCTTGGCTTGCCTTCGCCAACTGCGTGGACAGTTCGGCTACAATCGCATCAGCGCCGCTCAAGTGGAGTTGGTCGGTCGAAACCACAACCGCGGGACGCCTTTTGATTCCTTGGGTGCCAACAAACGGACAAACAACCACGTCACCCGGCTTGAGCATCGGCTGAGTTCTCCGGCCAGGGGTAAGGGTCTTTCTCCTCCAGACGCCGTAGGGAGTCGAGGGTGAAGTCGTGCCTATCTTCGTCGGTCCACTCGTCGCTTTCGTCCGCCGGTTGCTCGGTTCCGTAGCACCCCCGCAGGAAAGCCACGAAAGCGCAAAGCTCGCGCAGCTTGGCAAATTGCCAACGCAATGAATTCTGTTCGGCCCCCCCGTTCGATTCCATTTGAACCAAGAATCGCGCCATGTCCTCCGTCCAGTTAACTTGTTCCAATGGCAAGTATCGGATGTGCTCCGTAATTTCCTCCACGACGCGCGTACCGTCTTGGCGCAAGGCATTGTCCTTGCCATCTTGCACCGTCTCGGCCGTCAGAAAGCCCAAGACCTTTGCGATGTCGTGGGCGAATCGCCTTGACCACATGGGTTCACTCACGGGGGATTGCCTCCAATTTCAATTTTGGTTCTCCGACTCGCCTTCCGCTTCCGGTTCCATCTCTTCGCGTTGCCACGGCTCGGCCGGTGTTGCACGCCATGCTCTCCAACCGAGCGGCAAGTCGGCCAACTCCCTGATGCTTGGGTCATACTCAACGATGTGGCCCAGGCAAACTACGATGCCGACCTTCGGGTCCGGGTTGTCCCGGCCATCAAGGAACTGCCAGCAGCCGTCCTCCGCGTCGTGCGTGACGAGCAAAATCGGCAGGTTGTCCTCCATTACATCCCGTAGTGTCAAGGCAATGACATTCTCTGGATCTTTGAACGGCCAATCCTTTTTCATGCCGGTCCTCCCTCGATGTCCGTCGTCAACCCCTGCGCCATCTTCACTTCCGTGCCGTAGTTCACCGTCCACGCCGTCTTGTGCGTCACCGCCTCGACCAGGCCCGCGGCCGACGGGTGGCCATTGCCGCTCTTCTTCACGCCGCCGAACGGTAAATGCACCTCCGCACCGATGCACGGCAAATTGACGTAGCCCATGCCGTATTCGCACTCGTCGCGGAAGAAACGCATGGTGCGATAATCCTCCGTGACCACCGCCATCGACAGACCGTAAGGCGTATCGTTGTAGATGCGCACCGCATCGTCGTTGGTGCGGAACGGGATCAGCGCCAGGTGCGGGCCGAACACCTCTTCGCGTAGACACCGCGCGTCGGGGCGATGTTCCATCTTGTAGACGAACGGGGCCAGGTAACAGCCGACGCCGTGTTCGCCCTGGGTCAGCCGGCCGCCGTCGAGCAGCACCTGGGCGCCCTCTTTTTTCGCCAGCTGGTTGTAGCTCTCGATCTTCTCGACCGAGCCGCGGTGGATGACCGGGCCGGTGAAGTTGCCGGCGTCCAGCGGGTTGCCGATCCGTAGAGCCTTGGCCGCGGTCACCAGCTTGTCGGCAAACTTGTCGAAGAGCGCTTCCGCCACGATGACGCGGCTGGCCGAGACGCAGCGCTGGCCGCTCGTCTTGAACGCACTGATGAGCGCGCAGTTCACCGCCAGGTCGAGCCGGGCGTCGGCCGTGACGATGACCGCGCTCTTGCTGCCCATCTCGCAGGCGACGATGCGGTCGTATAACGGCACCGACACTTCCTGGATGCGCCGGCCCACGTCGTAACTGCCGGTGAATAGGACGACGTTGACTTCCGCGTTTTGCACGAGCGCCTCGCCGACCGTACCGTCGCCGTGGACCAAGTTGACGACGCCGGGCGGGAAGCCAGCCTCCTCGAACAATTCGGTAAGGCGCTGGCCGACGGCGGGCGTGTCTTCCGACGGTTTGAAAACGACCGTGTTGCCTTCGAGCAAACTCGGTCCGAGCATCCACAGCGGCACGGCAAACGGGAAGTTCCACGGCGTGATAACCGCGACGACGCCCCACGGCTTGCGGCGCATGAAGGTGTCCTTCTCGGCGATCTCGGACGCCAACACGTCGCCGACCGACGTGCGGCCGGTGCCGAAGACGTACTGGATCATGTGCAGCCCTTCGACGACCTCGGCCCGGCATTCCGTGATGACCTTGCCGCACTCGCGCGCCATGAGTTGAGCCAGGTTGTCCGTCTCGCGCTTCACGATCTGGGCAAGGTTGTCGAACAGCTCGGCCCGGCGGATGCGGCTCAGGCGTCGCCACTCGGGGTAGGCGGCGCGCGCCGCGGCGACGGCCTCCTTGGCCAAGCCAGGGTTGCTCGCGGGGAAAACGCCGACGACTTCGGTGGTGCGGGCGGGGTTGTGGCTCTCGAAGGAAGCGCCGTCGGCGGGCAGCCAACGCCCGGAAATGAGGTTGCGGCCCCGGATTGTCGCGTTGGCGGTACTCATGGTCCGGTACTCGTAGGTCCAAAGGGAGAAAAGCGGATCGTGCCGGGGAAAACCTGCGACGTGACGGCGACTGGCTCGACCCATTTTCTTTTATTATACCTCCGGCCCCAATCGGCACAATCGGAACGGCGCATTGCCGCTTGCGGCTTTGCGGTTCTCCCTACAATAACCCTGGAGGACGCAACGAAAGGGCAACCGCTCGTCCCGCAGGTAGTGTCATGCGTATCACCATCGGCTACGGCCTCGAACGTCAGGAGTACGAAGTCGCGGAAGGCAAGCTCGTCGGCGACGTGCGTGCGGCGAGTCCCGACCTCGCCAAGCGGGCGGCGGCAGTGCGCGACGCACTCGAAGCGCCGTTCCGCTTCCCCGCGCTGCGGCGGGCGCTGACCCCTGACGACCACGTTACCGTCGTGCTCGACGAGTCCCTGTCCAACCTGACGGACGCGCTGATACCCGTGCTGGAACACGTCACCGAGGCGGGCGTCGCGCCGGCAAACATTACCCTCCTGACCGCGCCGCCGGCGTCGAACCAGCCGTGGATCGAGGCTCTGCCCGAGGTGTTCGAGGAAGTCCACGTCGAGGTTCACGACCCCGCCGACCGCAAGCGCCTCGCCTACCTGGCCACGATGCGCGACGGCAAACGCCTGTACCTCAATCGGACTCTGGTCGATGCGGACCAACTCGTCGTCGTCTCGGCCCGGCGTTACGACGCGCTGCTCGGTCGGGGCGGTGCCGAGGGAGCGATCTACCCGGCGCTGAGCGATACGGCCACGCTCGCGGAGATGCCTGAACGGTTGACGCTGGCCGCGCCCGGCGCGGAGCCGTCCGCGACGCACCAGGAGGCGGTCGAGACGGGGTGGTTGCTCGGCGCGCCGTTCTTCGTGCAAGTCATCGAGGGGGCCGGCACCGGTTGGTCGCGGGTCGTGGCCGGCGCCGCCGAAGCGAGCATCGAGGCCGATCGGCAACTCGACGCGCGCTGGCGAGTGCCGGTGGCCCGACTGGCCGAACTGGTCGTCGTCACGCTCACCGGCGACCCGGCCCAGCACACCTTTGCCGATTGGGCCGCCGCGGTGGCTGCCGGGGCGCGGGTGGCGGAGCCGGGCGGGCGGATCGTGTTGCTGGCACGGGGCCAACCGGCGTTCGGCCCCGCGGCCGAGTTGCTTCGCAACATCGACGAGCCGGAGCGGGTGTTGAAGCACTTTCGCCGCGAGCCGACGCTGGAAATGCTGCCCGCGCTCCAGTGGGCGACCGCCGCCGGCCGGGCACGGCTCTATGTGCTGAGCGGCCTGCCCGACGAGGGTGTCGAAGAGTTGTTTGCCACGCCGCTGCAACACGCGGCACAAGTACAAAAGCTATTGGACAACAGCGGGTCGTGCGTGTTCCTCGAAGACGCGCACCGCGCGCTAGCGGTGGTTGAAGAAGGGGCGGCGTTGGCGGCCCCGGCAATGAAATCGCAGTACGACGAAAACTGACGGAGATTGCAACCGATGGCCGAGCAAACCCCGTTGCACGAGATGACCACAAAGGCCGGCGCGACCTATACCGAGGAGGCCGGCTACGCGATCCCCGCGCACTTCGGCGACCCTGCCGCCGAGTATAAACAAGCCCGCGCCGG
Organism: Gemmatales bacterium; assembly: GCA_038231495.1. Taxonomy (GTDB): domain Bacteria; phylum Planctomycetota; class Planctomycetia; order Gemmatales; family Gemmataceae; genus JBBRLG01. Next base: position 1,909 of record JBBRLG010000186.1, on the reverse strand, counting down.
CGCGGTCGTCTTCGACCGGTCGCACCGCGGCAAGGTCGAGTTGATCGGCCCCGAAGCGGCGATGTTTTTGCACAACCTGAGCAGCAACGACATTACCGGCATGCCGGTCGGGGCGGGTTGCGAGGCGTTCCTGACCACGGCGAAAGCCAAGGTCGTGTCCTACCTGTACGTCTTTCACTTGCTCCTGCACGACGGCCAGCCCGCCCTGTGGCTCGACGTGGCCCCCGGCACGGCCGAAAAGGTGTTCCAGCACCTCGACCACTTCGTCATCAGCGAACAGGTCGAGTTCGCCGACCGCACCCGCGAGTTCGCCCAAATGCACCTCGCCGGCCCCCAGGCCCACCACGTTTTAGAAAAGGCGTTGGTGGACGACGTGCCGGCGTTGGGGGAACTGCAACACATGGTGCGCACGTTCGGCAGCGACGCCACCGCCAACATCCGCCGGCACACGCCGCTTGGTCTGCCGGGCTATGACATCGTCTGCCTGCGCGGCCGGGCGGAGACCGTTTGGCAAATGCTGCTGCGCGCCGGTGCCCGACCCGCCGGGCGCGAAACCTGGGAAACGCTCCGTATCGAGGCGGGCACGCCGGTCCAGGGGCAGGATGTTGACGAGACGACCTTCGCCCCGGAAGTGGGCCGCAATCCCCAGGCGGTCAGCTATGGCAAGGGCTGCTATCTCGGGCAGGAGCCGATTGTCATGGCACGCGACCGCGGCCAGGTAAACCGCACCTTGCTGCGGCTGAAGCTGCCGGACGGTGCCGTGCCGCACAACAGTGCCTTGTTCCGCGAGGGCAAGGAAGTCGGCCGCGTCACTTCGAGCACAGTGTCGCCGCAAGTCGGCGGCGCCATCGGTCTCGGTTACGTTCGCCGCGGCAGCCAGGAACCCGGCACGCGGCTGGAAGTAGACGTGCAAGGGCAACGACATCCGGCGGAGGTTGCACCGCTGCCGTTTACTGGCTGAGCAAAACGACGTTCCAAATCAGCGTCGGAATCGCCGGAGAAACCGTTGGCCGAGTTGAATACTGAGCAACAAGGCGAACCAAAGAACGAGTGACGTGCCGAGGATGGCGAGCATGGGTTTGCGCGGCGGCACGTCCCATAAGCGGACGGTGCCGTCCTTGTGAGCCGTGGCTAGCGTTTTGCTGTCGGGCGAGTAAAGTACTCGATCGCAGTCCTCGAAGCAGGCCAGTTCTTTACACCGTTCCACATCCCACAACCGGGCGACACCATCGTATCCGAACGAAGCATGTTTCCAAATGCCGAGGTCTGATAGCCACTCATACATCGGGCTGGTCTTTCGATTGCGCCCCAAACCGGTGATTACAACGGTCTTGCTGTCCGGGCTGAAGAATCCCTTGGTCCATGGCGCCCACGGCGGAGAACCGGAGACCATAAACATCTCCGGTTCCTCATCGCCCGGATTCCGCAGTTCGCCTATTTGTCGGCCTGTAACCGTGTCCCGCACAACGGCCCCGTTGGGGATCCAGACAAGAACCCAGCGACCGTTTTCGGAAACCGTTGGATCGTGCGGACGTGCCATTGTCTCCTTGAGGTTCGCGCCAGCATGATCGCTGGTCTCGATCAGCAGCTGCCCATCCCTGCTGAAATGAATACCGTAAGGTTCGAGCAGCGTCCGCCTTTCCAGTTCCTCGCCCGTGGCCAAGTCCCACAAAATGATTTCGTCGCCCTTTAGTGGACCTGGAATACGCGTTGTCGTGAAAAGTCGATCCAGGTTCGGTGAAGCGGTGGGGACGCTCGTGGCGGTGAATTTGGGTCGTGACTCCACCGACCTTCCAGCGGTGTTTCCGGCCTGCTATGGTGGCAGGAGTACCAGGAGGGAAGGGCCATGATCGAACCAGACTGGTCGCTGTGCGCCTGTCCAAATCCCGCGTGTGCCGCCTACGGCCAG
>JBBRLG010000185.1:0-12282 GCA_038231495.1 Gemmatales bacterium | reverse complement strand
TGCGTTGGGCAAACAAAAACGTCCCGGTGGGCATCGTCAAGTCCTTTCCACGGTTTTCTGTGGAAAAGACTACCAGAATGCAGCCGACCAAGTTGAAATCGCTACAGCTGAGAAACCGCCATAACCTGTTTCCGGTCCTTGCTTTCTACCGATTACTCAATTGCTCAACGGGACAGTAGGGATCGGCAAGCGCGGAATGGTCCGGTCCGGGAATCGACGCCAGGAGATAAACGACACGTCGGGAATGCGCACCAGCCCCGGTGCCAGCCGGGCCATGCCGTCAGCCCCAAGAATAAACCCAGTGTCCTTCTCGTCGGCATAGTTTCCCAACAGTCGTGCAAGCAATTCTGCCAAAAATGATTCCTGAAGGCCCATCGGTTTCTCCACCAACACGCCATCCACGAGTTCGTACAGACGATCTTCCCGGTCGTGAATGTCAATCACGTCCTGCTCGGTCGCACTGCCCGGCGGCGGATGGTGGCGGATGCGCGTGTGCAGGATCGGGCCAAATTGCGCCAAAAGATCGGCCACCGTCCAGGCCGGCGGCGCGATTTCGATTGCGGTACTCATGAAACTCCTTTCGCGATCTTCGGTTGGGGCGCGGTGGACCGCCTTCCACTTTACCGCCTTCCCAGGATTGCCGCGAGTTTTTCGTTCCGATGGCGGTAGAACTCGTTCAACTCGCGCTCCACCGCGGCGGGCGTCAACATCAAGCCCAACATGCCGCCGGGCGGGTCGTAATCAATCTCATCGGTGACGCGCGTGCCGCCGTCCGGCGTCGCCTCGAAGCGGTGCGCGTATATCCATTTGCGGAACGCGCCTTCCTTCTGTTCCTCGACGAACGACGCCCCCGGCTCGAACGCGGTCACTTCCGTGACGCTCCGGTAGCGCAGACCCCAGCGCCGGCTCACGAGCGTCAAGCGCGTTCCCAGTTGCAGAACGTCTGGGGCGTCCTCCAATTTTAATCGCAAGTGCGGCGGCGACACGCGCAGCAGGTTGGCGGGCTTGCGGAAGAAGTCGAACACCTGCGCCACCGGGGCAAGCAGATCGACCGTTGCGACGAACCGCGGCATTGTGGGGAACCTCTCTACAGGGGACCGGGGTTGCTGTGTGTACTATAGCGTTTGGCCGCTCAGGTCAGAGCCGAAGGTAATCCGACGTATGTTCCTCAAACGCTTTCCGCGCGCCTTGATCCTCACTGGCCCCACCGGCGCCGGCAAATCGCGCCTCGGCGTCGAGTTGGCCGAACGACTCGGCGCGGAAATCGTCTCGATGGATTCGATGGCACTCTACCGCCGCATGGATGTCGGCACCGCGAAACCGGGTGCCGACGAACGCCGACGGGTGCCGCACCACCTGCTGGACGTGTTGGAGCCGTGGGAGTCGGCAAGCGTCGCGTGGTGGCTGGAACGGGCAACGGCCTGCTACGACGACATCGCCGGTCGCGGCAAACGGGTGCTATTCGTCGGCGGCACCCCGCTCTATTTGAAGGCGTTGCTTTATGGCCTGTTCGACGGCCCGCCAGCCGACGATGCGTTGCGAAAGCGCCTGGCTGAAGAGGCGGACCAACTCGGCGGCGCGGCGCTGCACGTCCGGCTCAACCACGTCGATCCCGTCAGTGCCGGGCGGTTGCACCCTCATGACGTGCGCCGCGTCGTCCGGGCGTTGGAAGTGTGGGAGTTGACCGGCAAACCGATTAGCTCGTTTCAACAGCAGTGGACGGCCGAACGGCCGGCGGACACGGCGACGGATTACTGCCTCTGCCTGGACCTGCCGCGGGCCGAATTGTATAACCGCATCGACGCCCGCGTTCGACAGATGATTGCCGACGGCCTCCTCGACGAGGTGCGGGCGCTACGAAATCTCGAAAAGCCCCTGAGTCGTGAGGCAGGCCAGGCACTCGGTTACAAGGAGTTGTTCGCGCACCTCGACGGCCTCGGCACCCTGGAGGACGCGGTTGCCCTGATCCAGACGCGCAGCCGGAACTTCGCCAAACGACAATTGACGTGGTTTCGGCACCTGCCGGAGTGCCGGATGACCCCGGCGGAATTGACTTTCGCCCGGTGGGCGTCGAGAATGGTTTCGAGCCTCGAACGGTTTGGCGAGCCGGGAACGTAAGCGACCGGAGGTTGTCTCCGGATGAACTCCGGTCGCTTACGCTCCCGGCTCGCCCTGAAATATTTCCCTCCCGTTACGAACTATGCTATAAGACCAGGGTGGAGGGATCGTGCGCCGTCCGCCCGGCTCGCCACCAAGGAACGGGTTACTTTCACTGCGGCCACTCGCGGAGGATGGTAGGACATGGCAGCGGTAACCTTTCAGATCCTTGACGGTGAAGACAAAGGCCAGGTGTTCCACGACCTGCCCACGCCCGTGACCATTGGCCGCGAGGAAGGCAACGTCGTCCGTCTCAAGGACGAGCGCGCCAGCCGCTTTCACGCCAAAATTCAGTTCGACGACGGCGAGATCATCCTCACCGACCTCGAAAGCACCAACGGCACCCGCGTTAACGGCAACGTCGTCCAGATTCGCCGGCTGCGGCCCGGCGACCGCGTCGGCATCGGCCGGTCGCTGCTGCTGTACGGCTCCGCCGCTGAGATTACCGCCCGCCAGGCCGCGCTCGACGAGATTCAGGACGTGGACGTGACCGCGGCCAACGACATCCCCGCGACGCTCGCCGGCCAGGCTCTCGCCTCCCAGTTCGACCACGACCTGAAACTCGACCTCCGCCCCACCGACAAGGTTCGCACGTCGGCAGGCACCCTCTTCATCAACAACCGCCCGCTGCCGCCGTTGCCCTTGAAACTGACCCCGGCGCAGGCCGCCCGCCTGGCCGAGGTCATCGACTTTTTGCACCGCCACCTCACCGCCGGCACCGAAAACATCCAGAGCAATGACGACGGCACCCAGGTCATGCTGGGCTACTCCGACTGGCAGCGCGTGCTGGGTGTGCAGATGTTGCTGGCCCGCTACGTCCGCGCCGTCACCGAACCGGAATCCATCGAAGGTTGACCTCAAGTTGGCCGCACTTTCAACACGAAATACTCCTTGCCCCCAGCTGCGCTTGTAGGTCCGGCCCAAGTGGCTTATCGTACACTGGTGCCATTCGTCTCACATTCGCGTCCCGGTCGTCAGGGGTATCGCATGTCCGATCGCTCATTCGTGCATTTGCACTGCCACAGTCATTACAGCCTGCTCGACGGCGCCAACCGCATCCCGGAACTGGTCGCGCACACCAAGGCGAACGGCATGAACGCCATCGCCCTGACCGACCACGGCAACCTTTACGGCGCGATCGAGTTTTACCGCGAGTGCAAAGAAGCCGGCATCAACCCGATCATCGGCTACGAGGCTTACGTCTCGCCCGGCCACCGCACCGAGCGCATCGCCGGCGGCAAGCGCGGCGACGCCGCCTATCACCTGACGCTGCTGGCCAGGGACAACACCGGCTTCCGCAACCTCGTCAAGATGGCGTCCGTCGCCTACCTCGAAGGCTACCACTACGTCCCGCGCATCGACAAGGAGCTGCTCGAAGCGCACAAGGAAGGCCTGATCTGCCTGAGCGGCTGCGCGTCGAGCGAATTCAGCGAATACATCCTGAAAGACCAACTCGACGAGGCGCAAAAAGTGGCGGAGTGGTTCGCACGGTTGTTCGGCCCGAACTTCTACGTCGAAATTCAGGACAACGGCCTGGAAATCCAGCGCCAGTGCAAGGAAGGCGCGGTCACGATCGCCAACCGCCTCGGCCTGCCGCTCGTGGCGACGAGCGATGCCCACTACCTGACGCAGACCGACGCCCCGGCCCACGACGTGCTGTTGTGCATCAACACCCGTGCCAAACGTGCCGACGTCAAGCGCATGCGCTACGGCAGCGAACAGTTCTTCGTGCGGCCGCCGGCGGAAATGTACAAGCTCTTCCCCGGCCACGCCGACGCGGTGCAGCGCAGCCAGGAGATCGCCGACGGCTGCGCGATTGAACTCGACTTCAAGAAACGGCACTTCCCCGTCTACGCACCGCCCGACGGCAAGACGCCGGAAGAATACTTACGCGAGCTGTGCCAGGCCGGCCTCAAAGACCGTTACGGCGACCACCCGTCGCAGGTCGTGCTGGACCGGCTCGAACACGAACTCGGCATCATTTGCCGGATGGGCTTTGCGAGCTACTTCCTTATCGTCGGCGACTTCGTGCGCTTCGCGGTGGAGAACGGCATCCCGTGCAGCGCCCGCGGCTCGGCGTGCGGGTCCATCGTCAGCTATGTCCTCAAGCTCAGCCACGTCGATCCGCTGGAATACGACTTGCTGTTCGAGCGCTTCCTCGACCCCAACCGCTCCGAGGCGCCCGACATCGACATCGACTTCTGCCAGGACCGGCGCGAGGAGGTGATCGCCTACGTCCGCCGGAAGTACGGCGAGGCCAGCGTTGCCCAGATCGGCACGTTCGGCACGATGGCGGCCCGCGCCGCGCTGCGCGACGTGGGCCGGGTGCTGGACGTGCCGTTGTTCAAGGTGGACGAGCTGGTCAAGATGATCCCGCAGACGCTCGGCATCACGCTCGACGAGGCGTTGCAACAGAATAGCGATCTCAAAAATCGTTATAAAACCGAGCCGGAAATCCGCGAGTTGATCGACATTGCCCGGCGGTTGGAAGGCACTAACCGCAACGCCGGCACGCACGCCGCCGGCGTGGTGATCGCCAACGGCCCGCTGACCGATTACGTGCCGTTGCAGCGCGTCCGCCGCAAGGACGAGGACGGCAGCGGCTCGCGCACCACCGAGGCGGTCGTGACGACGCAATGGGTGATGGGCGACATCGAAAAAGTCGGCCTGCTCAAGATGGATTTCCTGGGCCTGCGCACGCTGACGCTGCTCGAAAACGCGACGAAGTTGATCGAGAAGACGCGCGGCGAGAAGATCGACATTAACAAGTTGCCGCTGGACGACCCGGAGACGTACCAGCTATTGCAGCGCGGCGACGCCAAGGGCGTGTTCCAGTTCGAGTCGGACGGCATCCGCGAACTGCTGAAGCGCATGAAGCCGGACAACATCCGCGACATCATTGCCGGCACCGCGCTGTACCGCCCCGGCCCGCTCGGCGGCGGCCTGGTGGACGAATACATCAACTGCAAGCACGGCCTCAAGAAGCCCGCTTACGCCCATCCGGTGATGGAAGAAATTCTCGCCGAGACCTACGGCGTGATGGTATACCAAGAATCTATCATGCGCATCCTCAACAAACTGGGGGGCATCGAGCTGTCCAGTGCGTACGCCTGCATCAAGGCGATCAGCAAGAAGAAGCACGACATCATCGACCAGCGGCGGGCAGATTTCATCCGAGGGGCGCAGGAACGCGGCGTCGATCAACGAACCGCGTCGGAGATTTTCGGGCTGATCGTGTTTTTCGGAGGCTACGGTTTCAACAAAAGTCATTCAGCCGCTTACGCTTACGTCTCGTACCAAACCGCCTACCTCAAGACGCACTACACGCCGGAGTTCATGGCGGCGCTGCTCTCCAGCGAGATCGACGACGGCAACAAGCGCGACATCCTCGTGCAGCACATCGACGACTGCCGGCGGTTGCGCGTCGAGGTGCTGCCGCCGAGCGTCAACTCCAGCGACACCCTGTTCGGCGTCCGCGACGGCAAAGTTACCTTCGGCCTCATGGCCGTCAAGGGTGCCGGCCGTGGTGCCTGCGACGAGATCGTACGCGCCCGCGAGGAAGGTGGCGCGTTCAAGGACATGTACGACTTCTGCGAGCGGATTGATCTGAAAATTGTTAACAAGTCTGCCGTCGAAAAGCTCATCATGGCCGGGGCACTCGATTGTTTGCAGGCCCACCGCGCGCAACTCACCTACTTGCTGCCGCGCGCGATCCAGGCGGCGAACGAACGGCAGAACGACCGGCGGCTCGGCCAACGCAACCTCTTCGACGCCGGCGACGGGGCCGGCGCGACCCTGGACCCCGCCGCGGCGGCTGCCGAGATGCCCGCCGTGCCGGCGTGGTCGGATGCCGACAAGCTCAAGTACGAGAAGGAAGTGCTCGACTTCTACCTTTCCAGCCACCCGCTGGCGCAACGCGAGAAGGAATTGCGGCGGTTCGCGTCGCACTCCGTCGAGGAGTTGAAACACCTGCCCGCGGACAAGGAAGTGACGCTCGGCGGCATGTTGACGCAGGTGCGGTTCATGAGCACGAAGAAGCCGCGCAACGGCAACAGCCGCTACGTCCGCTGCAAGGTGGAAGATTTTACCGGGACTTTTGAGTCGGTCATGTGGTCGGACGACTTCGTGCGTTACAAGGACGATTTTGTCGAGGACCGCGTCTGTTTCGTCAAGGGGACGATCAATCGCAAGGCGGACCAGCCGCTGTTGGTTTTGAGCCGGGTTTTCAGCGTCGAGCAGGCCCAGCGCGAACTGGCGCGCGGCCTCTACCTGAAGGTGGTCGTGGGCCGGCACGACAACAATGTCATCGACACGATCGGCCATTTGCTCAAGCAGACGCCCGGTCCGTGCCCCGCCTTTATCGTGGTGCAGGACCCGGCGGGCAAGAAAGCCGTGGTGAAGCTTGGCCGTGAGTTTGCGATCAACCCCAATACCTTTCCTTGCGACGAGTTGGAAAACCTACTCGGCACCGGCGGCGTGAAGCTAGCGTGACGAGGGCCGGCGATGGTTAAGGGCGAATCGAAGCGGCACATGCCTTTTAGAAAATTGGCTCTACGCGAACCAGGGTGTTGCGTTTTAGCCCCGGAGGGGCGGCAGAAAAGCGCGGTCCGCGTCAGTATTGTTTCAGGATGTTCGGCGTGGACGCGACAATCTTGCCGTCGCTGGCTGCCTGCACGAAAAAGCTGTTGGAAATCGTCGCAAAGGCACCGTCCGTGCCGATAAAGACGTTTACGCGGTAGTAATTCTCCCACAGCGGCCGGACCTGCACCTTGAGCAGGTTGCCCGGTTCGCCGAGCGTGTGCATGACCTGCTCGCCGATGACGGCGTTCAACTTCTCGCGCCGGCCCTTGTCTTTATCGACGGGCTGTTCAACGGGCGGTGCTTTTGGTGCCATGGAAGCCCCTTGGAAATCGCGGTTAAATCGGTCGGTCGCGGGCCAAAAAAAGCCGACGGGGTCGATACCGGTTGTTCGACCACGTCGGCCTTCTGGTTCACGGGGCCCGCGCGGTCGGGCGGCCCTTCATCCAGTCGTCCGGCAACCTTCACTTTTATTGTACGCCATCGACCTGCGATAGCAAACGCTTTGACCTCTGCCCGCTGTCCGAGCTGCCCGCCGTCAGAGCCGCGACCGTCAGGGAGCGGTTCTTCCCACCGCTCCCTGACGGTCGCGGCTCTGATGGCGGATATTGCGCCGGTTCTTAGTAATTCGCCCCCGCCAGTTGCAACCGCTGCCCCACCTCGGGCAGCGCGGCGAGCAGCACGTCCTCAATGCGCTCGGCCAGCGTGAACTTCAACTCATTCCGCACCTTGTCGGGCAGTTCGCGCAGGTCCATCTCGTTGTCGCGCGGCAGGATCACGTGGCGGACGCCGGCTCGTTGCGCGGCCAGCACCTTTTCCTTGATGCCGCCCACCGGCAACACGAGACCCGACAGCGTGATCTCGCCCGTCATGGCCACGTCGCTGCGCACCGGCGTGTTCGTGTACGCCGAGGTCAATGCCGTCACCATCGCCACGCCTGCCGACGGGCCGTCCTTCGGCACCGCACCGGCCGGCACGTGAACGTGCAGCCCCGCGTGCTTGAACAGGTCGGGGTCAATGCCCAGCACGTCGGCGTGCGCCCAAACGAACGACCGGGCCGCGTGTGCCGACTCGCGCATCACGCCGCCGAGTTGGCCCGTCAGTCGCAGGCCGCGACCGTCCTTGAGGATACTCGCCTCGATGTAGAGCACGTCGCCGCCCGCCTCGGTCCAGGCCAGGCCGGTCGAGACGCCCGGTTGCAGTTGCAGCCGGTGCCGTTCGGGCCGCACCCGTTCCGGACCCAGGAGGTCTTGCAAATCCTCAACCCGCACGGTGACGGGATCGGTCTTGCCCTCGGCGAAGCGGCGCGTGACCTTGCGCGCCACCCGCCCCAACGAGCGCTCCAGGTCGCGCACGCCGGCCTCGCGCGTGTAGCGGCCGATGATCCGCCGCAGCGTGTCCGGCAGGATTGTAAGCTGTTCCGCCGTCAGGCCCGTTTCGTTCAACTGCCGCGGCAACAGGTAGCGCTCGGCGATCTGCGCCTTCTCTTCCTCGCTGTAACCGGACAGGCGCAACAATTCCATGCGGTCCAGCAAGGGCCGCGGAATGGTGTCGAGCGCGTTGGCCGTCGTGATGAACAGCACCTTCGACAAATCGAACGGCAAATCCAGGTAGTTGTCGCGGAACGTGTTGTTCTGCGCCGGATCGAGGATTTCCAAGAGGGCGCTGGCCGGGTCGCCGCGGAAGTCGCGGCCCAGCTTGTCCACCTCGTCGAGCATCAGCACCGGGTTGTTGACGCCCGCCCGCCGCAGTCCCTGCAAGATGCGGCCCGGCATCGCGCCGATGTAGGTGCGCCGATGGCCGCGCAACTCCGCCTCGTCGTGCAGGCCGCCCAGGCTCAGCCGCTCGAACTTGCGGCCCAGCGCCTTCGCGATCGACTGACCCAGCGATGTCTTGCCGACGCCGGGCGGGCCGACCAGGCACAGGATCGGTGCCTTCGCCTTCGGGTTCAGCTTCAGCACGGCCAGGTCTTCGAGGATGCGCTCCTTGACCTCCTGCAACCCGAAGTGGTCCGCGTCCAGAACCGCGCGCGCCTTGGCCAGGTCGATCACGTCCTCGGTCGCCTTCATCCACGGCAACTCAAGAATCAAGTCGAGGTAGCCGCGCGTCACCTGGAAGTCGGGTGCCGCCGCCGGCATGCGCTCGAGGCGCGTCAACTCGCGCTCCGCCTCCTTGCGCACCGCGTCGGGCAGCTGTGTTTCGTCGAACCGACGGCGCAGTTCTTCGACTTCCGCCTTTTCGGGGTTCTTTTCTCCCAGTTCCTCCTGAATGGCGCGCATCTGCTGCCGTAGCACGAAGTCGCGCTGCTGCTTGGTCATCTCCGTCTGCGCCTGGCTCGTGATCTGTTGGCGCACTTCCAACACCTGGACCTCGTGCGTCAGGTAGCCGTGCAACAGCCGCAGCGCTTCCAGCCGCGTGGGCGCTTCGAGCAACGCCTGTTCCTTGGCCACGTCCAGGCTCAACATGGAACCGAGCATGTACGCCAGCCGCAACGGGTCGCCGGCCTGCATAATGAGTTGTTGCAGGTTGATCGGCGTCTCGACCTGCATCATTTGCATCACGCGCGCGGCCAACTCGACGACGGTCCGCTGGAGCGCTTCCAACTCGGTGCTGGTGTCGTCGGGGAACGGCAGCGGCTGGACCCGCGCCTTGAGGAACGGGTCGGTCTGCTCCGTCTTGAGCAGCGTCACGCGCTCGATGCCCTGGACGATCAGCTCGATGCCGCCTTCGTTGCGGGCCATCTTCTTGATGACGGCGCGGGTGCCGACGGTGTGCAAGTCGGCGAAGCCCGGTTCATTGGAGCCGTCGCGCTGGGCGACGACGACGAAGGTCTTGTCTTCCGTCGTCAGGACGCTCTCGATGGCGGCCAGCGAGTGCGGCCGACCCACCGCCAGCGGCATGAACAGGTGCGGGAACAGCACGGTATTTTTAAGTGGCAGCACGGGCAGGACCACCACGTTGTCGGTCGTAGCGCTCACGGTCGGGCCTCCGTCTGTATGTGAACGAGCAGCATGCCGTCGCGGAAGCTGGTGCTGATGTCCGCCCGTTCCAGGTTGCAAGGTAGTTCAAGCGTTCGTTCAAATTCGCTGTAGGCGATCTCCATCAGGTAACACCGGCAACCCTCGCGGGCGTGGCAGTCGTCGCGGCGGGTGCCGCGTAAGGTCATGCGGTTGCCGAGCACTTCCAGTTCGATGTCCTCGGCCCGCACGCCGGCCAGTTCAAACTTGACGTGGAAGCCGCTGGGCGTGCGGTAAACGTCGGACGCCGGCCGCCAGGGGGTGTACGGTAATCCGTCCGCCGCCGGCAAGAAGAGGACGTGCATCAGGCGAATCATATCCTGTGACATGGGTGCCTCTTGATTCTCCGCCGCTTGCGGCGTTGCGGGGAGGACCGCAACGCCGCAAGCGGCAAAGGCAAATCAACCATTTCCCGTGAAAACCAGCGCGCCCTTGGCCGCGTCGTAATCGACCCGCACCGTCTGGCCGTCGCGGATCTTGCCTTCCAGCAGTTGCCGACCCAGGGCCGTTTCAACTTCCTTCTGAATCGTCCGCTTCAACGGCCGTGCGCCATAGGCCGGGTCGTAGCCGATCTCGACCAGGTGCGTCCGCGCCGCGTCCGTCAGTTCCAGGGAAATGTGCCGGTCTTCCAACCGCGCCCGCACGCGCCCTAGTAAGATTTCGACGATCTGTTGCAGGTCCTTCTTGCTCAGGGCGTGGAACACGATCGTCTCGTCCACGCGGTTGAGGAACTCCGGCCGGAAGTGCTTGCGCAACTCCTCCAACACGACGGTCTTCATGCGGTCGTACACCTCGCCGACGTACGAACCCTGATACTGCAATATCCGGTGGCTGCCGATGTTCGAGGTCATAATGACGATGGTGTTGCGGAAGTCCACCGTGCGACCCTGGCCGTCGGTCAGCCGGCCGTCGTCGAGCAGTTGCAGCAGCACGTTGAACACGTCGGCGTTGGCTTTCTCGATCTCGTCGAAGAGGATCACGCAGTAGGGACGGCGGCGCACCGCCTCGGTCAGCTGGCCGCCTTCCTCGTAGCCGATGTAGCCCGGCGGCGCGCCCAGGAGCCGCGCGACCGTGTGTTTCTCCTGGTACTCCGACATGTCGATGCGGATCATCGCCCGCTCGTCGTCGAACAAAAACTCAGCCAGCGCCCGCGCCAGTTCGGTCTTGCCGACGCCGGTCGGCCCCAGGAAGATGAACGAGCCGATGGGCCGGTTGGGGTCCTTCAACCCCGACCGCGCCCGCAGCACGGCCTCGGCCACCGCCAACACCGCCTCGTTTTGACCGATGACGCGCTCGTGCAACTCTTCTTCGAGGTGCAGCAATTTCTGCACCTCACCTTCGAGGAGCTTAGAAACCGGAATGTGCGTCCAAAGGCTCACGACGCCCGCGATGTCCGTTTCGTCCACCTCTTCCTTGAGCAGCTTCGCGGCACCCTGCTTGCTGGCCAGGGCGTCCTCCTCGTTCCTAAGCTCCTTTTCCAGGGCGGGCAGCTGCTCGTAGCGCATCTTGCCGATCTGGGCGGGGTCCACCTTCTCGCCGCGGCGGTAGCGCTGTTCGGCTTGCTCGATCTCCGCCTTGGACTGCTCGATCTGCTCGCGCAGGTCGCGCAACTTCTGGACGCCTTCCTTCTCGGTCTGCCACTGCGCCTTGAGTTGGTCGCCGTTGCCCTTCAGATTGGCCAGTTCCTTTTCCAGCTTCGCCAGCCGGTCGCGTGAGGCCGAATCTTTCTCTTTCTTCAACGCCTCGCGCTCGATCTCCAGCTGCATGGTGCGGCGTAGGATCTCGTCCAACTCCGTCGGCATGGAGTCGATCTCGGTGCGCAGCTTCGCCGCCGCCTCGTCCACGAGGTCGATGGCTTTATCCGGCAAAAAGCGATCCGAAATGTAGCGATTCGACAGGATCGCCGCCGCTACCAGGGCCGCGTCCTTGATGCGCACGCCGTGGTGAATCTCGTAGCGCTCGCGCAGGCCGCGCAGGATCGAGATCGTGTCCTCGACGCTCGGCTGATCGACCAGCACCGGCTGGAAACGGCGTTCCAGGGCCGCGTCCTTCTCGATGTTCTTGCGGTACTCGTCGAGCGTGGTCGCGCCGATGCAATGCAGTTCGCCACGGGCTAGCATCGGCTTGAGCAGGTTGCCGGCGTCCATCGAGCCTTCGGCCTTGCCCGCGCCGACGACCGTGTGCAGTTCGTCGATGAACAGGATGATGTTGCCGCCTTCGGCACCAACTTCCGACAGCACGGCTTTCAAGCGCTCCTCGAACTCTCCGCGATATTTCGCGCCCGCGATCAGCGCACCCATGTCGAGCGCCATCAGCTTCTTGCGCTTCAAGCTCTCGGGCACATCGCCCTGGATGATCCGCATGGCGAGGCCTTCAGCAATCGCAGTCTTGCCGACGCCGGGCTCGCCGATGAGGACGGGATTGTTCTTGGTGCGGCGTGACAGCACCTGCATCGTGCGGCGGATTTCCTCGTCGCGGCCGATCACGGGATCGATTTTGCCCTGGCTCGCGGCTTCGGTCAGATCGCGGG
>JBBRLG010000184.1:0-12303 GCA_038231495.1 Gemmatales bacterium | reverse complement strand
CGCCCTGCAAAGCCGCAAGCGGCAAAACACTATTCCGACACCACCACCTTAGGCCGGCGCAGCACGAACTCCGGTTGCTGGCTGGCGTACCCGCGCTCGCGCTGCTCGGCGACGAGGTTCGGCCCCATGCCTTCGACCTTCGTGCTGCCGACGCGCTCGTGCAGCGCCGGGTTGTACGGCGCGCTGACGACCGCGTCGTACGGGTGGATGCCGTGACGCAGTAGTGCCGCCTGAATCTTGCGCGACTCGACCTCGACCGCCTCCACCCAGCGCGTCAGCCCGTCGGCGTTGTCCGCTGCCGGCTTGGCCGAGACGATGTGTTGCAGGTCCATGCCCAGTTCCAGCAGTTCGTTCAAGAGCGCCAGGCTGATGCGCTTTTCGCCGTGCGTTTCCTGCCGCAACTTCTGGTAAGCACTCTGCGTGTCCTTGGCGAAGCTGTTGAAGCTGGTCGTCAACTCGTCGCGCGTCTTGTTGAGGGTCTGCTCGAACATTTTGTGCTGGCGCTTGTTCATCTCGCGCAGGGCGATGACCTCTTCGCACAGTCGGTAGATCGTCGAACTGCCGAGGGTGTGGTCCTCGCGGGCGTTGGCCGCGTCGGCACTGGTTTCGCCGGGCATAAAGTCGTCGTTCATGGCGTTCGGGTCCTGGGTGGTTTAGGAGGCTGATTGTTCGGGTCGCGGCAACTCGTAGCCCCACGGGTCGAGCGGTGACTGGGCCAGTTGCTCCAGCAGCGCCGGCACGGCAGGCGTCGCCTCGGGCACGTCGGGTACGGTCACGGCCGCGCGGATTTCGTACTTGTCCGGCACCTCGGCAGGCGGGTCGTAGGCCGCCAAATCTTTTTCCACGTCCAGCGGATCCCACTTGCGGCCCGTCTGGTTGCCGGCGAGGCCATAGCGGTACGAAAGCTGGCCAAGGATGCCGTCGGTCAGGTCGGTGTTAAAGCTGGCGGCGTCGGCCCGGAGGCGGCGGTCGCGCTCGTTGAGCACGTCCTTGGCCCAGTTAATGTCTTCCAACGGCACCTTGATGAGACCCTTGCGCGCCCATTTGAGGCGCTCGGCCCAGTTGGATTCAATCTGATCCTTGTCGGCGGACTTGTCCAGTCCCAATAGCAAAAACGGCCCCAGCTGCTCGCGCGGCAGCGAGGCGAGGTCGAGGATAATCGGTTCCAGGGCTTTCGCCATTACTTCACCCCGTTAGAGTCATTGCCCGTTGAACTGTTATCCCATCATCGACCGGCACGCGTCCATCTTTTTATCGATGTGTTCGGCCAGGTCGCGGACCGTGCGCCGCAAATCGTCGCTGTGGACCAGCGGCGAACACTTGCCCGCAATGCGGCGCAGCTTTTGAAACTCCTTCAGCAAGTCGCGCATCACTTCGCGGACAGCGGACCAGTTGATTTGGTAGTTGGGCAGGTGCCGAACCTGGTCGATCACGCGCGTCATCTCGTCGGTCAGCTTGTCGCAGATGTTGCCCAGCACGGGAATGACGTTGTGAACCATGCCCACCGCCCGCTCCTCGACGCGCGGCTCGTTGGGAAAGCGCTTCATGATCCGGTCAATCTCGGTCAACATCCGCTCGATGTCGTTGAGGTTCTTGACTTCCACCAAATCCAACTCGTACAGGTCCAGCTGCGGGTCGTTGGGGCGAAGCTTGCGCAGTTGGTCCAGGGTGCGGCGAGCGTCTTTGAAGCGCTTGGCGTTGGCGAACAAGTGGAAGAGGCGTTCGAGCGTGTCGGGGTCGTTGGGCCGCAGACCGCTGGCCCGCTGCACGTAGCCGACGGCGCTCGACCACTTCTCTTTCTCGCTGTACTTGCCCGCCAGCCGGCTCAGCCCCTCGTAGGCGAGCAGGTTACTGTAGTCGGGCAGGTCGGCGGGCGTTGGCACATGGTCGTCCAGCAGGTCGAAGTAGCGGTTCCAGTGCGGGTCGGCCTCGGACAGTTCACCGTTCAGTTCGTGGGCCAGGGCGAGGTTTTGGTAAATGCGCGGGTCGTCGTTCGTCAACTTCATTACCGCGTTGAAGTGCGTGATACCGCTGTCGTGGTCTTGCGTCAGGGAGGCGCAACAACCGAGCAGGTTCAGCAATGCCGCCTGGTTTTTGCGGTTGACGCGCTTCTCGGCGGCCAGCGGCCGCAGGAGCAAGATCGCCTCCGTCCACGAACAGCGGTCCATCAAATCCTTCGCCTTGACCAGGGCTGCTTCGTAATAGGTCTCGCGCACCGCCAGGCTGCCGGGCCGGCTGTTGGCGAGGGTGCGCAGCAGTCGAAAGACGGTGTCGATTTGGCCCAGCGTCTTGACGACTTTTAGCAGCCGTGCCTCCACGTCCTCGGCCATTTCGAGGAGCAGGTTGTCGGTAACGAGAACTTCGTCGCCCTTGAGAGACTGGCGCAAGAGCGCTACCAGCGTGACGAGGAAACGGCGCTCCGCCGGGTTCTGGGCCGGCGTCGCGGGCCGGTCGGGTTTGGGCGTGACCAGTTCGATGAGTCGCGGCAATTCGTTGTAAGCGTCGTTAAGCTTGCCGAGCGTCAGCTGCGTCAGGAGGAGGTTGTAAGCGATTTCGTAGGACGTTTTGTCCATGTCGCGGGCGCGGACCAACTCGCCCTCGGCCTGGGCGAGGTTCTGTTCTTTCAAGGAGAGCAGTCCCATTTGCAGCATGACGTTGGCGTCGGGCTTCATGATCTTGCGGAGCGCGGCGCGGGCGTCGGCAAACTTGTTCTGGCGCTTGTAGGCCAGGGCGAGCAGGTAGAGGACGTTGGGGTCGGAGACGCCGCCCTGAACGGCGCGTTCCAGGACCTCGGCGGCCGCCGCGTAGCGCGGGTCCGCGGCGGGGGCCGCTACAGCCACATTGTCGTCGTCGCGAGGCATCGTTCCGCACCCTGATTGCCGCTTGCGGCTTTGCGAGATTGCAAAGCCGCAAGCGGCGAATACCTATTTCGCCTGTTCAAACAACAACCTCTGACCGGCCTTGATAAGGGCCAACGTCAGCAGGCCGCCGAGCCGCTTGTCGGACAGTCCCAGCTTGCCGGCCTCCCGGAAGCGGTCCGCCGCCTGCTCGTACCGCTGTTTTTCCAGCGCCGTCAGGCCCGCCAGGTAGACCGTCTGCCGCAGCGGTTCCTCGAACTGCCACTCGACCCGGCGGCCTGCATCGACGGCGTTCCACCACTTGATCGCGTCGTCGTAGTCGCCGCGCGCGTAGCTCAACTTGCCCAGCAGGGCGCGGGCGTGGTCGGCGGACGGCGTCTTGACGGTTACCACCTTTTGCAGCGCCTGGCTCGCCGCGGCGGAGTCGTTCAGGTGCAGGTGCGCCCACGCCATCAGGTAATGGCTCTCGACCGCGAGTGCCTGGTCCGCCGCGGCCCGGCGACTTAGCTCCAGCGCCCCGTTGTAGTCGTGCGCCGCCAGATGGCACACGGCACCGAGGTAATGAAAGCGCGCGTCCTTGACCGAAGGTCGGTTCATTGCGGCCGCTTGCGTCGCCAGCCCGGCCTCGTCGCCCAAACACGCCCGCACCGCCGCCAGACACCATTGCGCTTCGACGTGCTGGGGGTCCGCGCGCAAACATTCTTCCAGCAGGTTTTGCACGGGGGCGTAAACCGCGTCCGGCGTCGGCGTAACTTCCGCGACCCCGTTCGCGCTGTCGCGCGGCGTCTTGGTGCGCTTCTCCGGTTTCGGCGCGGGTCGGAAGCCGGCTTGGAGCGCCAGCCGTGCGCCCAGGAACGCGACCGCCGCGCGAATCGGGCCGTGCGTCAGGCCCAGCGCTTCGTCGATTACCTTGGCCCGGCGCTCGGCGTTGCCGCGTTGCTGCTCGATGATCGCCTGGCGGATCAGCGGCCACGGATCGTGCGGTGCCAGCCGCTGCCAGCCGGACAGGAGCGCCACGGCCCGGTCCAGGTCGCCGCGGCGGTAGTGCAGGCACGCCAGCCGATCGTGGGCCGCCGTGGCCGTGGGTGCCAGCCGCAACAGCACCTCGACAGCGGTTGTGGCTGCGTCCTTGTTGCCCTTATCCTCCTGCGCGCGTGACCGGGCCAGCAGGAAGGCCTCGCCGTGCTGCGCCGCGTATTCCGGCCCCAATACTTCTGGAAAGCGGCCCGGTTGTTTGGCGGCGCTGCGTTCGAGAAAGGCGTATTCGAGGTCGTCAAAATCCCACTTCTGTTTGACGAAGTAGGCGCGGGCCGCGGTCGGCTCCTGAAACGCGCGGGCGAACAGCGCCAGGTCGTGGTCGCCCTTGAGCCGGTGCAGGAGGGACGACTGGCAATAGAGGTAGGCATGGATCGGTTGGAGCGCGTCCGGGAACGACTTGAACAGGTAGGCGTACGCCTCCGCCGCCGGGGGGTCGGTGGCGCGCACGGACGCCAGCGCGTCGCAGACGAACACCTGGTCCTCGATCGGGATGTCCAGGCCGAGCGCCCGCGCCTCGGCGTGGATGGTGTTCGCCAGGCTCGCCCACTCCGCGTTGCCAGCCATTTGCGGATGGAAGCGCGCGATGAGCTTCAGCGCCCACAGGACGTTGCGCGGCTTGTCCTCCGGCTGCGTCGGCTTGCCCATCGCGCCGCACAGCGCCAGGTAGCCGGCGGTGAAGGGGTCTTTCGGCTCCTCCTGTTCCAGGGCGGTGCGCAGGTGCTTGTACGCCTGGTCGTAGCGCCCCAGGCGGGCCAGGGCCAACCCCAGGCCGCGCAGGAGCATCGCGGTCGGCGGCGTCTCGCCGAGCAGCTTGGCGTACAGGTCCGCCGACTCCTGGAAGTTGCCCTGCCGGTAGAGCGCCTGCGCCAGCGCCAGCCGGCCCTGGCGTGTCATGGAGTCCAGGTCGCCGCCCAGGAGCGGGCACACGAACGGGTACTTGGTCGCCAGCCTGCGGACGTAAGAATGTCCTTCGGGACACGCCTCGACCCAGGCCCGTTCCGGCGTCTGCGCCCATTGGCCGAAGCCCTTCGGTCCCAGGGCGCGTTGCAGGGTACGCACCGCCGTGCCCACGTCGCCGCTGCCGCCGACCAGCGCGATACCCATTTGCAGCGTGACGAACGCGCAGCCGGCGTCCACCCGGTTGGCCTCGGCCAGGAAGCGGATGCCCTCGACGAACTGGCCGGCACGAATGTGCATCATGCCCAAATAAAGGGCCGGGTCGAGGTAGACCCGGCCGGCCCCCTCGTGGGCCGTGGTCAGCGCGATGCGGGCCGCGTCAAACTGATTGAGGCGCAGGTAGCACAGTCCTTGCCAGAACGACGCCTCTGGGCACAGCGGTTGGATGCTGAAGACGCTAACGAGCAGTTGCAGGATAGCGTTACTTTCGACTGCGCCCCCGCCAGTGGCAAACAGTTTGCGGGCGTCGGCCAACATCTTTTCGACGACGCGCGACCGCTGTTCGTTTTCGTCGAGGCCGAGCAGGTGCGCCGCCGTCAGGTAATTGTGGAGGCTGGTGTCGTAGTTCTTTTCCTGCAAGAGTTGGTCGCCGCCGAGCTGGTACGCTTCGCCGGCGGTGTTGGCAAGCTTGGCCTGCCAGGCGGTCGAGAGTCCCTGCGCCGGAATCGCCTCAACGCCGACGAGCGCGGCCTGCCAGTCGCCCTGTTGCAGCAGGCGCTGCGCGCGGGCGAACGCCCGCCAGCGGCGCGGGGCGGGCGCGAACAGGAAGAACGCCCCCACCGCCAGGCCGGCGACGAGCAGCAACAGGACGGCGAGGATGGCAAACTCTTTCATGGAGGTCTCGACACTCAGGGCGCTCCGGCAACGGACTTCCGCGCGCTCATTGCGCCCGGTGGTGGGAGCAATTCATTCCCGATCCTCACGCTTATCAAATGCCATAACGCCTGACGTGACGCGGCGGCAAATGATCCACTTCTTTTTTGTCAATGAGCCAAGCTTTCAACAGCGCGAAAGCCTGTTCGAGGTTGTCAAACGACCCCGCCTCGGTCCAGGCTCCCCGAAAGGCACTGGCCGAATCCTTCAGGACGTTCGGGAGTAGTGCTATCGCTCCCTGCATGTTGTAGTTAAGCGTTCCCAGCTTTTGATTTGCGGGACCGCTACTGGGTAATTCATCCTTTCGCCAAAACCAGACGAATCGGTGGTCCCTACGAAACATGTCGCCGTTGCGGAGTGACTCCAAGTCGATTCCCTGTTGTTTGGCAATGGAAATGAGTTCTTGTGCAACCGCCATTGAGTTGTCAATTGGGTCCATTTTTCGTTGCCTTTCTGCTCAACGCGGGTAGGGGAACGTCATTCGATTAGGATCCATCTCGGAGTAGGATTGCGCGCTGTAGTGCCCCAAACCAGATTGCCGTCAACATCGTGCAGGAAGCTGAAATCTCGTCGTACTTCGGCTTTCTGGACCAGATCCGAGGGCGCATTTGACGGCATCACTTTCTCTTTGACAATCCAACCCTGTCGAGGGTCGGCCGGGGCGCGGGCAATTACTACGTTGTCAGGGCGAATGGCCCGTGCCCTCGCCAGATTCTGAAATTCGTTTCGGGCCTGAAAGGGCGACGTAATTGCCTTGTGATACTCCTTAACCACCCAGTCCGGTTCGTCGAGGTTGTCGTAGACCACGCCTTCGGCACCACGACCAATTTCTCCCCCGATCCGTGGGCGCACGACGCCTCCCCTGCAACAGCATGTTCCCGGTACGTTTCTGCGAAGCGCGGCCCAACGCATCCTGAGATTGCCCCGATTCCCGACCCACGCATCAAGTTACCCTACTTACGCCTCGCCTTCAAGCAGCCCCGCGTCGTCGCCGGCTGCCGGCCGGCCTTTGTTCTTCAACCGGTCCTCGATCTTCGCGACCTCCGTGCCCAGCCGGTGGGCGTCGCGCATCACGTCGTGCGGCTCCGTCTTGACGCGCTGACTCAAGCCCTTCGCCCGGTCCGCGATGCCGGTCAACTGCTCTTCCAAATCCTTGCGCCCCGCCGTGCGCACCTGCTTCCACACCGACGCCAGAAACGAGCGGAAGCGGTCCACGTCCGCCTTCGCCTCTTCTTCCGGCGGCAGCGACGGTCGCACCGGCGGCCGCGGCAGCGTGTCGCGCAGCAACTGCTCCAGGTAGCCGACGTACTTCTCCAAATTCTCGTGGCACTCGCGGTACAGCAGCGGGTTGTGTTCCTCGTAGGCCTGTTCCGCATAGCGTTCCTGCGAATGGATGTGCTCGAACAGTTCCTCGCGCTTGCGGCCGGTCGCGTCGGCCACCTGCGCCGCCAGGTCGAGGCACTTCTGCACCAGCTGGGCGAAGCGCGGCCACGGCGGGTCGAGCATCTGGCCTTTGCTCGCTTCGAGATTTTGCAGCAGTTCGCGCAGCTCGGCCATGCGCTGGATCGCCTTGGGTTCGTCCTCATAGCGCAGCGCTTCGAGCAGGTCTTCGCGCAACTGGCCGGCCCGCGCCCGCAGCTTCGTGCGAAAACTGCCGCTGAACTGGGGCAATAGTTCGTCGATCTGCCGTTGCACGTCGTCGATCTCCCTGCGCGTCGGCCGCTGAGGCGGGGGCGGCGCTTCGATGGTCGCGGTCTCGCAGCGGTCGCCACGGCCCACGCCCAGGCGGACGCGCACGCGCACGGTGATGGCGTGCTTCACGTCCACGGCCAACTCGACCTCGACCGGCGAGCCGACCGGCAACGACTCGTCCAGATCGGTGAGGACCATCTGCTTGATGACGCGGTTCTCTTCAAAGATCGGCACGACGACGCGCCCGGCCTGATCGTGCGTGCGGCACTTGCACTGGAACACGCCCGGCAACGTCGCGCCGGTCGGGGCCACGACCTGCTTGACGCGCTGCCGGCTGCGGTTGAGCACCTCGATTTGCAGCGGTTTCGTAATAAGCTGCGTCGGCAGCACGCCCCGGCCGAGGTGCCGTGACGCGCCCTGGTGGCGCACGCAGCCGACGAGCCGGGCCAGTTCCACGCCGGAGCCGTCGCATACCGTGTATTCCAGGGCGTTGTCGGTTTCCGGCTGCAACTCGACCGCTTGCCCAAAGCTGCCGCGGTCGTCGAGGAACGCCTCGTCGGTCAACCCCGTGGCCAGCGAGCGGACGCGCACCGAGCCGCCGTCGAGGTTAAGGCCGGACGCCGGGTCGATCTGACGCACCACGCCCGCAAGGTGGTAGGCCGCGTCGCGCGTGTTGGCCGGGCTGGTCAGGTGCAGTTCGAGGTTCGGCGACGACACCGCGCCGACGCCATCGGTCTGGAACAGGTAGCGCGTGCCGTGCGTCGCCGCGCGCAGGGCCGCGCCGTACGCGACACACAGGTCCGGCTCGTGCAACAGCGGGTCGAGGTTGCGGACGTGTTCCGGCAACGCCGCGTTGCCGAACGCGGCCCGCACCGTCTCGCGCACCAGCGGCACCCGGCTCGACCCGCCCACCAGCACAATGTAGTCGATGTCGTTCAAACGCAGTCCGGTACGCTCGCGCGCCCGTGCCAGCGCGTCGCGGCAGTAATCGACGGTGCGGTCCACCTTGTCGCGGATGAGGCGGTGAAACGTCGAGCGCTCGACGCGCGTTTCCAGGCTCAATTCATTGCCGGCGTCGTCGCGCAGGACTGCCGGGACGTAACGCTCGACAACGTCCTGATCGGTCAGGTCGATCTTGACGCCCTCGGCGACGTGGACCAACCGGGCGAAGTTCGCTGCCCCCGTCGGCGTGGCCAGGTCGAGGTTGACGCACTCCGTGGGCACGACTGCTTTGCCGTTGGCGTCCTGCCAGCCGGTCGGCGACTCCAGCAGGTGCGAGGCAAGCAACCGGTCGAAGTCATCGCCGCCGAGGAACGGGTCGCCGCTGACGCCGAGTACCTCGTAATCCTGGAAGCGCTTGCGGATGACCGACACGTCAAAAGTGCCGCCGCCGAGGTCGTAGACGAGGTAGGTGGCGTCGCCGTGGTTTAAGACCCACGAGTAATAGATCGCGGCGGCGGTCGGTTCGTGCAACAGCTCGACGACTTCAAAACCCGCGAGTTCGCCGGCGTGGCGCGTCGCCTCGATCTGGTTGTGGTTGAAATACGCCGGCATCGTGACGACGGCCGAGTCGAGCATGAAGCGGGCGTCGTTGAGCGTCCGCGCCAGCACGTCGCGCAGCAACCGCAAGACGTGGGCCGACGCCTCCGGCGGCTGGATGACAAGCGGCCCCACGGGAAAGCCACGTTCGAGGCCCATGAACCGTTTGACCGAAGACAGCGGCAAGGTGGTGGCGTCCGGAATTGTCCTGAGCGCCTGGGCTGCACGGCCGGCAACGACGCGCCGCTGTGCCGGGTGGTAGCCGACGAGCGACGGGAATGTCATCCGGCCGCATTCATCGACGCCGGTAATCAAGTTGGAGTCGGTGGCGTCGAGGACGGCGATGACGCTGTTGGTGGTGCCGAGGTCGATGCCGACCGTTTTGCGAATCTTGTGGTTGGAACAAGCGGAAGAGGGTTGTTGCATGATAGGAGGCGGCAGGGTGCCGGACTGACGAGCCGCGGAACCCGCGAGGCGGTCGGATCGGTGGTTACTTCTCAGGTTTGCTGAGGAGCCGAGGTAAAACGCTGCGGACTCACTCAAGACCGTAGGAGCCGAAATCCAACCGGGCCGCGGGTTCCGAACGAACTACACGGAGTATCGACTGGCTCACCTTCCTTTCCAGCCTAGCAGGGAGTCGGCCGGTGAACAGGGATCGGCGAATACTTATCAGGTTTGGCGGGGGAGACGAGCCAGAGGCTCAGCAACCACCCGACCACGGGAGGCCGAAATCCCTTCGCACGGCGTTCTCACCGAGAACGATGCCCACGTCCAGCCGGCGGTCGCAAAAAGTGTCATACCGGATCGACTACCGCCGGTCAGAACCTACCGAAGTGCTTCACGACTTCATTTATACCCACGGCCGAGAAGGTGTGTCAACAACTAAATGCAAAAATCCGAAAGTTCGGCAAACGCGGTGTGAAACGGTAGCGGAGCCGGCTTCGTAGAAAACCGCGGGGTCATAGCCGAATTCGCCAGAATTCGGGTTCTTGCCAGCCCGAATTCTGGCGAATTCGGCTACCAGATTCCACCGTCCCCAGCGGTTTTCGACAGAATGGTCCTGTTCGGCGAGTAGGCCGGCGCATCGTGGTCGTGCGGCTTCAACGACTCCGGCTTCGGCGCCCGCTCAGCGGCGCCCAATTCATTACTGGGTCCCGCATGGACAGTTCCGCGACGGGGGCGGTTGGCGGCAACCCTATTGCTCCGAGCGAACGTTCATCCTAAGCTAAGATTGTGTCAGAGAAGAGGGCAAGCGCGACCGGCGGGGTCGTTTAATTGCCGTGCGGCCAAGTGAAACCCGCCGCCCGTCTGTCGGAAGCCCTTGGTGCGTGAGCGTGTGGGAGCAAGGAAAGAAGGCGGCGTAGCTCAGAGGTTAGAGCAGCGGCTTCATAAGCCGCGGGTCACTGGTTCAAGTCCAGTCGCCGCTAGTGCGAAACCCGGCCCTTTGCGGCCGGGTTTCTCTCTTTCACGACGCCCGGCAACGCAATCAACTTGGCGGCGTGCCGCAGGATCAATGCCAGCCGGGTTCCGCCGCGAAGAACCCGTGCCGCGGGATCGACCCGGGCCGATTGCTACCAGACCGACACGGACCACCTTCGAGACGACTGACGGAGCCGACTCCGAAATTCCGGTATTTTCGCGCAAGTAAACGGTTGACATTGGTTCCATACTTAGGAACAATGCAACCAGTGCCCGAAGAATTTCTCTTCCGGTATCTCTCTTCGCCGCTCGCAACCAGGAAGGTCTCCCATGCGCCGCAGTTCTCCCTCGGTCGGCGTCTTCTGGCGGTCGATCCGGTTCTTTGCCGCGCTGCGTTCGCGCGTGATTGACGCTCACCCCCCCCCATATGCACATAAGTTCACTAGGCTAAGACTGGAACAACTCGAGCGGCTGGAGATGCCCAACAACCTCTATAATCCGCTGGCCGCGACCGTCGGACTGGCACCCTTCGATTCACCGCTCGCCGCCCAGGTGGCTGACATTTTTGCGGCACCAACCTCGATCAGCAGCGGTAATGCTCTGGCCACGACGAGCGCAACGTCAAGCCCAACCGACCCGACCAATCAAGCGAACGACCTCGCACCCGTCAGCCAGACGACAACCCAGCAGGCGGACGGCGGAGCGATGTTGTCGAGCGCACCCCTGACACCGCCGAACCAGGTTGCGTCGGATCAGCTTTTCGCGGCCCTGCAAACCCTCCCGTCGGCGGCGGCGTTGTTCGCCCCGGGTTTGGGGACAGGGACTAGCTCGACCAACAACGCGATTCCTGGAACGGCCCCGTCGGCTGCCGCGGGTAGCGCGCCGGGATCATCCGGCCAGGCCGGTGGAAGCTTGCTCGTGGCCCCACCGACCGGCGCGCAAACTTCTCAACCTGGCGCGCCCCTTGACAGTGGTTCCGCGTCGGGTCAGGCTCTTTATCAGGGGGCCTCGCTGCAACCGCGGGCCTTTGACGCGCCTCCTCAAGGTCCGGGCAGTTCCACCCTTTCGCTCACTGCCAACAGTTTTTCCCCCATCGAAGGCGGCCTGGCGTCGGACCCGGTGAGCAACGCCGGCCCCGTCAACACGCCCATCGCGGCCATCGAAGGCAAGGCATTAAACAACGTTGTCGTCACGATTTTCAGCGAAGCCGATCCCCACCCGCTCGGCTTCTACACGACGATTGATTGGGGCGACAATACCCCCACAACCGTCGGCATAGTCCAGGCCGCGCTGCCCGGCGGCTTCCAGGTCGTGGGCAGCCACACCTACAGCGAAGACGGCACCTTCATCGTGTCCACGACGATTAGCGGCACCGAAACCAAGGCCAAGACTTACGCCGTGGTCGCGGACGCCAACCTGACGGCTGCCGCGGTACACTTCACGGCCACGGAAGGTGCGCCTGTCACCAACGTTACCGTCGCCACGTTTGCCGACGCCAACCCCGCTGCCCCGCTCTCGGATTTCAGTGGCACGACCATCGCCTGGGGCGACGGCACCACCTCCGCCGGGACCGTCACCGGCACGGGCAACAGCTACACCGTGACCGGAACCCACACCTACACCAAAGCCGGCACCATGCAGGCCGTTGTCACGATCAGGGACAACGGCGGCGCTGCGACCGAAGTAAGCAGTTCGGTGCCGGTGGCGAACCTGCCGTTGTCGGCCGGTACGGTGACGCTCACGGGCGCTGCCGAGGGTGCGGACACGACCTTGACGGCCACGTTTGCCGACAGCGCCGGCGCATGTGGCGGCACTTACACGGCGGCCGTTTCCTGGGGCGATGGCGATACCAGCGGTGCCACCGTGACCGGTTCCGGCAGCAGTCTGAGCGCGCAGATAAACCACACCTACTTGAATCCCGGCAGCT
>JBBRLG010000183.1:0-12303 GCA_038231495.1 Gemmatales bacterium | reverse complement strand
GCGCCCGGCAACGTCGGCGGGCCGGGCAATCCGTTCGCCCGGCGCGTCGCCGAGCTGCGCCAAATTATGCTGGATTGCGTCACCGACAAGGACATGGAAATCATCGTCGGCGAACTGATGGTGCAGGCCCAGGCCGGCAAGTTGGCCGCGATCAAGCTGTTGTTCCAGTACGTCCTTGGCAAGCCCGCCACGACTGTGGAACCCGATACGCTCGATTTGCAGGAATTGGAGCAGTACCGCCGCGCTCCGGAGCCGGCGGCGGTCAAGGAAGTCCTCGCCGCGCGGCTGCCGGCCGACTTTGCCTGCAACGTGCTGCGGAGTACGTTGCCCTACGTCGGCAACTCGCTGGCCGAAATGTTGTCCGAAACGCTGTTGAGTCCCGAACCGCCGGACGAAGGCGACGACGAGGATTGGGACGGACCGATGGCCGAACACCCGGCACAGCCCGCGAGTACCGCAGGCGAGCCGCAACCCTGCGCGGCCGGCGCCGCACCGTCAGCAAACGGTGAATTTCGCGCGGATGAGTCCCGGCGAACGTCAACGCCGCCACCGGCTACCGGCGGGAATCCCGGCTCGGCCGCTCAGAATGAGCGCCGTTCGGACCGCCGGCCGTGCGGCGGGTGATTTAAGATTTGTTTAGTGGCTAGAATGGCGCGCGGCCGGAAGTCCGCCGCGTCCGCGGTGCGCGCCGATCACGTCTCAAGCAATCGCGGTTCGCCAAGGTCCACCTTGAGCGCCGCCTCGCACCACGCCGCCGCCGCGAGCAGCGTCGCCTCGTCGTCGTGGCGGCCGATCAGCTGGACCGCCAGCGGCAAGCCGTCCGCGGTCCGCCCGCTCGGCAGGACGATCGACGGCAGCCCCGTATAGCTCCACGGCGAATTGAACACCGGGTCGCCGGTCGTCGCGGCGTCCGGGGCCGGGCCTGTCGTCGCCGGGATCAGCAGGGCGTCCACGTCGGCAAGCGCCCGGTTCATCTCAAAAGACAGGCGTTTTTGATGTTCCTTGGTCCGCGCGTACTCCGGCGCGGCACACGCCAGGCCGGACTTCAACAGCCGGGTGATGTTGGGGCCGTAATCCTCCGGGTGCCGCTGCAAACGGTATTCGTGGTACAGCGCCGACTCGACCGCCATGACGATGCCGTGCCGTGACTCCACCTCCGCGAACGCCGCGGGCAGGCCGGTTTCCGCGAACGCCGCGCCCTCGTTGCGCAGGGTCGCGACGACGCTTTCGAGGTGGGCGAGTGTCGCGGGTTCGGCCCGCGCGGCGAAGAAGCCGCGCGGCCGGCCCAGGCGCGGCGGCTTACACTCCGGGCCGAATTGAGCCGTGAAATCCGGGGCCGGGGCGTCGGCCAGCACTTGCAACAGCAGCGCCGCATCGCGTACGCAGCGCGTCAGCGGGCCGGGGTGGTCCATCGAGTGCGCCAGCGGCAGCAGGCCGTCGCAGCTGACGCGGCCGTACGTCGGTTTGAAGCCGACCACGCCGCAGAATGCCGCGGGCCGGCAGATCGAGCCGCCCGTTTGCGAGCCGAGCGCCGCCAGGCACATGCCGCACGCCACCGCCGCCGCCGAGCCGCTGCTCGACCCGCCCGGCGTCCGGTCCAGCCGCCACGGGTTCCGCGTCGGCGGCGGGTCGAAGCTGGCGTACTGCGTCGTCACCGTTTTGCCGACCAGCACCGCCCCCGCCGACCGCAGCCGCCGGACGACCACCGCGTCCTGGCGGGCGACGCTGTTGGCCCACCGCTTCGACCCCGCCGCCGTCGGCCAGTCGAACACGTCGATGATGTCCTTGATGCCGACCGGGACGCCGTGCAGCGGGCCGCGCCAGTGGCCGTTGCGCAGCTCCACGGTCAACGCCTCCGCCTCGGCGCGGGCGCGCTCGGGGTCCACGAAAACCCACGCCCGGACCTTCGGCTCCTGCTCGTCGATCCGGCGCAGGCAGGTCTCCAACAACTCGACGGGCGATAGCAGGCCGTCCCGAATTTGTTCCGCCGCCGCGTGGATCGTCAACATGATTCGGAGGCCCGTTGGGTGCGTAGTCGAAGGTTCCTGAACACTGTACACTGACAGTTAAGTATCGACCACCACGCCACACCGGACCACAACGCATGACCAAGGTGGCCGTCCTCGGCGCATCGGGCTACACCGCCGTCGAGCTGATCAAAATCCTGTTGCGCCACCCGCACGTGCAAATCGTGGCGGCGACCTCGCGCCAGGAAGAAACGCCGTTGCTCGCCGACTTGCACCCCAGCCTGACCGCGCGCATCGACCTGCGCTGCGAGCCGTTCCACGCCGACCGGCTGCTGTCCAAGGGCGTCGAGTGCGTCTTCAGCTGCTTGCCGCACGCCGTGAGCATGAAGACGCTGCCGGCCTTGTTGCAGCGCGGCGTGCGCGTGGTGGACCTCAGTGCCGACTACCGGCTGCGCGACCCGAACGTCTACGCCCAGTGGTACGGCGAAAGTCACGAAGACCTGGCTTATTTAGCGCAGGCGGTCTACGGTCTGCCGGAGATTTACGGCGACGAACTGCCGGCGGCGCAGCTGGTGGCGAACCCCGGCTGCTACCCGCAGACGGCAATCCTCGGCCTCGCGCCGCTGCTGGCCGGCAAGTACATCGAACCGCGCTCGATCGTGGTGGATAGCAAAAGCGGCGTCTCCGGCGCGGGCCGCACGCCGAAGCTGGCGACGCACTTCCCGGAGTGCAACGAAAGCGTTGCGGCGTACAACGTCGGCAAGCACCGCCACCAGCCGGAGATCGAGCAGGCATTGACCGACGTGGCCGGCGAGCCGGTCGAGGTGCTGTTCGCGCCGCACCTGGTGCCGATGGACCGCGGCATCTTCTCGACGATCTACGCCGTGCCGCGCCGCACCGTGTCGGAGGGTGAATTGCTCGACCTGTACCGGACCTATTATGCGAAGGCACCGTTCGTCCGCGTGGTGGAGCGCCTGCCGGCGACGAAGGACTGCACCGGCACAAACTTCCTGGACGTGACGGTGCGCGTGGTGCGCGACCGCATCGTGGTGCTAGCATGTGAAGATAACTTGATCCGCGGCGCGTCGGGCGTGGCGGTGCAGAACTTCAACCGCATGTACGGCTACGACGAGCGGACGGGGTTGATGTAGTCTGGTAGACCGCTCTCACAAAATCGACCTATGACCGGAACCGCCAGTTGGGTTTCTAGCAAGGCTGACCGCTGCGGCGGCGACGCCTGTGTGCGCGACAGCCGTATACCCGTCTGGGTGCTGGTCAACTACCGCCGCCTCGGTGCGACCGATGACGACATCCTCCTTGGCTATCCCTCTTTGACCACCTCAGACCTTGAGGCGGCCTTCGCCTACGCCGCGGCAAATGGCGACGAACTCGACCGCGCCATCCGGGAGAATGAGCTTGGCGCAGAAGGTTTCGTGAATTGATGGCTGGGTGCCGGGTGCGTCCCGCATTGACGCTCCGGCGGCCCTGTGGCATCATGGGCCGTTCCCCAACGGTTGCGCGGAAATTCAAGGCGAGGTCTACCGACATGGATGGTCCCAACCCGGCCGCCGTCGCGGCGTCCCCCTGGCGCCGCCCCCTGCCCCAGTGGCTGCCCTTCCTCTGGTCGCGCGTCCTCTTCGCGGGCGACAATCCCACCGCCATCGAACCGTGGCGCGGGCGGTCGTTGGCGTGGCTCGTCGTCTTGCCGGCGCTGTTGCTCTACCCGTGCCTGGCGTTTCACCTGCTCGAACCCGACGAGAGCCGTTACGCCGAGATTCCACGCGAGATGCTCCAGCGCGGCGAACTGGTGGTGCCGTACCTCGAAGGCAAACCGTACCTCGACAAGCCGCCCTTGTTCTACTGGCTCGTCATGGCCAGCTATGAAGTGTTCGGCGTGTACGACTGGGCGGCGCGCGTGCCCTCGGCCCTGGCCATTCACGGTTGCGTATTGTTGGCGTATGGCTTTGGCCGACGCTACCTCGGCGAACGGGCCGCGTTCGGCGGGGCTTTGTTGCTGGCCCTGGCACCGGGCTTTCTGAGCATGGGCCGGCTGCTGTTGCTGGACGGCTTGCTCGCCTTTTGGACGACGTTGGCCCTGTTCGGCGCTTTCGAGGCGTTGCGCGGCGAACGGCTGCGCTGGGGCTGGTGGCTGCTGGCGGCGGCGGCGTGCGGCCTGGGCGTCTTGACCAAGGGGCCGGTCGCGCTGCTGCTGCTGGTGCCGCCGCTTGCGCTGCACCGCTGGCTCTGCGGCAGTCAAGTCAAGGTCGCCAAAGGGGCTTATGCGGCGTTCGCGCTCGTGCTGCTGCTCGTGACGGTGCCGTGGTACGCCGCCCTGTGCGTGCGCATTCCGGAGTTCGCGCGCTACTTCTTCTGGGAACACAACCTTCAGCGCTTCCTGATGCCGTTCGCCCACGAACAGGGCTTCTGGTACTACGGCCCCGTCTTGCTCGCCGGGCTGCTGCCGGGGTCGCTGTTGCTGTGGCCCTTCGGCCGTTTCCTGCTGGCACGCGACGAGGCGACGGTGCGGCTACGGTCGCCGGAACTGGGGTTCATGCTGCTGGCCGGCGGCTGGTGCGTCGCGTTTTTCACGCTCTCGACGTGCAAGCTGGCGACGTACGTCCTGCCGGCCTTTCCGCCGTTGTGCCTGGCGCTGGGCTACTTCCTGGCCCACGGCCGGTGGCGCAACTCGGTCGTGCCGCGCGGGACGGCGGTCGTGACGTTCGCGCTGCTGGCCGCCGGGCATTACGTCGTGGTGCCGTGGTACGCCGAGTACCGTTCGCCGATGCGCCAGGCCGACGAGGTGCGCCGCCTGTGCAGCGACCCGGCGGTGCCGGTGGTGTGTTATTCGCGGCCTTGCGATTCGGTCGGATTCTATCTCGCCCGCGAGGACGTTCATAACTTTCGCAGCAAAGAAGTGCCCATCGAAGAGTTGCGGAGCATGGTGCGGCTGAACCCGCGCACCGTCATCCTGTGTACGCACCGCCATTCGTTGCAGGGGCTGCGCGAGCTATTACCGCCGGAGGTGCATATCGTGGATGTGGTTCATCTCGGATTGCCTGACCTGCCGGTGGTGCCCGAAAAGTATTGCAAGCTGGTGACGCACTGGATGGGGGAAACGGCCTTCGGCTTGTGCGACGTGGCCGTGATCGAGCCGCGGACGAATGAGGATGGATAAACGAATTTGCCGCTTGCGGCTTTGCAAAAACCTGCAAAGCCGCAAGCGGCAAGACCAGAAACTACTCCGCCTCGGCGAACTCCGCCAGCCGCTGGCTCCGCAACGGCTGCCGTAACTTCAGCAGGCCGCGCGCTTCGATCTGCCGAATCCGTTCCCGCGTGATGCCGTAAGTCCGGGCCACTTCTTCCAGCGTCCGCGGCTGGCCGTCACGCAGGCCGAAGCGCATTTCGATCACTTCCCGCTCCCGCGGCGTCAGCGACCGCAACACTTCCGTGATGCGTTCGCGCAACAAGTGCTGATCGACCGCCTGGCCGGGGTTGGTCGCGTCCGGGTCGTCGAGGAAGTCTTCCAACGCCCGTTCGCCGTCGCCGCCGAGCGGCTCGTGCAGACTGACCGGGTGCCGGGCCACCGCCCGCAACGATTGCGTCTCTTCGGCCGTCACGCCCAGGACTGCCGCGATCTCCTCCACCGTCGGCTCGCGACCTTGCGCGATCGACAGTTCGCCGCGGACACGCTCGACCGCCGCCAGCGTGCCGACCTGGTGGCACGGCACGCGGATCGTGCGGGCGTGGTCGGCCAAGGCACGCGTGATACCTTGCCGAATCCACCACGTCGCGTAGGTGCCGAACTTGAAGCCGCGCCGGTGTTCGTACTTGTCCACCGCCCGCATCAGCCCGCGGTTGCCTTCCTGGATCAGGTCCGAGAACGGCAGGCCGCGACTGCGATAACGCTTGGCGATCGAGACCACCAGGCGCAGGTTGCCCTCGGCCAACTCGCGCCGGGCACGCTGGTAGAGCGTGCGGCGGTGCATCAGCATCTTCGAGAGGCGATTCAAGTATTCCGGCGTCGCCCGCATGTCGGCACGCAGTTCCCGCAGTTGCTTGGCGAGCTTCGTTTTGCGCTCGCGGTCGGCGGCGGAACGGTCGCCGCCTTCGGTCTGCTTCTGCAACTGCTCCATCTGGCGGCCGAGGATCATCATCTCGTCGCTCCAGCGGTCGAGCAGGTCGATGCGCGGCGACATCTCTTCCGCAAGCCGGATGGCCTTGCGCAACCCGCGCCATAGGTGCTTGCGGATGAGGCTTTGGGCCTTGAGGGTCGTCGCCCGTTCGAGGTTGCGGAAGTCGCCTTCGGAGTCCTCGAGCAGGCGCTTCAACGTTTTGAGGTTCGCCGGCATGATCGCCAGGATGTTTTCCCGCGTCCGGGCCAGCGTCTTGACCACGTCGATGGTCGGGTCGAGCGCCAGCCGGCCGGCCAGGACCAACTCGAACGTCTGCACGACCTTCGACAAGGTACGCCAGTTCATCAAAGCGGTGATGCGATAGTGCCGGCGGCGGCGTTCCAGGCGTTCGGCCAGCGCCAGCTCTTGCTTGCGGTCCAACAGCGGGATGGCACCCATCTGGCGCAGGTAGAGACCCAGGGCGTCGTCCGGCGCGTGGGTGTCCTCTTCCTCGACCGCCTCGGCGGGCGCGGGGTGGGCGTCCTCTTCCTGAGCGTGGACTTCCTCGGCTTCTTCCCGGTCGTCGCCGACGGCCGCGGCGGGAGCGGCGGCAGGAGCGGCTTGCTCTGCTTCCCACCGGAGGTTGCGCTTGCCGGTCGCGGCCGGCTTGTCCGCCGGCGCGTAGCCCGCAGCCGACTTCAGCGACTTGTTGGGAGCCAGAGCCTTGCCTGCTCGGTTGTTTGGGGTTCTCATGCTGCACATCCCGTGGTCAAACGCCAGCTTCCCTAAAAATCCCTTTTAGGCAGCTGGCGGAATTCTATAAGAGCTAGGCCGTCGTTCCCTCCGACGAGGTGACAACGGCACAGGCAAGCGCTGCGGCAACGGGCAATGGGGGGCAAGGCGTTTGGCAGGCGCTTGGGAGGTTTTACGCCAATGGCCGTAAAAAAGCAAAGGAATTTACTGCCGCTTCGTGAATATTCCGCCACACGCCCCTGACAAGAGGCATTTCCGGCGCTTCGGGTTCACGGCGGACTCGTTTCGGCCCCTTGGCCCAACGAACCGCTGACCCGAAATTTGGCGACGGACGGGGAGGGCCGCCGCAGCCGACGCTGTTCCATAAGTCATTCTAGGTCGCATCGGACTGAAGGAAATGCCTTCACCGTCACTTTTTTGGGATTTTTGTACCGCTTGCCTGCGTCCAAGACGGGGGTGGCCTCGACAAAACGCTTGCTGGCGCGCCAATTGCTGTCTACAATGGCGGGGAGGGTGCGATGCTCCGTACTCATCCGTGAGATTTACGGAAATCGACAGCGAGTTGCAGCACAGCGGATCGATTTACGCGGGAGAAATGGCCATGACGAAGCAGGCGATACGTGTCAGCGCGGCCCTCGCGGGCGTGTTAATGCTCGGCGGGTTCGCTTCCCAGGCACAAGCACAAGTGTTCCCGAATTTTCGGGGACCGGTCGGATCTGGCAACGGCTTCGGCTTCGGCGGCGGCGGCGGGTTTATGGGACCGGGCTACGGCGGTGCCGGTTCGTCGGGGGTGAGCGTCCTCTACACGCCTGGCCAGTACGGCAATCCGCCGGTGCCGAGCTATAACGGCGCGGCAACCCTGTCCAACACGGGCGTCGGCGTCGGCTGGGGCAACGTGACGCCGGGCTACGACCCGTACTATTCCGACCCGTACCTGTCGAACAATGGCGCGGCCGGCGGCTATCTGCGCGGCAAGGCCGACTTGGTTTCTTCGTACGGCAACTTCCTGGTAGCGAACCAGCGGGCGCGGCTGGTGCAAGAAGAGGCGAACCGGTCGATGATCGATACCCGCCGGCGCGTCTGGGAAGAGGCCAAGTGGGAACGGATGAACACTATTTGGACGGAAGATTATCGCGAATCACTCGTCAAGAACGAGCAACGCCGTGCCCGTCTGGAACCGCCGCTCAATGAAATCTGGTCCGGCCGCACCTTGAACGTACTGCTGGAGGCGACCGCGGCCCAGCAGGCCAAGGGCGTCCGCGGGCCGAACGTCACCATTCCCGAAGACGTTTTGAAGCACATTAACCTGACGACGGGTGCCGCGAACGCCGGCAACATCGGCCTGTTCAAGGCTCCGCTGCAATGGCCGGTCCCGTTGCAGAGTAGTACGGAGTTCGCCGACAGCATCAAGAGCCTCAACCAACGCATCCCGGACGCGGTCGAGCAGGCGCGGTTGAACAACGTGGTGCCGGACGGCCAGTATAAGGATCTGTTGCGCGACGTGGATCGGCTGCACGCAACGCTGTTGCGCAACGTCAGCGAAATGCCGCCTTCGGACTACATCGAGTCGAAGCGTTATGTGAACATGCTCACCGAAGCGGTGCGGGCGCTGAAGGATCCCAAGGCCCAGGACTACCTCACCGGCAAGGCCGCACCCAAGGGCAAAACCGTTGCGGAGTTGGTCGATAACATGACCCGGTTGCAGGGGATGCAGTTCGCACCGGCGTCGCCGGGCGACGAGGGGGCGTACCGGGCGCTGTACCGGGCGCTGCAGGCGTACGATGCCGGCATGACGCAGGTGAATACGTCGGCCCCGCCGACGCCGCCGGGGTCGGGCGGGTCGGGGGATAAGTAATCGAAACTAATTTGCAAAGCCGCGAGCGGCGGATTCTTGCCGCTTGCGGCTTTGCACGTCATCTTCACGCCGCGTGCCGTTTCGGCCGCGCCTCGATGTTGAACAGACTAAAGATCTCGTCCTCCGTCATCCCCTGACGCGGCGGTGCCTCGTTCTGTCCGATTAACTCGTTAAACAACTCCCGCTTTTTCTCCAATACCTCCGCGATCTTCGTCTCAATCGTGCCCTGGGTGACGAAGCGCGTCACGATCACCGTCTCCTTCTGACCGATCCGGTGCGCCCGGTTGATGGCCTGGTCCTCGACGGCGGGGTTCCACCAGCGGTCGAACAGGAACACATAGTTCGTGAACTGCAAGTTCAGCCCCACGCTGCCGGTGCCGTAACTCATCAGGATGACGTGTTTCGTCTTGTCCGTTTTGAACTGGTCGAGGATCGCTTGCCTGTCTTTCGCCGGAACGCGGCCGTGGTATTGCAACGGGCCGACGTGTTCGAGTGCCTTCGCAATCGTTTCCAACGGTTGCACCCACTGCGAAAAGACAATGGCCTTACGGCCGCTCTCGGCAACCTCGGTCATGTCGGCCACGAGCCGTTCGAGCTTGGCGCTGTCGCCGGTCAGCGGGTCGAAGTTGCAAATCTGCTTGAGCCGCATCACCAGCTCGAAGACGTGCTGCACGCTGATGGTGTCGCCGAGCGAATTGAGGCGGATGACGCCTTCCTTCTCGGCCAGCGTGTACGCCTCCTGCTGCGCGGGCGTCAGTTCCAGGGCCGCGTCGCGGATGATCTTGGGCGGCATGTCCTTCATCACGTCTTCCTTGACGCGGCGCAGGATGCAGTCGCCGGTCAAGCCCGGCAAGCGCTTCGACGGCGTGTCGGGCGGGATGCGGCCCGGATCGACGAAGGCGAACAGGTTAACGAGGTCGTCGGGCTTGTTTTCGATGGGCGTGCCGGTCAGCGCCCAGCTGCGGTCGCGGTGCAGGCCGCGCACCACCTGGGCGGTCTTGGATTCGCGGTTCTTGATGCGCTGGGCCTCGTCGAGCACGACCACGTCGAAGCGGACGCGCTCGTCTTCCACAATGTCCACGTCGCGGGTGAGGACTTCGTAGTTGACGAGTTTCAACGGGCAGTTGGACACCATCCAGCCGGTGCGCCGGGCCTCGGTGTCGCCGCCAATGACCTCGAACGGCAACTCCTTGGCCCACAGGCGCAGCTCGCGTGCCCAGTTATTGACGAGCGGCTTGGGGCAGACTAGCAGCACCTTGCTAATCATGCCGGTGTGGAACATGAGCCGCAGCGCCAGGATGGTCTGAATCGTTTTGCCCAAGCCCATTTCGTCGGCCAGGAGTGCGGCGTGTCGGGGCATGAGGAAGGCGATGCCCTCCATCTGGTAGGGGAACGGTTTGAACGGCACCGTCACCTGGCGGCCGGAGAAGACGTTTTCGAGCGGCGGCTGCAACAGGTAAAGCAACCGTTCCTTGAAAACGATGGCGTCGCGCGGCGGCTTGAGGCGGATGGTTTTTTCCGGGCGCGGCCGGTCGTCGGCCGGCGGCGGCACGAACGCGGCATCCGCTTGGTGCAGGCGTGGGCCGGCGGGATTCTCGTCGGGCGGCGCGGGGAAGCGCCAGCCTTCGGTAGTAACTTCGAGGGGCAGTTTGCCGAGCGTGCGAATCCAGGGTGCATCGTTCAGCAGCCGGGCCTCGCGCACGGTGGCTTGCAGCGGCCGCTCGAACTGCGGGTGCGCCCGCACTTCCGGCGGCGAGAGTAGTTCGATCACTTCGGGAAGGTCGCTCATGCCGCGGGTCTCACACTTGAAACCACGGAATACACGGAAAACACGGAAAAAAGACGTAGCCACAAGCGGCCCGCTTGTCGGCTGGCACGCCGGCTGCGTTGGCCGCAGTCCAGCCAGCAAGCGGGCCGCTTGCGGCTACGGGGGACGAGTCCCTCCACGCACGCCGCGACGAGGCCGCGACGCTTCGGCAGGAGCGCGTAGCCACAAGCGGCCCGCTTGTCGGCTGGCACGCCGGCTGCGTGGGCCGCAGTCCAGCCAGCAAGCGGGCCGCTTGCGGCTACGTCTTTTTTCCGTGTTTTCCGTGTATTCCGTGGTGATAAATTCGACTCACCGCCCGGCGACTCCCATTTTTCTCGCTTCGGCGATGGCTTCGCGGATGCGGGTGAACGGCTCCGCCAGGTCGAACGTGCTGTCCAGCCGCGCCAACAGTTCGCGCGATGCCGCCACGTCGGCCCGGTAGCGCGGGTGACAGTACAGTGTCCCCCGGCCGTTCGCCGCCGGCCCGACCGTCGCGCCGTCGCGGGCCAACGCCTGGGTACGCGCGTCCTCGGCCGCCGCCAGCCACACCACCGGCGCGTCCAGCTTGAGCCGTAAGTCCAGCACCGCCTCGCGGTCCGTCACGACCAGCTGCACCGCGACGCCCGCCTTGTCCACCAGCGTCTTGCCGATCAGGTCGGCGCAGACGTACGGCTGCAACGTCCCGGCATACAGGATTTGCTGCACGCGGTTGGGCTGCACCGCGCTGCTGAGCCGAAATTCGAGCGGCCGGCCCCAGGTGTTCGTGACCAGGTAGCCGCCGAGGTAGCCGTTGGCCTCCTGGAGCACGGTCAGAAAACCGAGGTTCGTCGGGCCGGTGGTCCGCTCCGGCACCGGGTTCGGGGCCAGCGCAACCGCGGCCGTTGGCGTCGGGGCCAAGGGGGTTCCTCCCTGCGTTCGAGGTGTCACGTCCTGTGGTGGGGAAGGCGCTTGTCGGCGTCTGCCTGTTCCTAAACTCGGAGGATTGGGCAACCTGACTTGAGAGAGAGACTTGACAGGGGGCCGATGAAGGGCGATAAAGATACCCCTTTGCGTGTCCGGCACCTTACGGCCTTTCGCCTTGTCAGGATAAGCGGTGCCGCTACACTAAATTAAAGTGATCGGCATAGTGAACATTACCGCCGCTTGCGGCTTTGCGGTTTGCGAAACCCCAGGAACCTATCTATGGCAGACGAAGCACCTTCGTCGAACGGCACGGACGCGCCGAAGCGTTCCGCGGTCGAGGTCCAGAAGGAAACCAGCCGGGCGCTGCGCGGCACCATCGTCGAGGAGCTGACGAAGGCCGGCACCCCCTTCAACACGCAGGACATGAACCTCCTGAAGTTCCACGGCACCTATCAGCAAGAGGACCGCGACGCCCGCAAGACCCGGCGCACGGACGGCCTGGGCAAGCACTACATGTTCATGGTCCGCTGCAAAATCCCCGGCGGCCGGGTGACGGCGGCGCAGTACCTGGCGCTCGACGAACTGGCGGGCAAGTGCGCCAACGGCACGTTGCGTTTCACGAGCCGGCAGGGCATTCAGTTTCATGGCGTCCTGAAAACAGACCTCAAGGCGGCCATCGCCGGCATCAACGAAACGCTGCTGACGACGCTGGGGGCGTGCGGCGACGTGGAGCGCAACGTCATGGCGTGTCCGGCCCCGCACCACCACGACGGCGTCCACGCCGAACTACAGGCGACCGCGGCCCGCCTGGCCAGCCACTTCGCGCCGAAGACCGGCGCTTATCACGAAATCTGGCTTAATGGGAATCGGGTGTCGAGGGTTCCCGTAGCCACAAGCGGCTCGCTT
>JBBRLG010000182.1:0-12353 GCA_038231495.1 Gemmatales bacterium | reverse complement strand
GACGGTTACTACGGAAGGAGGCAAGTTCGTGAAAAAGTACATCCTGGCCGTCCTGGTGTCGGCGGCGGTGTTCGTCGGCGTGGCGCCCGCATGGTGGGTCAAGGGGCACGAAACCATCGCCGAGGCCGGCGCGGCCGGGCTGCCCGACGACATGCCGGCCTTTTTCCGCGCCGGCGGCAAGGCCCTGGCCCACTCGTCGGGCGACCCGGACCGCTGGAAGAACCCCGCCGCCAAGCACCTCCGCGCCGCCGAGTCACCCGACCACTTCCTCGACCTCGAAGATTTTGAAGGGAAGGAGCTGCCCGCCGACCGCTACAAGGCCATCGCGCTGTTGATCGAGTTGAAAAAGGAGCCGGAGCGCGTCGGCATGTTGCCCTACGCCATCGCGGAGAATTACGACCGCTTAAGTTGTGCTTTCTACGACTACCGGGCCGACCCGGAAAACAAGGCGGCCCAGGCGAAGTGCCTGGTGTACGCCGGCAACCTGTCCCACTTCACCGGCGATTGTGTGATGCCCTTGCATACGACGCGCAACTACGACGGTCGCAAGGTGGACGGCAAACTCAAGCAAAAAGGCATCCACGCGCGGATCGACGCTTTCCCCGAAAAGAACAACTTCACGGCGGAGGAGATCGCCCGCGGCCTGAAGGCCAAGCAGATCGACGACGTTTGGGTCCACACGCTGAAAATGATCAAGGAATCGCACGAGCAGATCGACAAGTGCTATGAGCTGGACGCGGCGGGGGCCATCGAGAAGCCGACGGACGAGAGCCGTAAGTTCATCCTGGCGCGTTGCCAGGCCGGGGCGCAGTTCACGATGGACTTGTGGTACAGCGCGTGGTTGCGCAGCGCCAAGCTGCCGAAGCCTTATTGAGACGCGGCGGCAAGGCGAGCGGCGAACTTTCGTCCTCCGCTCGCCTTTTCATAAACGGTTATCGCACCTCTGCCGCGTCCTTATCTGGCGAAGAAGGCAAAATGGGCGAGACATCCGGACCCTTCCCAGGGATAATCGGGGAAAGGATTGCCCGCGCTCGTTTGCCTTGAAGTTTTGCGCATTGCCGTCGCGCGAGCGCTGCCGACCAGGAACCGGGCCATCACGCTACTTCTTCGCGGAGTCATTCCATGTCCGGCCGTGACGAATACGACGACGAGACGCCCCCCGCCCCCAAGGCCGCTGCGATCGCCCCGCCGCCGGAGGAAGTCATTCACGCGCTGGAAAAACGATTGCAATGGCTGGCCGTTGGGTTGGGGGTCGAAACCTTGCTGCTGGTCCTGCTCGCGGTCGGCGGCCTGTTGTGGTACTCCCAGGTGCAAAAGGAGCGCCGGACCGAGGCGTCGCAGCACGCGGAGAAGGTCGAGCGCGAGGTGACGACCGCGCTGAACGAGGCACACGACCTGGCCGAGCAAGGCAGGTCTCAGGCCGACCGCCCGCAACAATGGCAGACCACGCTCACCGCCGCGGAGGAGGCCGCCAAACGGGCCGACGCCGTGTTCAAGGTCGGCGACGGCACGGACGAGCTGAAGCAGAAAGTCCTGGGCGTCCGCGCCGAACTGGACCAGTCGAAGAAGGCACTCGACCTGTCGAACCAACTCGACGCCTTGCGGTTGCGCCGCCCCGAAGGCAAGGACCAGGCGACCGAGATTGCCAACGAGTACGCCCGGACGTTCCGGGAATTCGGCATCAACATGCGCATCCTGGACGCCGGCTTGTCGGCGAAAAAGCTCCAGCCCTTGCCCAACCGCGACGCGGCGCTCGATGGTGTGCTGGACTGGGCGGACATCACTCCCGACGCGGCCGAGCGCCGGAAACTGCTGGAGGTGGTCGTGGTCACCGACGCCGCCGACACCGATCCGCATTCCATTCTGAAGCAAGTTGCCAGGGCGGTCGCGGCCAACAAACGCGCGGACCTGGTCGCCCTGGCGAAAGGCCTCGACCTCCAAGGGCAGCCGCCGCGATCCGTGCGCCGCCTGGGCGACGCGCTGGATCAGCTGGGTGCCCCCACGGAAGCGGCCGACATCCTGCGCCGCGGCCAGGAACGCTTTCCCCAGGACTTCTGGCTCAACTATACCCTCGGTGCCCTCCTCGGCCGCGGGCACGGGGCGAAGGACCGGACCGATTCGCTGCGCTTCCTGACGACCGCCGCCGCGCTGCGGACGCCGACCGCGGCGGTGTACAACCACCTCGGCCTGGCCTTGCGGGTCAACGGCGAAATCGACGAGGCCATCCGCGCTTACCAAAAAGCCCTGAGTTACGATTCCCGCAACGTCGCCGTGCAGAACAACCTCGGCACGGCGCAGCTACTCAAGGGCGACGTGGAAGGTGCCCTGGCGTCGTTCCGGACGGCGCTCGACATCGAACCGAAACGGGTCGAGACCCTGATTAACCTGGGTGCGGCGTTGCAGGCCAAGGGCGACCTGCCGGCGGCCGTCCGCGCCTTCAACGACGCACTCGAAATCGACAAAAAATCGGCGACCGCCCTTACCAACCTCGGCCTGGTTCTGGATGCGCAGTACGACCTCGACGGTGCCGCCGCCGCCCACAAAAAGGCCCTGGCAATCGAGCCGAAGTCCGTGGCGGCGCACAACAACCTCGGCAACACGCAGCTGGCCAAAGGCGACGTGGACGAGGCGTTGGAGACTTTCCGCGCCGCCCTGGAAATCGACCCCGGCTTCCCGGCGACTTACCTCAACCTCGGCGCGGCCTTGCGTAACAAAGGAGACTTTGACGGCGCGCTGCGGTCCTTTCAGTCGGCGGCGGAGTTGGCCCCGCGCGACAACCTGCCGCACGAACACCTGGGTTTCGTCCTTGGCCTCAAGGGCGACCTGGCCGGCGCGATCCGCGAGTACCGCACCGCCCTGGAACTCAACCCGCGTTCTGCAACCGCGTACCTGGACCTGGCCAAAGACTTGGTGGAAAAGGGCCAGCTGGACGAAGCGATCAAAGTCTTGGACGCGGGCCTCAAGCCGACCGCCGTCCCTGAAAAGCACCAGCTGCGGCCCCCTTTGCACAAGCAAAAGGCCGAGTACCAAAGCTGGGAACAGTTGGATAATGAAAAGCCGGATAATAATAAGTTGATATACCGGTTCCCACTCATTCTCACCGGTGAACTGCGGTTCAACGGCCCGGAGGAGCAGATCGCGGTGGCCCGCTTGTGCCAGTTCCTCAAGCACCAGTTCAACAACGCGGCGGTCTTTTACGCGGAAGCCTTCAACCTGCGGCCGGAGGTGGCGAACGACCTGCGCCTGGGCTATCGCTTCGACGCGGCCTGTGCCGCCGCGCTGGCGGGTGCCGGGCAGGGCGAGGACGTGGCCTCCTTCCAGGAGTTGGACCGGCAGCGACAACGCACCCAGGCCCGACACTGGCTACAGGACGACCTCGGTCTGTGGACCAAGCTCGCCGCCAGCGACAAGGGCGTGGACCGCGCCCTGGCGCGCGCCGCGATGCTGCGCTGGAAGCAAGAGCGCGCCTTCGCCGGCGTCCGCGGCAAGGATGCGTTGCAGAAATTGAACGAGGGTGAGCGGGTCGCGTGGCAGAAGTTTTGGGACGACGTGGACGGGCTGGTGAAGCAACTACGGCAGCAGAAGTAATAGGCCAACCCGCGTTAGTCGTTGTGGTGGTCCCCCTTATCGCTTTCCTTTGTGGTCGGCGCCTCCGCGTGTTTTTGTTCTTCCAACAAGGCGATGCCTCCCATCAACACGATTCCGAATAGGAGCGCCAGGAACAGGGGAATGCGGTCGTGCCGGTGGAATTGAACTTCGGGCAGCAAATCGGACAGGGCAATCAGTATGAAGGTGCCGGAAGAAAAGGCCAACGCAAAGCCGGTAATTTGGTTCTCTAAATCCTTCGTTATCGCCCCGCGAGTGATATGGAACGCGGCGATGCCAACGGGAACCATTGCCGCAAAGCCGAATTGCACGAGGCCAAGTTTCCAGGGCTGAACGCCCTTCCGACTGAGTACGGTGGTGATCGCCAGCGCGTCGGCCGGTTTGTGCAAGACGACCGCCAGAAACAAGGCAATACCCGGCAGGAACAGCCAGCCCTCCCCTCGTGCCTTGTCGTCATACTG
Organism: Gemmatales bacterium; assembly: GCA_038231495.1. Classification (GTDB taxonomy): domain Bacteria; phylum Planctomycetota; class Planctomycetia; order Gemmatales; family Gemmataceae; genus JBBRLG01. Next base: position 8,286 of record JBBRLG010000182.1, on the reverse strand, counting down.
AACCGCCGCGGCGAGTCCCACGCCATTCATGAAAGTGTGGATCGTCAAACCAAGCACCGCCATCCAACCCGCAATCGGCGGGGCAGCGGCATGAGAATGGCCGTGAGAATGCCCGTGGTCTTGCTCGCTTGGAGCGCTCGGCTCATGGGTGTGCGGAGCAAGAAAGCGCTCAATGCAAAACAGGCCGATAACGCCGAGGGACATCCACCACCCAAAAAGCGCACCGGACTTATCCATGGCCTCCGGCATGAGGTGAAAGAATGCCGCACCGAGCATGACCCCTGCCGACAAGCTGAGGTAGAGTTGCAAGCGCGTATGGCTCGGACGCCGCACCAAGGGCAAAAAGCCACCTAGCAGGGAGAATAACAGGATGCCGACGCTGTAGGCAAGCAACCAGAAAATACTGCTCATGGGACGAGTCTCATGGGTAAGACTTCGTAATACCAGTGGGCCATGCTACCTTGCCCTGCGCGGGTTGGCAAGCGCACTCGCGCGGCTAGCAGTTTTTGTAACCGTTCACCGGGTGCGGGCAGTGGACATGATTGGACAGCAACGGCAGGAGAGAATCCAGGGGGGGTGTGTCAGGGGGTCGGGAAACGAACTTCCCCAAGAGAATACCCGATAAGCACTTGCGGAAGTAAAGTTCGTTTCCTTTGCTCTCAAGCCACGCGAAACGAATGGGTCGTCGCGGAAATGATAGCGCGCCAGGTCTACGGTTGGCTGGTTTTCAACAACGCGGTGAACGGTTACCTTTCTTTCTTTGACGAGGCATCCGCCTCCGCAACGCGGGTTACTTCACCACGACCGCACACGTTTCGGCATTGTTGGGGTTCGGTCGGACGGCGATCTCGACGCGCGGACCGAGGGCGTTCAGACACCGGAAGAGGCGGTCGATGCTGTAGCCTTCGACGCGGCCCCGTACCAGGGCGTCGCTGAGACGCACTCCGGTCGCTGACGCTCCCGGCTCGCCAGTGTTTGCGTGTGGTGCGGGATCAATGAACTTGCATTCGCCTCCGGGACCCTTTTTTCAAAATCAGCTTTCAGCCGTCAGCTTTCAGCCGTCAGCCAGGCGCTTCGCCCGTCGCGTGGGCCATGACCTGGGCCGCCGTCCAGTCCGCGACCGGGCGGACTTGGCTGAGGCGGCCGCGGGCCATGACCGCCAGCGTGTCGCACACGCCCAGCAGTTCGGGCAGATAACTGCTGACAAAAAGGATCGCCTTACCGCGCGCGGCCAACTCGCCGATCAGTTGGTAAATCTCCGACTTGCTGCCCACGTCCACGCCGCGCGTCGGCTCGTCCAGCAGCAGCACGTCAGCATCCTGGTGCAGCAGCCGGCCCAGGGCCACCTTCTGCTGATTGCCGCCGCTCAGCTGGCCGACCGGTTGCCCCGGCCCCCGGCAGCGCACCCGCAACCGGTCCAGCCAGCCGCGCACCGCCCTGCGCCGCCGGACCAGGTTCAACCAGCCGAACCGGCTGTACGGTTCGAGCCGGCTGTAGGTCAGGTTGTCGGCGATGCTTTGCACCAGCGTCAGCCCCTCGTGCTTGCGGTCTTCGCTCAACAGGCCCAGCCCCTGCTCGATGCGGGAGCGCGGCGACGAGCCGGCCCGGCCTCCCTGATACGTCCGCACGACGACGCGGCCGCCGCGCACCGGGTCGAGGCCGAACACCGCCCGCAACATCTCGGTTCGTCCCGCGCCGACGATGCCGGCGATGCCGAGGATTTCACCGCGGTGCAGCGTCAACGACACTCCCCGCGGCTGCTTCGCGCCAAACAGGTCGTGCAGTTCCAGGACCGGCTTGCCCGCCGTGTGCGGCACGCGCGGGTACTGGTCGGTCAGGCTGCGGCCGACCATCATTTCGATGATATTCCCCGGCGCGAAGTCGGCGACCGACCCGCCGCCGACGCTCGTGCCGTCGCGCAGTACCGTAAAGCGATCGGCGACCTGCTGCACTTCTTCGAGGAAATGCGAGATGTAGACGACGCTGACGCCGCGGTCGCGCAGCCGGCGCACCAGCGCGAACAGCCGTTGCGCGTCGGCCTGGGTTAGTGAGCTGGTCGGCTCGTCGAGTACCAGCACGCGCACGTTCATGAGCAAGGCGCGGGCGATCTCGACGAGTTGTTGCGCCCCCGGGCCAAGCCGGCTGACGGGGCTGTCCGGCTGGATTTCCGGGTGTTCCAGCACGGCCAGGGCGTCGCGCACCCGCCGCCGGCCTTCGCCGCGCCGCAAAAAGCCCCAGCGCGTCGGCTCCAGGCCCAACAAGACGTTGGCCTCGACGCTGAGGTGCGGCGCGAGCGTCAATTCCTGGTAGATCATGGCGACGCCAAGCCGCCGGGCGTCCAGCGGCCCCGCCGGCGCGTACGGCCGTCCTGCCAATTGCATCCGGCCGCCGTCGGGCCGCTCGGCACCGCTGAGGACTTTCATCAGCGTCGATTTGCCGGCCCCGTTCTCGCCGACCAGGGCGTGAACTTCGCCCGCGCGCAAGGTCAGATCGACGCCGCGCAAGGCGTGCGTCGAGCCGAAGCGTTTGGTCACGGCGGTCATTATCAGGCGGGGGTTGTCGTCCATGCGCGGGCCGGGGTTGGGGGCGAACGGTAATGAAACCCATTCTACGACGCCCTAGGCCACACCAATCCCAAAATCGCCAAAATTCGTTTGGACGAAACTTGTTCAAACAAGTATAATTGCCGTATGGTCACCATCCCACGCAAGCCGACGGAAAGAGTACGCCACTTCGACACGCCGGAGCAGGAGGCGTTCTTGAATCTGTGGCGGACCTACGACCGTCTGCGCGCCTACGAGGACGAACTGTTCGGCCGTTGGGAGCTGTCGTCGCAGCAGTACAACGCCCTGCGCCTGTTGCGCGGCAGCCACCCGCACAAGCTGGCCACGCTCGCCCTGGCCGCCCGCCTGGTTTCGCGCGCCCCCGACATCACGCGGATGCTCGACAAGCTCGAAAGCCGCGGGCTGATCGAACGCGAACGCTCGACGGAGAACCGCCGGGTCGTCCGCGTCGGCCTCACGGACGCCGGGTTGACGCTGCTGCGCGAGCTGGACGCGCCGGTGCGCGAGTGCCACGCCAAACAGCTGGGCCACCTCAGCCGGGCGGAGTTGAAGGGGCTGGTCGATATGCTCCGCGCCGTCCGCCAGCCGCACGAGACGCGGGATAGTGACTGGTTCTAAGACGACAGCGGAAGGAAATAACAAATGACCAGTGCAAGTCCGGGCAAGGGCACCGTGGTGGTCGTCGGCGGCGGCCCGGCCGGGTCCACCGTAGCGACGTTGCTCGCCCAGCAGGGCCACCGCGTCCAGCTGTTCGAGCGCGAACACTTCCCGCGCTTCCACATCGGCGAGTCGCTCATCCCGGAAACCTACTGGGTGCTCAAACGGCTCAACATGCTCGACAAGATGAAGAAGAGCCACTTCGTCAAGAAGCACAGCGTGCAGTTCGTCAACCAGCACGGCATACTGTCCGAGCCGTTCTACTTCATGGACCACAAGCCGCACGAGTGTTCGCAGACCTGGCAGGTGGACCGTGCCGAGTTCGACACGATGCTGCTGAACAACGCCCGCGAGCACGGCGTCGAGGCCCACGAGGGCGTCCGCGTGCTGGAGGTGCTGTTCGAGGAGGGTCGCGCCGTCGGCGTGCGCTTGCAGGAGGAGGACGGCACGGAACGCGAAGTGCGGGCCGACGTGGTGGTGGACGCCAGCGGCCAGAGTTCAATCATCATGAGCCGGCTGGGCCTGCGCGAGTGGGACGCGAAGCTGAAAAAAGCCGCCCTGTGGTCCTACTGGGAAGGCGCTTTTCGCGACACCGGCAAGGACGAAGGCGCCACGCTCGTGCTGCAAACCAAGGGCAAGCAGGGTTGGTTCTGGTACATCCCCCAGCACAACAACGTCATCAGCGTCGGCATCGTCGCGGGCTTCGACTACCTGTTCAAGGACCGTGCCGAGCGCGACCACGAGAAGATTTTCTTTGAAGAGGTTGCGAAGTGTGCGGTGGTCAAGGAGCGGATCGCGGGGGCGACGCGCGTGGCCCCGTTCCGCGTGGCCAAGGAGTATTCTTACCGCTCGACGCAGGCGGCGGGCGACGGCTGGGTGCTGGTCGGCGACGCCTTCGGTTTCCTCGACCCGCTTTATTCATCCGGCGTACTGCTGGCGCTAAAGTCGGCGTCGCTGGCGGCCGACGCCATCGCGGAAGGATTGCAAAAGGGCGACACCTCGGAGGCCCAGTTGCGCAAGTGGGAGCCGGATTTCAAACAGGGCATGGACCGGATGCGGCGGTTGGTGGTCGAGTACTACGAGGGCTTCAGCTTTGGCCGGTTCGTCCGCAAGCACCCGCACTTCAAGGGCCATCTGACCGACCTGCTCATCGGCGACCTGTTCAAGGACGAGGTAGACGAGGTCATGGGGCCGATGGACGAGATGCGCCGCGCGATGGCGAACGCGAAGTAACGCGGTCCGTTCAGAGCAAATTCCATCGCGAAAACACGAAAGGACGAAAAGGCGAAAAGAATAGAATTGGTACGGGCGGTCAGGTGCCGCTTAGGAATGCCTCTCTTTTCGCCTTTTCGTCCTTTCGTGTTTTCGCGATGGAATTTGCTCTTTCAATCGAAATGCTCGTTCACGTCCTCGCGCGCCGGCAGCTGGCCGATGCCGGGCGCGTGGCGCGTCCAGGCACTGGTCTGCCAGTTGTCCGCGGTCGGCTGTTCCGGCACGATCGGCGGCAGCGCGTACAGCAGAAACTGGGACAACGCGCAGACGAACGGCTCGTACAACTCGCGCAACTCGGTTAACTTCGCATCCACCGCCGGGCCGTCCGCCAGCACCAGGCCGGCCGCGCGCAACGTCTTGCGCAGTTCGGCCAGCCGTTCGGGTGGCAGGCGGTCCAGCGTCGGCTTTCGCGGCGGCGTCTGAAATACCAGGGCCAGATCGACCGCCGTGTGCCGGGCCATCGCGAAGGTGAGCTGCGCCTGGTAGGGGTCGGCACCGTCGGCACCCGTAATCAGGAACGCACAGGTGTCGAGGATCATCGTCAGCGCCGCCAGCCACGACTGGTTGTCGTGTTGCGAGCGGTAAAAGCTCAACACCGGAAACGACAGGTGGCTTTCGAGGACCTCGGCGGCCCAGCGCTCCCACTCGGCCATCAGCGTATCGACGGTGGTGACGTGGCGCGACTGGGCCAGGCGCAACAACAGTTGAGCGGCGCTCGGCGGCGAACCGGCACGGGCGTCGAGCAGCGAGATGGTCACTTCGCGGCGCGAAAACGCCTGGTAGAGCACCGGCAAGTAGCCGATGATGACGGCCATGAAGCCGAAGCCGAAGCCCGCCTCGACCACCGTGAGCAGCCGGCCGGTGTCCGTCTGGGCCGTCACGTCGCCGAAACCCAGCGTGAAGAACGTGACGCCGCTGAGGTACAGGTAGGTCTCGAAATCGACGCGCTGGTCGGGCGTGTTGAGGCGTATTTCCAGCGACCAGTGCAGCAACCCGAAGGCGACGACGAGCAGGATGACCCAGGTGGTGAACAGGCCGAGCAAGGAAATGGGGCCGACGCCGCCGAGAAAGCCGAGCCGCCGTTTGCCGGCCGGCAGCCAGCACGCGACGAAGCGGCACACGGCCCAGAAGCAGCGGAAATAAATCTTGGACGGCCGCCACAATCGGCTCACGCGGCGGGGCAGCACCATCGCCTCGAAGCCGTCGATTAACACCAGCAAAATCAGGGCGACACTACACAGCGCCAGCACGACTCCCATCGGCTCCTCCGTCGGCAAACAGAACCGCTTATTCCGCCGTGCCCGCGTTCGACACCGGGTGGGCCACTTGATTTTCGAGCCGCCGCATCGCGGCCATCGCGGCGGGGTGGTGCGGCGCGACCGTCAAAACGTGCTGGTAGGTGCGGTAGGCGTTGTCGTAGTCGCCTAGCCCTTCGAGCGCTTGAGCCAGGAACAACGCCGGCACCGGCCAGCGCGGTTGCAGGGCGGTCGCGTGCCGGGCGAGGTCGCGGGCGTATTCCCGGTGGCCCAGGCCGAGGTGGCACGACGCCAGGGCGGCGTACGCACGCGCCTCGTCGGCGGCGTTGCCGTGCCAGTCGGCGTGGATCGCCGTTTCATAGACCCTTGCCGCTTCTACCAGGTGGCCTTCCGCCAGTGCGCACGCACCTAGCTGCCCAAAAAACAGTGCGTGGTCCGGGTAGAACTCCAGGCCGGCGTGGGCCAACCGCCGTGCCCGCACGAAGTCGCCCAGCGCCAACGCGCCGCGCGCCGCTTCGGAGATAAAGCAGATGTTTTTTGGATCCCGTTGCAAGGCGTCGTCCCACGCGGCCGGCGCGAGTTGTCGCTTCGCGGGGTCATAGTAGGCAACCTCGCCGAGTAGCCGCGCGCGGTTCGCGTGGTGGTAGGGGTCGGCGGGGACGAGGGCGAGTGCCTGTTCGAGCAGTTCCCGCGCCTGCTGAAAATCGTGCTGCTGTTCGCCCGGATTGGCCGCTTGCCGGGCGCACAACTGGACCGCGGCACTGAGCTTGACGCGGTACAAATCCCGGTCCGGGTCCCCGGCAACCGCGCGCTCGTAGTGGGTTCGTGCCGCGCCGGGATTCTCGACCAACAGACGGTCGCCCTGGGCACAGGCCCGGTCGGCCTGGAACGGGTACCAGACGTTGAACACCACCGCAGCCAAGGTTGCCCCGCCCAGCCCCAGGTGTAGGCACCAGGTTCGCCAACTTCGTCCCGTATCGAGCATTGCCACGGCGGCAAGGGGCTGCGGGAAACAGCTGCCGAGCAGCGGCCGGGTAAAGGCCGCGCCGATACCGCCCAGGGCCACGCACAGCCAGAGGTGATCCCATCCCAGACTCACGGCGTAAAGCGCGACGACGCACCCTCCGGCTACCGCGGGCCAACGGTGCAGTCCCCAACGGCCAACCTCTTGCGGGAGGGGCGACGGTTTGGCTTCCTGCCAGCGCGACAGGAGCGCGGCACCGCAGACGAACAGTCCGCCGGTGCCGACGACCGTGGAGCCTGTCAGGTTCGTTACGAGGAAGCCGGCCAGGCTCGCCAGGAGCGCGGCGACCAACGGCCGTTCGTCGGCGCTACACCGCCGCCACGCGCGCACGCCGGCGATGGCGAGGCCCGCGAGCAGCACGAGGACGGCAACACCGCCGGGTAATCCCTGCGTCGCGAGGACGTGCAGGAATTCGTTGTGGGCCTTGGTCGGCGTCGAATCGCCTTCGACTTGCCAGTACGCCGCCGTCCGGTGTGCCCCAAATCCCAGGCGAAACGTGTCCAGTCCACTGCCGGTCAGGGGGCGCTCGCGGAACATCTCCCAAGCGCTTCGCCAAATTTGCCAGCGCCCGGAACCCTCTTGCACGTTGGCCAGGCGTTCGCGCACGGCGTCGCCGAACGACGTTCCGAACCAGCCCGCAGTCGTGCCGCCGACGCCCAGCAGCACGCAAAGGAGGACGCCGCCGCCGACCACGAGACCGGCGCGCTTCGCCGTCGAGAACCACCAACCCACGACGAGCAGCGTCAACGCCACTGCCAGTCCCAACCACGCCGCGCGCGACAGGGTAACGAACACGACGCTGACGGCCCCGATACCCAAAGCGGTAGTCGTCAACGTCGTGAACCAGCGGCGCTCTTGTCTGGCACGGTGCGCAAAGGCGGCGACGAGCGGGACCGTCAGGACGAGGTAAGCGCCGAGGCTGTTGGCGTGGGCCAGGGTGCCGAACGGCCGCAGGTGGCCCGCGAAGGTGGAGACGCCGTCCCACGCGATCGGGTCGCAACCCGCGATTTGCAGCAGCGCGTGGCCGCAAACGACCGCCGTCGCGAACACGACCGCGGACAGCAAGGCATAGCCGGCGGCGACGGATCGGCACAGGGTCCGCGTCGTCAGGAAGAGGACGCCGTAGCTCAGAATCGTTTGCAGCCCGGCACTGCTGTCCGCCGCGCCGCGCCAGGACGTGAGCGGGCCGATCGAAAACCACGTCGAGATGGCCGCCGAGAGTACGAACAAAACGACGCCCAGACCGACGAGGTTGCGACCGACGAGGTCCGCGCTTTTTTCCCAAAGGGCGCGCCAGCTGCCATTGCCACGCGACCAACCGCTGACCCACGCCGACAGGCCAATGCCCGTCAACGTCCAGGCAATCAGCCGGAGGAACGCAGCCTTGTTATCCTCAAAAATTTCCGTGGTGTGGACGCAGAAGATGAGCGGCGACAGGGCCAGGTGCAATACGAGTAGCCACCAGCCGATGCCGGCGTGGACCGGGAAGGCGATCGCCTCGCCGACGGTCAGG
>JBBRLG010000181.1:0-12496 GCA_038231495.1 Gemmatales bacterium | reverse complement strand
GAGCGCATCCTCAATAACTGTAAAGAGCGGGGGGTGTTGTAATAAAAATATGTATTGCCGGTTGCGGCTGAGCGCTCAGCCGCAAGCGGCAATACCATTCATCCTTGCACCGGCATGCAAACCTGTTCCAAGACCCTTTCGCATTTGTCCTGGATCAGCTCCGCGAGGTTGGGGAGCGCCTGTCCTTCCGGCAACGCCTCGGTCTGTGCCGCCATCAGGCGCGGGAACGCATAGAACGACGCGAACCCGTCCAGGCTCACCGGCTCCAACCGGGCGTGCCGGCCGCGCCGCTCCGCCTCCTGCCACAACTGCTTGCTCTTGCCGGTCAGCAACAAATCGTCTTCCGGCCGCAACAGGATCAGGTGATCGACCACGCACGGTTCCACGTCCAACGCCGTCAGCTTGATCGTCAGGTCTTTCGGCTTCGCGGGGCCGCGGCCCAGGAACAAGCCGATGCCGACCTTCCACGGCTGGCCGTCCTTGCAAACCCAGTGGGCAATTGTGATGGCGCCGTACGTCGGGTGTTCGCCGAACGTCCATTCCGAGACGACGTGGTTCAAGCGCCACGGCCCGACCTTGACGCCGTGCTCGTGACAGATTTGTAGGAACGCACCGAGGCCGGCCTGCAACTCCCGCGTCGCGCCCGTGATCGCCCCTTCCGGCTCCAACTTGCGCCGGGCCGAGCGGACTTCCTGGTCCCAGAGTTCCGACATCGACACCTTGCCGTCGCGCCTTTCGGTGGCCAGCGGGGGAGTTGAAGCCGCTTCCGTGGGAGCCTCGGTCGGCGTCTCGACGATCATCACGGACTTCACGCCCGCCGGCAATTCTTTCGGCGACTCGTGCTCAACGGCACTTGCGGCAGACGTTTGGGTTGTCGGCTCCTCTTCGGCGTCGGTTGTGAGGTATTCGCGCTCCTCGGTCTTCGTCGCGTTGCCGGTGCCGAACACCATCAAATCGAACATCTGGCGGAACTGCTGGAGCATGTCGCGCAGCGTCGGCTCGGTGCGGGCCACGCGGTCGATCTGCTCGCTGACGAACGGGTACAGCGGCGGCAAGTCCGTGAAGTCGGGCAGTTCTTCCAGCGCGGGCCGAAGTCGGGCTTCGACGATTCGCCGCACAAGATCGGGTGCCGGCGCTTCGAGGCGCAGCGTCTTGATCGTGCCGTGTTGCGGCAAGTGGATCGGGTTGTTGAGGCGGTCCTGGATGTAGCCGTCGAGGGACGGCACGAAGCGGTTCCACAATCCGCGCTCGGCGAAGATGAGGAAGCTGATGCCGTCGATTTGATGCATGGCCTGCACGATGCCGGCGAAAAACGCCTCGGCGGTGCGGTGGGCGTCGTCGCTGCGACGGGCCAACAGCAGGTCTTCGAGCTGGTCGAAGGCGATCACGACCGGAATGTGCAGGCCGCGCAGGATTTCCATTGCCGCCTTGAACAACGCCAACACCAGGTCTTGCCGCGTGGGCCGCACCTGGAAATCCAGTTCCGCGAAGCCGTAGGTCAGGAAGCTCGCCAGCTCCGACTCGTCGCCGAGGAAGGCCGCGCGGGCGAATCCTTGCAGGATGTGGCGGCGCATCAGCCCCGCCGTGTTGTGGGCCGCGGTCTTTTCGACGTGGTCGCACAGGAACGCACAGGCCCGCGCCGGCTCGAGACTCGCTTCGTCGCAAGCGCGGCGCACGCGGCCCCCGGCGAACGGCAGCGGGCTGGGGCGTGCCAGGCTGTCGATGAGCCACTGCGTACGCTCCTGGGCCTGCGAACCGCCCAGGCCGAACCGCCGTGCCCAGCCGGCCAGGCCGGGCGTCGGGAACAGGTCGAGCCGTTGTTGCGGCGTGAGCGCCTTGAGCGCGGCCCCCAGTTGGCCGCGCACCAGCTGCTCGCCGACGTACTCCAGCGGCCGCGTGTTCTTTTGCTTGCCGCCGCCGAGCAGCGTGTCGATGAACTGGAACAGCAGGTATTCGAGGAAATCGTTTTCCTTCTGGTAAGTCCCCGGCGTCACGAGCAATTGCCAGGTGCCCTCCGGCCCGTGCTTGATCGAGTGCAGCAGGTGCGTTTTGCCGGACCCCTTGTTGCCCAGCACCGGCACGACCTCCGAGTGCGTCGTCGGTTCGTAGCGGTACAGGTCCACCACGCCGAGCAACTGGTCGCGCTCGCGCGCAAACAACTCGGGGACGTGGTAACGGGCACAGACCTCGTCGTCGGGATTGCGCGCGAAGTAGTTGCGGAACGGGTTGCCGACCCGGCGCAAGACCTCCAAGGCTCGCTCGGTCAAGGGGCGCGTGGCTACGGCGGTTGACATGCTATTTCCTCCAAATGAGAGCTTTAAAAGAAGTTATCGCGCCGGGAAGCGAAGGAGATGGTTCGCCCCCAGTTCCTCGGCCGCGGTTTCGGCGCATTGTCGGGCGCTGGCGTAGTAGGCGACCAAATGGCCGACGAGCAGCGCGAACGCCGGCTCGGGCAAGTCGTAGAGTGGCCCGGTCCACGGGTGCAGGTAAATGCGGTCGGCGTCGTGCAAATCCCGCAAGGCGTCGTGGAAACGGCCGATGGTCAGGCCGGGAATGCCGGCTTGCAGGTGCCGAAACAGTTCGGCCAGCGGGTAATCTTCGGATGCCCCGGACCCGTGCCAGCGGGCAAGGTCGGCGAGGATCGCGCGGTTCAGGGCGGCGACTGACTCCGCCGTTGACGCCGGGCGGCCGTGGCCGTTTTCATCGAAACGGCGCTGCGACGGCCGCTCGTGCGCCGTGCGCTCGCCGTCCGGCATCGGGGTATTTTGTAAAGCGGCAGTCAATGCTTCGGTGCGCGGCACCAGGTGCAGGATGCGTTCCGTCGCGGCCTTTAAATGCACCAGGTCGGCTCGCATCTGGCTGGCGAGTTGCAGCAGTTCGCCGGTTTGCGCCTGCCGGGCTTCGAGGGCTCGCACGAGGTCTTCGAGAACCTGCCGGGGATTGGCCTGTTCCAGTAGGAAAGTCATGCCTTTTTCGGTCATCACGTATATTTCGGGTGGCAATTTCGTCTTACTGTCGCGCACGGTTGCCGCTTCTTTTAAGCGCAGCAAACCTTCCTGGACGCCGTGTGTGGCGGCTTGTTTGCCCAGCGGGGTCGCGGGAAATAGGCCGGGCAGGGTCTTGCCGCTGTGCAGCGGCAGGCCGTTCGGTTCGGCGGCGGCGCGGCTGAGGGCGTTGAGAACCAGTTGACTGGATTTGTCGGCCACGACCCCCTCCTTGGGACGGCGGTTGGTGTACTCCTGGAACGCCCATTATCCGAAGTCGCCCAAACGGTGCAAGTCCAGCAAAAAGTCCTTTCCTTTCCCGGCACGAATTCTTTACAATCGCCATCGTACCTCGGACGGATTGCGTGGACCCCGCTACAACCGGGGTGCGGTTGCGGGCGGGCGCCTCCGGCGCGGCCCGCGGGGGGATTCGTGGTGAACAAGGAGTTGCAGATCATGCGCAGCCTGCGTTGCTTCCATTTCGTCATCCTGGCGGTCGTGTTGGCGGCCGGCAGTTCCGGTTTTGCTCGTGCGGCCGACCCGGAAAAAGTCGGGCTTCCGAACAAGGAGGAGCGGAAAGCCTTTGACGACAAGGTTCGCAAGAGCCTGTTCGACCTCATCAACCGCGGCGTCGATCTGTACAACGCCAACGAATGGGCCAGTTGTTACTCCCTGTACGAAGGCTCCTTGCGCACCATCGCCCCGCTGCTGGACCACCACCCCGACCTGCAAAAAGCCATCGCGGAAGGTTTGAAAGAAGCCCAAACGATGCCGCGGGCCGACGTGCAGGCGTTTCATCTGCGCAAGGTGCTCGACAAGGTGCGGGCCGACCTCAAGGGTGATGCCCCGGCGGCTGTGGCGAAGACGTTGTGGGACCGTCTCGGCGGCGACAAGGGCGTCGGCAAGATCGTCGATGACCTCATGGCGACCGTGGCCGCGGACCCCAAGGTGAACTTCAACCGCAAGCCGGACGCGAAGCCGACGGCAGCGGAAATGAAGGCGACACGGGAAAAAATCATCGACTACATCAGCAGCAACACCGGCGGCCCGCGCAAGTACGAAGGCAAGAGCATGAAGGCATTGCACGCCGGGATGGGCATTACCGACGATCAATTTGACGCCTTCGCGAGCCACTTCAAGTCGGTCCTCGAAACGAACGGCGTCAAAGGCGATGACCTGAAAACGCTGGTGGACGCCGTCAACAGCACGAAGAAAGACATCGTCGAGACGAAGAAACCCGACGACAAAAAGCCGGACGATAAAAAGGCCGACGATAAAAAGACGGATGACAAGAAACCGGATGACAAGAAGGCCGACGACAAGAAACCGGCGGACAAGCCACCTATCGACAAGTAGTCGGCGGACCCGAACGGCCTGGCGACAACCTGTATTCGCAAACACCCGACGGGTCGCCGTGAGCGAACCGTCGGGTGTTTTCTTTCCGGGCAGCGGTCGCAGTGCGACGGCCTTCGGAAATAGAGGACTTAAAGGAGCGTTTGAGTGAGTGAGAACCGTGCGGCTTGGACCGACGGCCACCATACCGCGCGTGACGGCTATCGCTGGTGTTATCGCCAATACGCGCCCGCCGGCGTCCCGCGCGGCCACGTCGTTTGCGTCCACGGCATTCAGAGCCACGCCGGGTGGTACGCAAATTCCTGCGCACGACTTGCCGCCGGTGGTTATGAGATAACGTTTCTGGACCGCCGCGGTTCCGGTCAAAATGCGCAGGCGCGCGGCGATACGCCCTCCTTCCGTCGTCTCCTGGACGACGTCGGCGAATTTCTTCAGATGAAGCGTTCACACTCGGGCAGACCGCTTTTTCTCCTTGGCATCTCCTGGGGTGGCAAAATCGCGGCGGCCTTGACCCGCCGCCATCCGGGGTTGGTGGACGGTCTGGTCCTCGTCGCGCCCGGATTCTGTCCGCGCGTGGCACCGACGCCGCGCGAACGTCTGGGCATCCTGTGGGCACGGCTGTCCGAACCGGGCCGCCTATTTCCGGTGCCATTAAACGACCCGGAGCTTTTCACCGCATCGCCGCACTGGCAAGATTTCATTCGCAACGACCCGCTTGCCCTGCGGCAGGCAACGGCCCGGTTCTTCGTCGAAAGCGTGCGCCTCGACTGGTATCTCCGCCGGGCCGCCAAGAACGTCACGATGCCCGTCCTGACGCTACTCGCGGAACGGGATCAAATCATCGACAACGCCGGGACTCGTACCTTTCTTGAGCGCTTTGCCACGCGCGACCAACAGGTCATCGAGTATCCCGGTGCCCAGCACACGCTTGAATTCGAGCCGGACCCGGAACCGTTTATCCGCGACGTGGTGTCCTGGCTCGACCGCCGGTTCATGCAAATACCTGGCAGGGCGTGACGACAATTCCCTTGCTTGCCCTCGCCGGTGGTTTTATTGTCGGTGCCAGGACCATTGCACATACGTCGGAGGGGGGTTCCGCATGACCACACAACGATGGGAGGACGCCCGGCGGCTGGAAGCCTGGGCGGGCGAGGTGCGCGTCAACTTGATCCGGGCCGTCGCCCTTGCGGCCTTTTACGGCTACCACTTGATAAATGCCTACGTGCTTCATCCCGACGACCTGCGGCTGCGCGGCAGGTTCCACGTCCTTGTTACCGCCGTCGTGCTGGCGTGGGCCGGTGCCACGTTTGTCCTCTATTTCTGCCTGTCCCGACGGCTGGTCCCGCCGGCGCTGAAGTACGTCGCCACGTTTTGGGACCTCGCCATGATTACGGCCCTGCTCCTCATCGGCAGCAACGGGCCGCGCAGTCCGCTCGTTTTCCTGTATTTCCTGGTGATCGCGGCCGCGCCGTTGCGGCTGTCGCTGCGCCTGGTCTACGTCGCCACATGCGGCGCGATGGCCGCCGCAACCCTGTTGATGGGACACCACGTGTTTGTGGAGATCGGTTCCGCGAACTATTACCACCCGGACTTTACCGGCCGCATCGCCCGCAGCGCCGAGGTTATTTTCTTACTTTCGCTCGCGGCGTCGGGACTGCTTGCCGGCCAGACGGTTCGCCAGGCCCGACGCCTGGTAGAAGGCTACCCCGTGCGCGTGCAAGACACCCAGGAGGCGGCATAATGGCGCGCATCGTTCAATGTCCCCGTTGTTCCTGCACGTTGCGCGTGCCGACGGATTCGCGGGACGACTTCTTGACCTGCCCGCGTTGCCTCGCGGAAGTACCAAACCCGGCCCACCCTGCCGGGACAACGGGTTCACAAAGCGCGCCGACCGTTCGCGCTGAATCGGCAACGACTTGTCCAGAATGCGGCGAGCCGGTCGGGCGAAATTGGCGTTTTTGTCCCAACTGCGAGGCACCCCTCCGCAGTCCCTTCCCAGGCGGCCGCTCCGCGCCGGTGGACGTGCGCCGCGACAATACCTTCGTCCAGGTATGCATGATTCTCCTGGCCACCCTCGGCGGCATGGGCGTCGTCCTCATGCTCCTGGCCGGGTTCGGAGCCGCGAGTGATGGCGACTTCACCTTTTTGGGCTACCTGGTCGCAGGTCTGTTTGTCGTCGGCCTGATCGGCGCGCTTACGGTCGTCTTCAGCAAGGGCAAGGGGAGCACCGCCCACGCCATCGGCCTGGCCGCTTACCGCTCGCTAACTCTTGCCGGCGCGATCGTATTGCTGGTCGTCTTGTCCTGTTCCGCACTTGGTATTTATCTATTTGCCATGTGTTTCCAGGGCAAACCTTTTTAACGGGACGCGGCCGTGGCGCTGATTATTCTCGGGGAACAATTGTAAGTCATTCATAACAAGGCGACCGACCATGGAATTGCGCGACTATATCTTTCTGGGCACGACCCGCAGCCTCTGCCCGGAGTGCCGTCGCCTGGTCGATGCCAAGATCATCGTCCGCGACGGCCGCGTCTATTTCCGCAAACGCTGCCCGGAACACGGCCTCGTCGAAGACTTCATCTGCTCCGATCTCGCCTATTACGACCGCCACGATTTCAGCGTCCCGGCGCGCGTCCCCAAGGCGTTCGGCACCAGCGCCGACATCGGGTGCCCCTACGACTGCGGCCTGTGTCCCGAGCACGAACAGCACACCTGCATCGGCCTGATCGAATTAACCACCAATTGCAACCTGAAATGTCCGATGTGCTTCGCCGAGTCGGGGCCGGGCGGCAAAAACATCGACTTCGCCACCTATACGCGCATGGTGGACCGCTACGTCCAACTCGAAGGCATCGCGGACGTGTTGCAGCTGTCCGGCGGCGAACCGACGCTGCACCCGGACCTGGTGCGCATGGTGCGTTACGCCTACGAACAGCCGATCCAGGCTGTCATGATTAACACGAACGGCATCCGCCTGGCCCACGACGAGCCGCTCGTCGCGCAACTGGCCGCAATGCGCGACCGCCTCGAAATCTATCTGCAATTCGACGGCCTTGAAGACCGCACCTACGCGGCGCTGCGCGGCGAGGAACTGCTGCGAACCAAATTGGCGGCTTTGGCAATGTTGCAGAAACACGACCTGCGCTGCACGCTCGTCTGCACGGTGGACCACAACACCAACTTGCACGAAGTCGGCCGCGTCCTGCAATTCGGCCTGGATCGGCCGATTGTCCGCGGCGTCAGTTACCAGATCGCGACCTATTGCGGCCGCCACCTCGACCCTCTGGATTTGGAACGCCGTGTGACGATGCCCGACCTGGTCAAGGCGATCGTCAAGCAAACCGACGGCTTCCTCGCCGAGACGGATTTCTACCCGCTGCCGTGCGCGCACCCGAACTGTCACATGATGAGTTACCTCTACCGCGGCGGCGCGCGGGGAAGTGGGGCGAAGGCGGTGCCGATCAACCGCCTCATCGACGTCCGCAAGCACATGGACCTGATCGCGAACAGCGTCGTGTTTACCCCGGCCCGCGCCCGGCAGATCGTGTCGAAATACCTCGACAACGCCAACGGTTGTGGTTGTGGGCCGAACGGTTGCGGCCCCGCCGACCCGACGCTCGACGAATTCGTGGTCAAGGCGCTTGCCGAGAAACTCAACGGGCAAGAAGTCTTCCGCGTCACTCTCACGGCGTTCCTCGACGTCCACACCTTCGATACGCGCCGCGTTATGAAATGCTGTTTGGCCCATATATTGCCGAGCGGCCACGTCGTGCCGTTTTGCGCGTATAACACGCTCTACCGCGACGGCCACGTGCCGCTGCCGCCGCTGGCCGACGCGGTTCGCCAGACCCTCAACCTCGTGAGCCGCTGATGGATTGGCACCCGTCTTATAGTTCTTTCATGGTGCTGGCCCTCGTAGTCTTTCTCGGGGCCCGGCACTTCACGCCCAAGCCGGCGGCCCTGGCGGCTTTGCCGGGATGGCAGCGGTTATTGCTGGCCCTATCGGGTTTCATCGGCGGCACGTTCGGTGCCAAGCTGCCGTTCGTGCCGTTCGATTCTGAAAGCTGGCTGCGCCTGTCGGCGTGGTTCAGCGACGGCAAGACCATCGTGGCCGGCCTGATCGGTGCTTATCTTTCAGTAGAGGTGATGAAGCTAATCCTCTGCGTCCGCGTCAAGACGGGCGACACGTTTGCCGTACCGTTGGCCCTGGCTTTGGCGGTCGGACGCTGGGGCTGCTTCTACAACGGCTGCTGTTACGGTTCGCCGACCACGCTGCTCTGGGGCGTTATGTTCAAGGTCGATGGCGAAATGTTGATCTGTCACCCGACACAACTCTACGAGAGCGTATTCCACCTGGCGATGGCGGGCATCCTCTTGTTGCTGATGCGGACGGGCCTCTTACGCACGCACCGATTGCAGCTTTATTTGATCTGTTATGGCGTTTATCGCTTTCTGACGGAGTTCATCCGGCCGGAACCGGCGTGGTTGCTTGGCCTGACGTTTTACCAGTGCGCGGCGGTTTTTATGGCGGTCGGGTTGACGATTCAATGGATTGTGGAGGAGCGCCTTGCGAAGGCACCGGCATATTGCCAACAATAATCAAAAAACTAAAGTCTTATCCGATAAGCACTTATGGCAATAGCAGTGGGGGGGGGGGGGCGAACATTTTTGTTGACATTGCCTCTCCCCAAAGTTACAAAGGTAATAGCCTTTCTGCTTCGCAAAGACGATGCGTGGAGTTCGCGCATGAAGTTCCGAATGTTAGCCTTGCTCCTGTTGTTCGCCGCCTCGTGCGTCGGCGTTTATTTCGTCGGCACGAAAACCGCGTCCGACTTTGGCGACAATTACTTCGGTCGCACTGCCGAGGTACCCGCGCCGGAAGTCCCCACCGATGCGGTGATCGACGGCCTCGCGATCCGTGTCGCCGCGCTTGACCTCGGCGAAGTCTGGGAGCAAGCCGATTACCCTTACGACCTCGCAATCCACAACCGGAACGCGGTGCCGACGGAAATCTTTGAAGTCTCCGTTTCCTGTAGCTGCGTGGAAAAGGTCGAGCCGCGTACTTTGACCGTCGCTCCCGGCGCGACGGCGATGGTGCGGCTGACGCTCAATCTGGCCAAACGCAATTACGGCGAACGGGCACTTGCAAAGCGGCCGTTCGCGGTCGCGATTCACCCTGTGGTCAAGGAAAAGTCGCAACAGCCCGCGGCGTGGAACGTACACGGCGTCATCAAAAGCCGTGTTACCCTCGACACGGCGTTTCTCGATTTCGGCGACGCGATGGTGTCCGGTCAAACGTCGCCGTCCCGCAAAGTGACCGCGACTGTCCACATACCGAACGCAACTCTGCAAGCGACCGGGTTGCCGGAGTATATTGTCGGCGTGAAAATCAGGCCGATCACCGGCTCGGCGGATACGTTTGACCTGATAGTGTCGCCGGAACCGGGGCTGATCGTCGGCCCGTTTGCCTGCAAAATCCAACTCGATTTACTAGCGGCGGACGGCGCGCGGTTGCCGGGCGTCGTGCTGCCGGTCGCGGGCAAAGTGCAACCAGAAGTTCGGGCCATTCCGGCACTGCTGGCCTTCGGCCCACGACGGCTCGATGAAAGCGCGGAAGCCACCGTTACCTTGCAAGTGCCGCCCGGCGCGGACTGGGTCGTGGACCACATCGAAACGGATTCGGCGGACGTGCGCGTGGACCCCGTCGCCGATGCGGGCACGCCAACTGGCCGCGTTTACCGCATTCGACAAAGCGTCACTCAAGCGGGTCATCAGGCGAGTACAGTTCGCTTCTTCGTCCGCAAGGGGAAAGCGGCTCCCGTGCCGGTGACTATGGAAGTTGCCTATGACGGCGATGCCGCGGGCGTGGTTTCCGAGGCCAAAGCCAAGGGGGCCGAGCGATGAAACCAATGCCCCTCGCCTATCTGGCGGTTGTCGGTTGCTTACTGCTGGTTGCACAGCCTGTTCGCGCGCAGGGGGCCGATGAACAGATAAAAAAGGTGTTCGCGGACTGGGAAAAACGTCGCGCGGCGATTCCCCGGATTCGCTACACGGTGGTCGGCCAAAGCATCATCCCGAAAGGTTCATTAACGGATGACTTGGGACATCCCTTTTCTCCTCCGGTTCCGCCGCAAGACATCCCGCAGCGACAAGATTCGACCTTTCTTCTTGACCTACCGAAGAATCGATTCCGCCTGGAATTGGTCGGCCAAGCATACTATATGGATAAAAAGGAGTTGGCACCGCGGGCGTTCACGACGGTGTTCGACAGCCAAACCTACGCCACGGAAATTCCTCGTGAAGCCAATACTAGTACGGTAGCGCCGCGCCAACCTTCTGAGCCGGATGTCGTCATTAACAGAGATTACGCACGCTATCAGCCGCTCATGACAGTCAACTCTTACTGGCTAGCTCCCTTGCTTCTTGCCCACGGCTTGTTGCCCCGTTATCTCGACCCCGCCGATTTCCGCACACTGCACGACTCGGACGACTTCACCGTCCAAGGCCAGCACCTCTACGGCGGCAGGCAGTGTCTGGTGTTGCGAAATTTTCCCGAGCACACGGGCGGCACGCAGACGAGCTTTGACGAATACTGGATTGATACCGGCCGGGACAGCGCCATCGTCCGACAACTTGCTTACGTCAATGACAAGCTCAGGCTGGATTGTGAAATAACTTACCAGCAAACACCCCAAGGCTGGCTACCCCTACGGTGGACGGGCACGACGGTCCGCAACGGCGACCAAGTTATTAACGTCACCCGCCTGCGCGTTCAGGAGTTCAGTATCGATCCTCCCGTCGAAGACGCGGCTTTTCGACCTGAGATCAAGCCTGGGATGAATATTCTCGAAACCACCTTTGAAGACCCGGAAAAGATTCAAAGTCACCCGCCGGGCTATCGCTTGCCTACCAAATTTTATCATGTGGGCGCGGATGGCAGCTGGAATGAGGTCGTGAACGGCGTCGAGTACAAGAGCCACCGTTGGCTGTGGTACGGATTGGGCGGGTTTGTAGCGATAGCTGTGGTCGCTGCACTCGGTTTCTGGTATTGGAGGCGGCGCCAAAGAATTCGCGGTTCCACAAGTCCCGCGTTGTAGCAGCATGCAACGATCTGGGAGCTTTGCCTGGGGTGCGAACCCTCTGGCAAGTTTTGGTCGATCAAAAACAAGTACCATTTTCAGAAAGGCAGAACCGATGAACGGGAAGCGATTGCGAAAAACCTTGGTTGTGTTCGCGGGATGCGTCATAGCAATCCTCGCTTGTTTCCTACTGGGTCGGCAGCGAACTCAGGCTGCTGGACCACCGCCACCACCACCGCCGGGCTGCATCGCCTGTCAGTGCAAGCCAAATGTCCAGATGTGGTTAACTGCCGATGGGACTACCAAGTTAGGTGTTTACGTTACCAATACGGCAGTACTCACTAACCAGGCATTTTTCGATCCCAACACGTCGCTACCGGGATGTGTAGTGAGGCAAATTGTTTCGGCCGACCCAGCTGTGTCTATTGACAAGTGGAATATTGCGAATGGGACCTTGACATGCGCTCCAGGGAACAGCTCATTTTCCACGGAGTTAAGTTGGCCTAACCAACCCGGCCAAGTCCAAGGCTCTCAAACGGCAATTACACAGAAGGTTTGCAAATAATTGTTACGAAACTTCACGAATGCCCAAGCAGTGAGGACTAACTACAGCGCAGGCTGACAGCAAGGACAAAAAGCCGGGCCGTAACCTACGCGGCGTTGTGTCAACAAGGGAGCGCTCCTCTCCAGCAATTGGGAGAACCGTCCATGAGACAGTGCCGTCGGGTTCCTGCCTTCACCCTGATCGAATTGTTGGTCGTGATTGGTATCATCGGTCTACTAGTGGCTCTCACCTTGCCTGCGGTCCAGCGCGTGCGCGCGGCAGCCGCGCGCACGCAGTGTAGCAATAACCTGAAGCAGTTGGGCCTGGCGTTGCACCTGTATCACGGTACCGCCCACAGCCTGCCGCCCGGCGTCAGCAACCAAAAGGAGGGCGAGCGCTTCCCCTTTATGAGTTGGCACGCGCGCCTGCTGCCTTTTCTGGAGCAACAGGCGCTCTCGGAAATCACCGTGCGCGCGTACGCGCAAGATATGGCGTTTTACGACGTACCACCCCACGTCGGGTTTGCAACGTTCCTG
>JBBRLG010000180.1:0-12516 GCA_038231495.1 Gemmatales bacterium | reverse complement strand
GCTGACAGCTAATAGCTGACAGCTAACAGCTATTTATGTTCCGTCTTCCGACACCCGACACCCGACACCCGACACCCGATCCCGCCCGACGCGGAGAACAGAGAGCTGAGGGGCAATCAGAAGGGAGTTTTCTGAAGTGAGCTTACGCATACAAAACGGCGAGCCGCCGTCCGACCCCGGGGTGGCCGTCGCGGACGAACTACCGAACGAGGCGCAGAAGCGCCCCCAGGAGATCAACGGCCTGTATTGTGCCAGCGAGGTGCGCATCCTCGTGCTCGACGACGACCAACAGGTCTGCCGAGTCATGCAGGCGGCGCTGGCTCCCGGCGATTACAAGGTCGATGCCATCCACGACCCGACCGAGATGGAGGCGGTGTTGCGCCGGCAGGCGTACCACGTCATCATCCTCGATTACGTCATTCCCGGACTGGAAACCGCGCAGGTACTCGAATGGATCCGCGAGTATCAGACGGACACCAGCATCATCGTCGTCACCGCCTACCCGTCGATCGACTCGGCCCTGAACTGCCTGCGGGCGCGGACCTACGACTACCTGACCAAGCCGTTCCAAATTGCGCATTTGCAGCGCATCGTGACGCGCTGCCTGGAAAGTCGCGGCCTGTTGCGCATGTCGGAGACGGCCCTGCGCGAGTCGCTGGGCAACGCCATCCGGGAGCGCCGCAAGTCGCTGGGCCTGACCCTGGCGGAGATGGCCAAGCGCACCGGCGTGTCGCTGGGCTACCTGTCGCAAATCGAGCTGGGTAAAAACTCGGCGTCGATCGAGACACTTTACCGCATCTGTCTCGGCCTGGGTATGAAGATGAGCGAATTGTTCGACACGGTGCAACGGGGATGACAATTGCCGCTTGCGGCTGAGCGCAAAGCCGCAAGCGACTGAGCGCAAAACCGCAAGCGGCAAAAAAGCCCCTTCGGGTAGGGGCCTCTCCTTGTGACTCAATGCTGGACGAGACGGCGGCCGGGGTTATTCAAACGGGTGGGAAAAAATCACCCGCCACCCTCCACCACCTTCAAACAAACCGCCGCCCGCGTCCGGCCCGTGCCGGCCAGCAGCCACGTTTCGCTGTGCGGGCCGTCGCCGCGCATGGCCTTGAGCCGGTCGGCCACCCGCTTCGGCGCCCGCACTTCCAAGTAATGATCCCGCCGTTCCACGCTACACAGGTCCGCGTCCACCGGGGGTACGCCGCGCTGCCGGCACCACGCCTGCCAGGCCGACCGCCACGCATCCGGCGGCGGCTCCGCGGCCAGGTCGGGCAACACCGCCTCCCAGTCGTCACCGAGCGCGAAGACCGGCTCGTCGGCACGCAGCTTCCAATCCTCCGCCTGCGTCTGAAAGCCTTGCACGCCGCCGGCGGTGCGGACGATCGCTACCGGCAAGTGTTCGGGACGGTCCAGCACCACCTCGCGCCAGGACGGTATGGCGTGGTCGGGCGGGCCGACGATGATGGCCTCGACGTCGGCCGGGAACTGGTGCGTGCGTTTCCACTCCGCCGGGCGGCGCGGGCAGTCTTCGAGCCAGCTTGGGTCGAAGTGCCAATCGGCGGCCGGCGTCGGGTACGGCAGCGCGGGCCGCGCCAGGTGCAGGAAGTGCGCCGGCCGTTGGGCCTCGCGCTGGTCCACGAAATAAAACGTCCGCCGCTCGCGTCCCGGTTGCGTAAACGCGCCCGTCCGCGCCGCCGTCTGACCCGCGTCCGTCGGCTCCCAACCCTGGCCGTTCGACCGCACTAACCCCTGGTCGATGAGGGCGTGCAACCACCGCGCCAGGAGTTGGCGATCGACGCGGAGTTGTTCCGGCACCACGGTGGCCGGGCCGGCCAACAGGCAGAGGAGGGCGTTTTGAACGGGGTCGAGTCGGTGGGCGTGCTTAACCTCGGCGAGGGCTTCGACGCGGTGCAGCAAAAGGTGGGTAAACCAAAGGCGTTGCGGCCGGCGGGGAGAAAGGTCGCGCCACCAGCCGCCGAGCGCCCGGCCGGGGGGAAAAAGCCACGTCCCGCCGACGATCATGGGCCGTTACCTTCCCGGAGTTGGAAGGCGTGGGCGTGCGCGCCCTGGCCCTGGAGGTACCGCACCAGCCGCCCGGTCAGGTCGCGCTCGCGCAGGGCGTCGGCTTCGTCCAGCTGGTCGATCTCGCCCGGCCACGGGCTGCGCCGCAGCAGCGTGCCGGGGTCGCCGAAGAGCACGACGCGGCCCGCGGCGCGGGTCAGCGCCAGCGCCAGCGCCTGGGGGTAATCGCCGAAACTCACCGCGCGGTGCGCGTGGCTGCGCGTCAGGCTGACGAGAGCCACGAGGCATTCGCGTTGCCGGAAGGTAGTCGGCGAGCCGACTTCGACGCGCACGCCGCCGTCGGCCAGGGCCGGGTTTTGCCGGATCAAGTGGGCCAAGAGCGCGGCCTGGGCCGGATACAGGGCCACGACGGCGACGACGGGGCAGTGGCTTTGCGGCGTGCAACCCGCGGCGGCGACACAGGAGCCGTCCGCCGCCGTCTGTTCGCACGGCGCGACGGGGCGGTTGGCGCCGGCGTAGCGCAGGGCCGGGTCGGCGACGAGCTGTTCGAGGGCGCGGACGACCGCCTGGGCTTCGATGTAATTGACCAGCCCCGCGGCGGGCAGCAGGGGGCGCAACTCCGGGGGCAGCGGGTCGAGCCGGCGCGGGGGGTCGGCCAGGTCGATCTCCAGGCCGGCGCCGCCCTTGACGGCGCGCGGTCGGGTCGCCACCGCCGTGCCGACGCCGCCCCAGCCGCCGTCCGCCTCGCCGTGCCGCGGAGGCTCAATGTCGTTGAAGCCGGCCGGCACGGCCACGAACTCGACCGGCGCGGTGCCGGCGTCGTGGGACAAACCCGCGTAACGAGCACAATCGAGAGAGTTTAACTCGTCGAATAGGAGGTCGTCGAGTACCTGCGCCAGGCGGGCGTTCATGCGGTAGGGCGTGGCCAGGAAAGCGGTGCGGCCCAGGTCGCGCGTCTTGAGGTTTGTCTCCACCCAGCGGACGGCACGGTCGGGCGTCCAACCGGCCGCGCGCTCGAACGTCAGGCCGCAGGTGTGCCAGGGTGCGGCACCGTCGCGGGCGGCAGGCAACGGGCCGACCAGTTCGCAAACCCCCGGCTCCAGCGCCACCGGCACCGCAGCGGCGGCGGCGTCGGCGGCCGCGGCCAGGTGCAAGGTCAGGTGGTCGTTGCTCTCGGACCAGCGCAGGCTGTGGCCGTGCGCCTGCACCGAGAGTTCGCCCAGTTCGCGGTAGATGTACTCCTTGGCCTCGTGAATCGTCATCGCGGCGGGGAAGACGACTTCGGCGAGGTAGGACGGCCGCCGCGGCGGGGCGACGATGCTCAGTTCGATTTCGGGGCGGTCGGCGACGCCCTCGGTCTCCAAATAAGGCCGGTGGTCCGCCGGGACGGCGTGCAGGCAGCAACTCAGCCGGCCGTCGCGCCACGCCCAAACGTAGGGCAGGCGGCGCGGGTCGCCGTGCAGCGTGTTCCATAGTCGTTGGAAGAATCCGGGCCGCAGCGCCGCGGGCCGCAGCGGCTTGGCGGGGTGGGCGCGCCGCGGAAAAACGGCGGGGCCGTCCACGTCCGGCACGGGCTGGCCGACGAGCACCCAACGGCTGCTCCGGCGGGCGAGGTTGACGAACTCGGATTCCGTGACTTGTTCGGCTTCGTCCAGCACGAGCAGGTCGAACGCGATACCGGAACGGTCGCCGAAGTGCGGGTCGGCGGCCAGCGCCGTCGTGACGGCGGCGACGACGTTGGCGCACGCCGTCAGCCGTTGCGGCAGGGTCGCCAGCGCGTCCGCGACACCGCCCGCCCAGGCGGCGGCACACTCGTGTTGTTGCCGGTCAGCCCGGAGGCGTTCGGCCCAGCGCTCCCGCGCGGCTGACAGCGCCGCCGGGGTCCTGTCGCCCTGCGCAACGCCATCGATGGCCGGCGCGATCTGTTGGCGGCGCACCTCGAGCTGCTGTTGTTCGGCCGAGAGGGCGCTCAATTGCGCGTCGATTTCGTTTTGCCGGCGGGTCACTTCGCCGTCGCGCAGGCGGGTTTCGTCCGCCAGGAATTGCTCGTCCACCTGCCGCCGTTCGGCCTGGAGTTTGTCCACGTCCTGCTGGACCGCCGCGACTTCCCGTGCGAGCGCCTGGTGGCGTGCCTGGCGTTGTTCGACGCGCGGAGCCAAATCCTTCTCGTTGCGCGCGCGCCACCACACCCCGGACCACCAGCGGTTGTGCTGCCGGGCTTCGAGCAACGGCGTCAACGGTGCCAGTTCCGCCGTCAGCCGGTCGCACTCGGCCTGGCACTTGTCGCGGTCGGTACGACGGACGGTCAGTCGGGTGTCGAGGTCTACGACCGCCGTGTCACGCCGCCGCGCGAACTCGGCCCGTTGGGCGGCAAGAGGGGCAGGCGTGCCGTCGGTCGGGGGACTGGTCAACTCGGCGGCGACCGCCGCGGCCAGGCCGGCCCGCCGTTCGTCCAGAACCGTTCGTTCATCCACGATCCGGTGGTTTGCGGCCAGCAAGGTGTCGAGTTCGGCGAAGGCGGTTTCGAGCTTTTGCGTTTCTTCCCAGCGCGTGCGGGCCGCGTCCGCCGCTTGCCGGGCCGTCGGTAACGTGTGTTCCTGAAAATAGCGCTGCCGTTCCGCGACCGTCTGTCGGCGGATGCACGCGGGCAGGGCGTCAAAGACTTCGTCACCGGCCGGGCAGCGCACCGCGCAAACCGCGTCGTTGCCGGCCAGTTGTTCCAGCACGCGGTCCAGCGCGGCCGCCGCCGGGGCGACGAACAGCACGCGCTCGCCGCGCCGCGCCGCCTGGAGGAGTATTTCGGCAATGACGCGCGACTTGCCGGTGCCGGGTGTGCCCTGGATCAGGCAGATGTCGGGCGTCTGCACGGCGCGGGCGACAGCCGCGCGTTGCCAGGGGTCGAGGGCGGCATCAACCGTTTCCAACGGCGACGGGCGGACGGCTTCAAGTTCTTTGGTCTGGCCGTTGAGCAGCGCGGGCAGGAGGGTCCGGCGGGTTGCGCGAGCGGCACCGTTGCCGTTCTCGCCGACGGCGACCTGGTGCGCGTAGACGATGCCCTGGCGGCCGGCGAGGGCAAGGAGGTCTTGTTGTTGGCCGGGGGAGGCGCGGTGGAACAGGTCTTCCCACAAGCCGCCGACGCCGTTGCGGGCAGCGGCGGGCGGGCCGGCGAGCGGCGGGGCGACAGGCGCGGCAGGGTCGGCGGCGCAGGCGGGCGCAGCAGACCCCGCGTCTGGCGTTTGCCGTTCCCGTTGAGTCATCGAGTTCCCTCGGTAGCGATCCTTCGGTGGCAGCGTTCAGGGGAAGCCGGCGTCCGCCGCCGGCGCGGCGCTTGCGTTTGGGACACCGAACCGGGCTGCAAGGTTACACCTTCGCGGCCGGGGCCGGGACCCGTTTCCTCCCACTCGACTCTTATCATGCGATGTATTGTTTCATGCGCCTAGCAATTTCCGGTGAATTCTTGGTGTCGGCGGGGAGAGTGTGTGCAAGCAAAAAGTGTACCGAAAGGGGGAGCCGCGAGGCCGGACCCGTGAGGGCCGGTCTCCGGCAGCTGGTCGCACGTTTGCGGCAAAGAGCGTCGCACGCTCCGAACAATTCGCATCATAGCTGGAACGGTTGGTTCCCGGACCCTTGCGCCGTCGATCGGGGCGAACCGACGAATGACCGTTGTAAGTATAGACGCCGGCTACCGCCCAAGCTATCGAAAAGATTTCGCGGTTACAATGCGGATCGGGAGTCCCTTCCCGCGGCACGCCGCTTGGGGCTTTGCGCAAAGCCGCATGCGGCACCGCTCCTTCACTCGCCCTCGACGCTCACCACCTCGATGGCCGTCTTGCCCAGGACGCGCGCCACCGGCAAAAACGGCGTCAACGACTGTACGTCGCGCCAGCTGTGGTCCGCGATCTTGACGTGACTGGCGGCCACGCCGCCCTTGCCGAGAATGGCGTCGAGGCCGAGCCACTGGCCGTCGCTGTAAACCTCCGTCCACATGTGAAAACCCATCTGCGGCTGTTTCGCCTTATCGACGTAGAGCAGGCCGACGGCGACGCGCGCCGGGATATTTTCCGCGCGACACAGCGCCGCCAGCAACAGCGCGTGGTTGCGGCAATCGCCGCTCAGGTCGCGCGCCACCTGCGCCGCCGGCGCCATCGGCGTGCTTTGATCGACGCGCATATTCTTGTTGACCCACTTCTCCAGACGCACGGCCTTCTTCCAGGGGTCGGTCTCGTCGCCCGCGGCCTTGCGGGCCAGCTCCTTGACCGCCTTGTCGTCGCAGTTGATGAACGGACACGACGCCAGGTATTCCGCCGGGGCCGCGTCCGCCGAGCCGCGGCCTTCGCCGTGGCGCACCGGGTGGACGTGCAGCTCAAACGTCTCGCCCTTGGCATTCTTGACTTCCTGGTGCGTGTCGCGTGCCAGGGCGGTCGCGGCGTCGGCGTCGCCGCGGACGGTGACGCGGTAGACGGCGGTCCGGCTGTCGTAAGGCTTAGGAATCGCGCGGTTGAGCGGGATGAGCGACTTGAGTCCAAGGTCCGGCAGCTTCGCGGGCGCGCCGGCGGCGGTCGCGACCTCGCGGGTGGTGCGCGTCAACAGGACGCTGCCCAAACCGTCCAGCTCGAACTGGCGGCGCTGCGGCACGAAATCGCCGTCGAGCCACCAGACCACGCCCGGCAATTGCAGGCTCTGGCCCGGCACCTCGATCTTGTCCGGCGTCATCTCCACGCGCAGCAGCGCTTGCTTCTTGCCGAGCACGTCCACCGTTTCCTTGTCCTTGACGGCGACGCGCATCGTGACGACGTAATTCACAATCGGCTCGTAGCGCGGAAAGGCGAACGTGTCGCCGGCCTTGGGTTTCTTCTCTTCAAACAGGTGGTGCCACTTGTGCAGGCCGACGGCCTGGTCGGTCCAGCGGATTTTGCAGTCGATGCGGCCGTTATCGACGACGACGTGCAGGCGTTCGCCTTCGACGGTGCCGGTCAGGACGAGTGCCTGGCCCTTGCCCGCCTCCTGTTTCATGGAAACGCCGACCACCTTGTCGTCCGCGGTCTCGTCCGTGCCCTGCTCCATGCGCAATTTCATCACGGCGTTGTTGCGCTTAAACGTCAGCTCCAATTCGGCACTCGCCCGCAACTGCTTGACGCCGTCCACTTCGCGGGCGCGGACGGTGGTGTGCAGGTAGCCGACCTTCACCCCGTCGATGTGCGCGACCTCCCAGATTTCCTCGACGAGCTCGCCCGCCGGCTCGGCGCGGAGAAGAGTCGTCGTGAACAGGATCAGTCCAAGAGAGAGAACAATATTGTGTCGCATGGGTAGGTTCCTGGCGGGATTTGCCGCTTGCGGCGTTGCGGTCTTCCCGCAAAGCCGCAAGCGGCCCGACCAAACTATAAACCCCAGGTTCGACGGACGACCGGCAAAACACCCCGACCGCGCCCCGCGCGCCGTCGTGTCTATCCTCCAAAGAGTCCAACCCGCGCAAACCCACTATCCGCACGGACTTTCACGCCGGGCCTTGACTCGCCCGAAGAATGAGGGCGCGGGAGTGGCTTCGCGGCGAATTGCGGCCTATAGTTGTACAACCGCAATCCCCGCGGACCGAACCGGAACGGAACAACGACACATCCCGACGACCCCCCGAACGTTCGGGCAAAAGGTATTTTTGTGAACCCAGCGAAGATGGCCGACCACTGGCGCGTGGACCGGTACGACTCGTTCGTTTTGACCGCCGCCGTGCGTCCGGGCCTGGAACTCCCGGTGGTGCCGCGCGAGGGCTTCCGGCTGGATGTCTACCGCGACCGCGCGGCCCGCCTGCACGTCCCCGTGCTGGCCGCGGCCGTCTCCCGCGAAAAACTGTTCGACCTGTTCCTCGACCTCCTGGCACCGCTCGGCGACACCGTGGACGTGGTCCTGGAAACGAGCCACGACAGCGCCGGCGGCCGGCACCGCGACCTGTGCCGCGAACAGATCGATTTGCCGGTGCTGCAAAGTCATTTCCTGGAATTTGAAGACCTGTTGCTCGACGACGGCTGCACGGGCGTCGCGGTCCTCTCGACCGTCGCGCCGATGGAAGTGCAGTTCGACGAGCACAAGTTACTGGTGGTCTACGCCCACGACCTGGAACCCTTCGAGCGCGTACTGCGCCAGTACGGCGTGCCGCGCGACGACGGGCTGAAACTCATCACCGAAGGCGAACACCTGCACAGCACCGACCCGCGGCACCTGGACCAGTTCGACCAGCTGTGTTACCGGGTGGGCGTCGATCAGCCTGCGGAGCGGGTGAACTGGTAACGGTTTTGCCGCTTGCGGCTTTGCAAAGCCGCAAGCGGCCATTGGGGTTCGCGCCCTTACCCCGTTCGCTTATAATCCCGATTCGACGTAAGGACACGTGACCCGAATCGAGGAAACCCCATGCGACGGATCGCAATCATCAATCAAAAGGGCGGCGTCGGCAAAACCACCACCGCCGTCAACCTCGCGGCGGCCCTGGCCGAGTGCGGCCAGCGCGTCTGCCTGCTCGACCTCGACCCGCAGGCCCACGCCACCACGCACCTCGGCATCGAGCCGGACGGCAAATCGCCCTCCATGTACGATGTCCTCGTCAACTCCAAGCCGCTGGCCGAGGTCCGCCGCAAGGTCGCCGACAACCTCTGGGTCGCCGGCTCCGACATCAACCTCGCCGCCGCCGAGGTCGAGCTGGCCGGCGTCATCGGCCGGGAAGTCATCTTACGCGATCTGTTATTGCAGGACGAAGGGGCGTTCGATTTCGTGTTCATGGATTGCGCCCCGTCGCTGGGCGTCTTGACGCTCAACGCCCTGTCGGCGGCGAACGAAGTCTTCATCCCGTTGCAGCCGCACTTCCTGGCCCTGCACGGCATGAGCAAGTTGTTCGAGACGACGGCCCTGGTCGCCAAGCGCATCAACCCGTCGCTCAAAGTGACGGGCGTGGTGCTGTCGCTGTACGAGTCGACGACGCGGCTGGCGGGGGAGGTCGTGCAGGACTTGCAAGTGTTCCTCGACAAGAGCCGCAACACGAACGCGCCGTGGGCCAAGGCGCGCATCTTCGGCACACGCATCCGCCGTAATATCAAGCTGGCGGAGTGTCCGAGCTTCGGGCGGTCGATCTTCGGCTACTCGCCCAACTGTAACGGGGCGGAGGATTACGCGGCCCTGGCGCGCGAAGTGCTGGGAGAAATCCCGACGGTGCTGTCGGCGCGGGTGGAACTCGACGAGCGCGGCGGCATGTCGGTCCGGAACGTCGAACCGGTCGCCGTCAAATGAATTTGCCGCTTGCGGCTTTGCCAGAACGCAAAGCCGCAAGCGGCGGCGAGAACCCCATGAGCCGCATCGCGATCGCCAGTCCGCAAGAAGTCGTCCCCATCGACCGGGGTCGCATGCGCGCGGTCGCCCGTGCCGTCCTCGACGGCGAGAACGAACCCCAGGCCGAAATCAGCCTCGCCTTCGTAGACAACACCACTATTCACACACTCAACAAGCGCTACCTCCAACACGACGAGCCGACCGACGTGCTCAGCTTTCCCCTGAGCGACCCCGGCGCCGCCAAGATGTCCGGGGAACTCGTCATCGGTGCCGAGGTGGCTCTGGCGCAGGCGCAGGAGCGCGGCCACGACGTGCAGGCGGAACTGGCGCTCTACGTCATCCACGGGCTGTTGCATCTCTGCGGCTACGACGACCACGACGAGGCGGACGCCCGCGCCATGCGCGAACGCGAACGCCACTATTTGCAGAAACTCGGCCTGCCCGACGTATCGCCGCGTGCCGAAGAATAGGCGAAACGCTACTCCCCCCCTTGCGAAGGGGGGGTAGGGGGGGTGGAGTGGACGCCAGGTTGGATTACATCAGTCGTCCTTAACCCCCCTACCCCCCCTTCGTAAGGGGGGAAGTGCTTTTTACGGCATGGTTCAAACTCGGGTGGCAAAGGAAGCAACCGTTGTTCAAGGACGTGGCGCTAGGGCGCCATGCGGAACGAATGCTTTAAGTCTTTGCCCGGCCATAAGTTCCACCTTGGGAAATTCGTTCGGGGGGGTGTGTGGGTGGGCGAATGAAACGAATTCCACCTGTTGCCTCGTGCTTGCGGCTTTTGATCCATGCCCTTTTTACCCTCCCTTCGCAAGGGGGGGAAGTGCTTTTTACCCTCCCTTCGCAAGGGGGGAAAGTTGATGCCAATGAACCGTTACGAATAGGCGACCCATGCCGTCGGAAAAAGCGCTGGCCATCGTCCTCAAAACCACCGACTGGAGCGAAACCAGCCGCATCGCCACCCTCTGGACGCGCGAGTTTGGCAAGGTGCGCGCCCTGGCGAAGGGCGGCCGCCGCCTCAAATCCAGCTTTGAAAGCGCTCTTGATTTGTTGACGGTTTGCAGTATCGTCTTCCTCCGCAAATCATCCGGCAGTTTGGATTTGTTGACCGAAGCGCAAGTGGTCCGGCGCTACCCGCGGCTGCGCACCGATCTCGGTGCGCTCTACGCGGCCTACTACGTCGCGGAGTCGCTGACCGACTGGACCGAGGACTACGACCCGCACCCGGTGCTGTTCAACGAGGCGCTCGACGCCCTCGACGCCTTCGGGTCGGAAACGGCGGCAAGCCGGGCCATGCCGGTGGGCCTGCGGGTGATGCGTTTTGAGATGGTGTTATTGCGCGAATTGGGGTATAGCCCCGCGCTTGAGACCTGTGCCGCCTGTGAGACGAACGTCGGAGAGGGGTCGTTGGCGTTCAGCGCCGCGGCGGGCGGGGTGGTGTGCGAGGTGTGCCTGCCGCGGCAGCGCGAGCGGCGGGCGTTGACGGCGGGCGCGTGGCAGTTGTTGCGGGCGTTGGCGGCGGCGGGCGACGACTGGAATCGCGCCTGGGACGACGCCATCCGGGGGGAGGTTCGGCAGGTGTTGGGCCACTATGTGACCTACCTGCTGGGCCGACGGCCGCGTTTGTTGCCTTATCTGGGGAGCTAGAGACCGTCATGCGTAACCGTCTTCTGCCAGGGATCGGAGCGAGAACGCGGCTGCAATCTCTGCTCGGCCCGTGGACCCGCCTGCTCGGCATCGGCCTGCTGTCCGCGTGTACGGCCGTCGGTTGCCAGGGCTTCGGCGAACGGCCGCCGAGCGCCGGCGACAGCCTGGCCACGCTCGAAGGGCGCACCACGTCGCAGGTGGCGAATAAAAACGACGGCGTGCAAGTGGTCTCCACCCGGGACACCGACGACCGCGGCTTCTTCACCGCTTATGTCGAAGATCATCAGTGGGACCTGTCGGTCCGCCACTGGAACTGGTTCGGCCTGATGAAAGACGACGAAGTGCCGGTGCCGGCCGCCGCGAGCGTCGTGCTGCGCGGCGACGGCGTTGAAGAGACTAAGTCACCGCTGCCCGGCACGCCGGCCTACCGCCTGGCCGGGGCGCACGAACTGCTGCGCCAGGGCAAGTACGCCCACGCCGAGGCCATATTTCACCGCATCGCCGAGCACGCCAAGTACCCGGTGCGGATCGTGGAAGAGGCCCGCTACTACGAGGGCGAATGCCTGCGTTTGCAGAAATACTACCCGGACGCGGCGGACGTGTATTCCGACCTGATGGGCCGGTTCCCGAACAACCCGTACCGCGAGCAGGCGGTCCATCACATGTTCGACATCGCCAACTACTGGCTGGAAGACACCCGCGACGCCATGGCCCAAAACAGCGAGATGCGCGAGGGCAAGCGCTGGGTGGCCTGGCACAACCCCGTCCACCTGTTCGACCGTAGCAAGCCGGTCTTCGACGAGCAGGGCCGGGCCGTCGAGTTGCTGGAAAAGGTGCAGCTGGGCGACATCACCGGGCCGCTGTCCGACAAGGCGTTGTTCCTCTGCGGCGGCGTCAAGTATTACGACGAGAACTTTGCCGAGGCGGATTACTACTTCTCGCAGATTCACGAACGCCACCCCAACAGCCCGTTGGCGGAGCAGGCGGTCGAGCTGGGCATCATCTCGAAGCACCTGAGCACGGGCGGCTCGGACTACGACGGCCGCAAGGCCGCCGAGGCCCGTATTTTGGTCAACTCCGCGCTGAACAACTATCCCGGCCTGGCGAGCGAGAAGCAAGAGTTCCTGATGAACCAGCTGAAGAACATCTCGTACCAGCAGGCGGAGAAGGATTTCAAGCTGGCGGAGTTCTGGGCGCGGACGGGGCACCCCGGCTCGGCGTTCTGGTACTTCACGTTGGTGCTGCGGCGCTACCCCGGCACCAAGTTCGCGGAGCAGGCGGCCGTCCGCCGCGACCAGTTGCGCGCCGCCGCGGAGAAAGAAGAGGACAAGCGGTCCGCCAAGGTGGAGACGCCGTTCCACGACACCCCGGCGGCCGCGGCGGTGCTGCAAAAGCCCACGGCGGCGGAGAGTGTGCCGCCCCCGGTGTTGCCGACGGATATTCGACGCTGAGCGCGTCTTGGCGAGCGGGGGGGGGGGGGG
The DNA here is from genome assembly GCA_038231495.1 of Gemmatales bacterium. Classification (GTDB taxonomy): domain Bacteria; phylum Planctomycetota; class Planctomycetia; order Gemmatales; family Gemmataceae; genus JBBRLG01. Next base: position 55 of record JBBRLG010000180.1, on the reverse strand, counting down.
GCGCCCGGAGGGGGGGGGGGCGCGGGGGGCGGGCGCGCGGGCGCCCCCAGGGGGT
>JBBRLG010000179.1:0-12584 GCA_038231495.1 Gemmatales bacterium | reverse complement strand
TTGTGCGGGGGGGACTCCATCGAGCTTCCTGGCGGAATATGGTAGGCTTGGGCAATCTAGGCAGCCGGTTTTCATGCAAAATCGGGCTATTTGTAGCTCAGGAAGCTCGATGGAGTCACCACCCCTTTTTCCATCCCCCCGTCCCTTTTTCCATCCCCATCCCCCATCAAAAACAAACGTCCCCGCCCCCTTAAGTTCGTCTTAAAACAATGGCGTGAAACCGGCGGCTGCGAAATGATGATCGTTGGTAAAGACTTCGGTCAGTCCAAGACGGCGCATAACGGCGAAAGAAACGCGATCGACGATGCCGGCGGAGCCGGCCAGCCCGCGGGCGTAATCGGCCCACGCCTGATCGAGATCAGGGGATGTTGGTTCGTAAAGGTCGCCAGCCAGACGGAGTGCGTCCCGAAGGACGATGACCTTGTCCCGATACGGTCTTCGGGCAGCCGCATTGCCGCATTCAAGCAGGATATAGGTCGTCGCGACCACGCGCGTGGCGTTCGGATCGAGACGTTGGTACGCCGCGGTCGCCGGGGCGTGCCATTGATCGGAGCGGTTCCAAAGCGCGATCAGTCCGACCGTGTCGAGAAAAACCGTCCTCATGGCTGATGTTCGTCGTGGCGGGCGGCGGCTTCCGGGTCGCCCGTATCATCGGACTGAGATAGAATCTCAAACACTCGGCGTCGTGCTTCGTCTTGGTCCGTCCGAGTCGGAGCCGGCACGACATGCACGGTCGCTCCTTCAGGCAAATCGACAGGCCCGGTCGGCCGAAACATGCCGTTCTCATAGACGGCAGTAATGGTAGCCATCGCTTTGCCCCTCACGCGGCCAGGGTCTGGTTTAACCTCTGCCGAATTGTATCAACCTGCGGGCCCAACAGTCTGCTATACCGGGCGCGGGGGAAAGTGGCACAAACGCCCGTAACCACAAGCGGCCCGCTTGTGGGTACACGTCTTCCACAAGCGGGCCGCTTGTGGCTACGGGCGTTTGTGCCGCATCGAGCCGCGGGCAGTATAACCTACGGCTGTTGCGGAAGTCCTCCCGCAGGCGCATCGTCGCTTGCAGTCGCTTCATGGTGCGACTCCGTGGACGAAGCGATGCGGACTAATATGCCCTTCAGCATACGTCCGTTCTTGAATCCGGGTCAAGCCTCACCCTTTCGCCGGCTTGCCGACCGACAGCAGGAACGTCGGGTTGACGGCCTCGAACCGCAACGTTTCGAGTTGTTCGTTGCCGCGCGCCACGTTGACCAGCAACACCTGCACGCCGCCGGCCAATTGCCTCAGAACGGTGTGCGTCGCGCTCAGGCTTTCCAGCGTGGCGACGTTGATGACCAATTGGCCGCCGGGACGCAACGCCTGCCAGACCGCTGCGAGCAAGCGGCCGACCTCGTGGCCGGTGCCGCCGACGAACACCGCGTCCGGCGCGGGCAGGCCGGCGAACACCGCCGGGGCCGTGCCGTGGACCGCCTTTAAGTTGCGCACGCCGAGCGTCTGGGCGTTCGCCAAAATCAGGTGATAGTCCGCGGCGTCCTGTTCGATGGCGTACACCATGCCCGGTTCGCTGAGCCGGGCCGCCTCAATGGCCACCGAACCGGAACCCGCGCCCACGTCCCAGACGACGCTGCCTTCGTCGATCGCCAGCTGCGCCAGGGCAATGGCGCGTACCTCGGCCTGGGTAATCAGTCCGCTCTTGGGTCGGCTCTGGGCGAACACGTCGTCGGGGTTGCCGAATCGGCGGGCACGGCCTGGTTGGGCCGGCTGGTCGGGTCGGCCCGGCTTGCGCTTCAGGATGACAACGTTCAGCGGGGCGAATTCCATCTCTTGGAGATCGCTTAACTCTCCTTGCGTCACGCGCTCGTCGGGTGCGCCGAGGTTTTCGCATACGAACGCGCGGAAATAGTCCAGGCCGCGTGCCAAAAGTTGCCGGGCGACTTCCGCCGGGCCTTCCGTCTCGCTCGTGAACAGGCCGACGACTTCGGCGGTGCGGATGCGGTCGAGCACCGTCTCCAAAGGGTGGGTCTGCAAATTCGTGAGGTAGGCTTCCTCCCAGCTTTCCTTGACGCGCGCGAAGGCCAGTTGCATGCTGCTGACGTGGGGCAGCACCTCGAAGCGGTCTTTGCCCATGCGGTCGCAGAGGTAGCGGGCGACGCCGTAAAACAGCGGGTCGCCGCCGGCGACGATGGCCAGGCGCTTGTGGCCGGCGTGGGCATTCAGGGTCGCGATAACTTCCGGCAGGTCGGAGCCGATGCGGACGCGCTCGGCCCGCAATTCGGGCAACTGCTGCAAGACGGCCGCCGCGCCGAAAACCACGTCGGCACCCTGCAAGATGTCGCGGGCACGGGCGGTCAGTCCGGCCAGGCCATCGCTGCCGACGCCGATGATGTGAATGCGCGCTTCGGGTCCGGTCAAGGTCGCACCTCAAAAGGAAACCACGGAATACACGGAACACACGGAAGAAAGGCAGAAGAAACGCTAATTGCCTTTCGGTCTTTGTAACCGTTCACTCCCCCCTTACGAAGGGGGGTAGGGGGGTGGAGAGGACGCAATGACCGAGTACTGCAATCGTTCTTGACCCCCCCTACCCCCCCTTCGTAAGGGGGGGAGTGAACGGTTACCGGTCTTTTTTCCGTGTTTTCCGTGTCTTCCGTGGTTTGTTTACTTCTTCAGCATCTCGTCGTGCCTCATGCCGCTGGGGGGGCAGTCGGCCTTGTGGCAGTTCGCCAAAGCCGTCTTGGCACCCGCGTGCTGCTCGGCGTCGTTGTCCTCCCACTCGATGCTCACCGCGCCGTCGAAGCCGACGCGATTTAGCTCAATGAAGATCTCTTCCAGGCTATTGGCGTCGCGGGCCGTGCCTGCCGTCACGAAGTTCCAACCGTTGGTCCAGTGGCCCATCGCCCGGTGGCCGCCCAGCCGACCGCCCCGGCAGTGTTCGCGGATCACTTGCACGCCCTTGACGTGGGCACAGTGGATGCGCTCGCCGAACTCGCGGATGAACTGAACCACCGAAACGTTCTGCCATTCCAGGTGCGAGCCGTCCAGGTTGAAGCCGGCCACCTGGCTGTACCCCGCCTTGTCCATCGCGCGCAGGTAGTCGTGGGCCGACTCCAGGTCGCCCATTGCCCGCTCGCTCGGATGACATTCGAGGTCGAACGTGACGCCGAAGTGTTTGCAGGCGTCGAACACCGGGCCGAAGCGCTCGGCCAGCAATTGCAGGCTCACGTCGCGCACGTCCGGAATGGCGTGGCCGCCGATGCTCGTCGGCAGCGGCGGGAACAAAAACCAGTGGCTCCAGCAATGGGCCGGCGAGCCGACGAAGCCGGGCACGGCGACCTTGCGGTCCTCCAATTTACCGAGGAAATGGGCCAGGCGCACGATGCCGATCAGGTCGCGCGTCGCCTGTTCTTGAATCTTCTTGCCGATGTCTTCGGGGACGTGATAGGGGTCGGTCCGGGGCGGGTTGTTGCCCTTGGCCCGCCAGGCCTTGTACATCTCGACCGCTTCGCCGCCGATGAATTGCAGCGTCTTGGCGCTCGGCTCGTCACCCAGAGCCTGGCCTTGCAGGTGGGCCGCGATGGTGAAGATTTCCAAACCGTGCCGTTTGGCCAGGTCGTGACGTTCTTTGGCGTACGCCTCGGCCCCGGCGTCGGTGCCGCAACGGCCCAGGTCGAGTTCCCAGCTGGCCTCTTCCCAGCCGTCGAAGCCGGCATCCTGGACGAACTGGACCCATTGGTCCATCGGCACATTGCCGAACTGGCCGCGGACGAGGCCGATCTGGTGAAACGACCCTTTGCCGTAGCGGTGCTGGGCTGTCTGTTTGTACCCCATGGTGCTCGCTCTTTCGTTGGAACGCTGGGAGAAAATCGTGGTGGCGATGAGGCTGACTATACCGCCCTTTCGCGGGACCGCAAGGGTTGACCGAGAAGAATTGAATCACGAAAACACGAAAGAACGAAAACTCGAAAAAGGAAGGGTGCGAAGAAGCAATGTCCGCCCGCACCTCTTTCCGTTTCGTCCTTTCGTTCTTTCGTGTTTTCGTGATTCAATTCTCTTACCGCACTTGCAACGGGCCGGATTCGGTGAGCTGATGGAGAGCCTGCTCGCTTTCGGCCCGGACGCCCAGGTCGCGGTCGCCGTTCATCTCCTGCAAGGCCGTCAGCACTGGCAGCGTGTTGACGCTCATCCGACCCAGGCAGCGCACGCACGCGGCCCGCACGGCCGTGTGGGAGTCGCCGCGCGCCGCCTTGACCAGCGCCTCCATCACGTCGGGGTTGGTCCAGCCGTCACAAGCGCCGAGCGTCTGGGCGGCCCAGATGCGCTGCTCGGGGCGGGAGCCGGCCTGCAACACGGCGATGACCTGGGCCTTGTCCGCACCGGCCTGTTGCAGCACCGGCTGCGACGTGGCGGGTGCCAGGTTCGGCGTGGGCACCGTCTTCGTCTGCACCGCGGGCACGACGGCCGGCGGTTTGGGCACGAAGGTCGTCGTCTGGTACGACGGCACACGGCGCGGGGCGTCCGGTGCGGGCTGCGCCGCCTGCACAGGAGTAGTCACCTGGTACGCGGAAATCGGCGCGCTTGCCGAAGTCTGAATCACCGGAACGTGCGTGACGGCGGGTGTCGTCGGCAGGGTTGCTTTGGAAATCGGCGCGAGTGGCGGGGCCGGCGACGACACCGGCACGACCGGGATGGGCTGCACGTTCTTGTCCACCATGACGGGCGACGCCATCATCGTCGGCGCGGAGGCCGGGCCGGTGTTGAAGGCGTTGCGGACGATGTCCGTGACGCTGTGGGCCGCTGCCGGCTGGCCTTCCACCTTGACCGGGGTGGTCACGCCGCGGTCCGCGACGCGCTTGCCTTCGGCCAACACGTCCTGGCGCGGCAGCATTTCGACGCGCTTGTAGAAGTCGGCCGGCTGCACCGGCACCTGGCCGATGTTCGGGAGCTTGTCCGGCGTCTTGGTCGGCAGCGGGGCCGGGCCGACGGGCGGCGCGATCGGAACCTGCCTCTCGCCGTTGGTAGGCAGCTTCTGCTCAATGCCCTTGTTGGTGTCCGGCGGCACCGGCACCACCTCGGTGTAGCAGGCCAGGCAGTGGGCCAGCGCACCCTCGGCGGCGGCCCGCACGCGCGGCGAATTCTCCGACGGGTTGCCGTCCACTTCGCTGCCGGACACGCAGATCGTCAGGGCCGTGATCGTGGCCTTGCTACAGCAGCAACCGTTACCCAGCGCGAGCGCCGCTTCCAGCCGGACGCACTCGTTACGGTCGGCACGCAAGGCGTTTATCAACGCCAACTGGGCTTCCGGCCAGTAATGACAATCCTTCAATCCTAATATGCGCACGTCCTCACGGCGCGCCTTGGCTTCCATCTCATCCTGCTGGATGCGCGCGGCCGCGCCGGCCGGGCTGTCGGCGGGCTTGGCCAGGTCCGCGGCGCTGACGACCGGGCACAGGCTGGGAACCAGGCCGCCGGTCATGGCGCTGGCCGGTCGCAGGCTGTTGTTCAGCATCTGGCCCAGCGGCGAGTTGCACAGCTTTGCCTTGCACGCGGCCTTCTTTTCGGGCGGCAGACACAGGAACGTCCAGAGGTTGGCGGTCGGGGCGGCGGGGGCGGCGGCGACGGGGACGCCGGCAGCCGCGGCGGGCACGCCGGCCGCGGCGGGGGCGGCAGCCGGGAGCTGCGCGTACGCGGCCGGGGCAAGGCCCGCGACCAGCACCAAACTCCCGCAACAGATTTTCCAGCGTTTCATGGCTTTGCTTCCCTCGTTTTCCGGGTCGGGATGTTTTGCCGGTTGCCCTGTCGTCTCAGGACGCGCGGTGTACCGTGTCGGGTCGATTTTCGAGCTTCCTCGGTCTGCCAAATGCTTCGACTAACGGAAGGACACAACTTGAGGAATGCGCGGATTATGACCAATTGTGGACCTCTGCCCGATATAAGGGGGATCGCGCCATTCCGCGAATTCGGTCAAACTGCCACGAATGGAATAGGCGCGCGGTTCGGCGGATTCCTCAAAGGTTGCACAACCGGCGGGCCGATAGAGAAACCAAGCCGAAAGGCGCAATATCGCGAAGACGACGAGGAAGCCGCGAATAACGAATTTGCCGGGCCGGCGACGACGTAGGGGCACCGGCCGGGTTCAGGAAAAGGAGCGAAGCCATGGACGGGAAGCGGAACCGGGGATTCACGGGCCTTTGGAGTGTGGGGGCGGCGGCCATCCTGCTGGCCGGCCTGGCCGGCGGCGCTCACGCCCAGGCGATGCCGGGCGCTAGCCCGCCAAAGGCAGCCCTGCCCTCCACCCTTCCGGCGGTGGCCGGCGTGCCCACGACCGACGGCACCCTGGCCCCGGCCAACGACGGCCTGGTGCAAACGGGCTGCGCCTCGTGTAGTGCGGGTGTGCTCGGCAACGCGCCGCCCGACGGCCTCGGCGGTTGTTCGAGTTGTGGCGGTTGCGGCGGCGGCGGTTGCAACGGCCGCCGGGCCTGCGACTGCAACTGTGACGGCGAGAACGCGGCGGCCCGCCTGTTCTGCGGCTTCTATCACTGCGTCTGCTGCCCCGATCCGTGCTACGAGGCCCACTGGAACGCGCTCGCCGACGCCGCCTTCTTCACCGAGGCGGCCCGCCCGGTCACCCAGATGCGCCTGCGCTACGAGAACGTCTGGGACTACCCGTTCCCGGACAAGTCGGAGTACCTGTACCCGCGGTCCGACGGCAAGGGCAAAGGCCCCAAGCCGCGGGCCGGCACGTTCGGCGGCGGCCGCGTCAACTACCAGACGTTCATGCTCTATAACGAAGTCGCCATCGACCGCTTCAGCGCCTCGATCGAATTGCCCTACGAGCAGGTGTCGCCGGACAACTATGCCGGCGCGTCGGGCTTCGGCGACATGAGCATCGGCACCAAGTCGATGCTGCTGGATTGCGAGCTGATGCAGTTCACGTTCGGCTTCAAGACGATCGTGCCGACGGGCAACTTCTCCAAGGGTTTGGGCACCGGCCACGTCTCCCTGGAGCCGTCGCTGATGCTGTCGTTGAAGCTCGCCCCCGAGACCTACCTGCAAAGCCAGCTGGCCTACCGCTTCCCGCTCGGCGGCGACGGCACCTACCAGGGGCCGGTGCTGCACTACCACCTGAGCTTAAACCAGCTCCTGTGGCACTGCGGTCACGACATCAAGCTAATCGGCGTGGCGGAATTGAACGGCTACGAGTTGCTCGGCGGCTCGTACACGAGCACGGACACGGGCTTGCCGCTCAGCGCCAAGGGTATCAGCGACATCGTCAGCATCGGACCCGGCATCCGCCTGGTGATCTGCGACAAGATCGACTTCGGTGTCGGCACCGCGTTCAACTTCACGTCGAACAGCATGGGCGACGAATCGCTGCGGCTGGAATTCCGGTGGCGGTTCTAACAAGATCGGGTGTCGGGTGTCGGGTGTCGGGTGTCGGAATTGGCTGATAGCTGAAAGCTGACAGCTAACAGCTATTTATGTTCCCCTCTTCCGACGCCCGACGCCCGACACCCGACACCCGACGCATTTTTGCCCCCTTCCCGTCAACCCTCTGCGCTGCTATGTTAATCTCTTTCGCGAATAGCCCGCAGAACCGCAGACAGGAGTGGTTGAGATGGGAGCACGTCGGATCCGCCGCGAGCAGCGCCGCGAGGACCAGGCCGAGTCACGCACGCTCAACGGCATGCGCAAGATGTACGAGCGCCAACGCCGTAAGCTGCGCATGGTCGAAACGATCAAGAAACAGGGCAAATTGCCCTACACGCCCGTCGTCATGAGTTGGCTCAGCACCCAGCTCGACACGCCCTCGCGCCTGATTACTCAGGCCGAAGTGGACAAGGTACTCGCTTCCTGAATTGGTCCCGTTCGCCGCTTGCGGCTTTGCATTCATGCAAAGCCGCAAGCGGCGTTTCGTTTACCGCCCCGCCGGGCGGTACTTCTCCAAATAACCCAAAATATCCCACTCCTCGTCCAGGTTGGAATAACCGCACGCCCGCATCTCGGCCAGCGCCTGGGCGTTGGTCCAACTCTCGAACTCCATCCGGTAGATCGCCGTGAACGCGCCGGTGCGGTGAATGCCCGCGAAACAGTGCAGCAGCACCGGGTAGTTCTTGGGGTCGGCCATGATCGCCCGGAACTTACGCACGTTCTCCTCGACGGGCGGCACCGTGCCTTCCGCGCCTTCCCAGTGATAAGGCGGCAAGCGCACAAAGGTTATTTCCTCCTTGGCGCAGAACGCCTCCTCGGCAACGTCCGGCGGTGCCATGCCCGGTGCCAGCGCGTCGCGCAACGACACGACCGTTTTGAAATGGTATTCGTGGTGGGCCTTTTTCAGCCCCTCCGGCGTCATCTGGCCGGACCGGTACAAGACGCCCTTGCGCACCGCGCGGAAATTGCGCATCTGGTGCTGTTGGTGAAAGGCGAACAGGACGGGTGCGGTAATCAGCATGACGGCCAGGGCGCTGCCGAGGACGACTTGCAGCCAGCGGGACATGGGTTGCCTCCGTGCGACGACTGTTCCGTGGGACCGTCGGAAAAACGGCCCGCGCCGGGCCGCGATTCTAGCGGCGAGCGGTTGTTGGGCATAGAGGGGTTTGGAGTTGGGGGATTGCGGGCGTGGCAAAACTGGCATGGTTCAAACGCAGATGGCAAAGGAAACTACCGTTGTTCAAGCACGTGACGCTGGGGCGGCACCCGGAATGAATGCTTGAAGTCTTTGCCCGGGAAGAAGTTCCACTTTGGGATATTCGTTCAGGGGGGTGTATGGGGGGGGTGAATGAAACGAATTCCACTTGTTGCCTCGTGCTTGCGGCCTTTGAACCATGCCGCAAAACTTTCGGGGGCCGGTGTTTTGCCCCCCTCGCCCCTTGGCGGAGAGGGGGCAATACGCCGGCCCCCGAAAGTTTTGCCACGCCCTTAGACTTAACCACCCTTCAAAGTTTGGATCCCGCGATCGAAACCCGCCTGGTCCGGCGTCCGGTGCAAAAGGTCGCGGTAGTTGACGAACAGCCAGTCGTTCACGTTGTTGCCGTGGCTCTCGAAGAACTCCGGCGAGCTGACGAAGCCCGCCACGACTTTCTCGTTGTCCGCGCCGGTGAGGAACGCCCCGACCCAGTAGGCGGTCTCGTCGGCGTGGGCGTCGCGGCCCAAGTAGGAGCGGTAATCGTTGCCGACGCGCTGGCCCTCGCGCTCGGCACTGGCGGCGAAGCCGAACGCCACGTCCGCCGCCTTCGTGCCGTTGGTTAAGTTGCTCACCCACGAGGCCACTTCCGCGTCGTTCGGCATACGGCCGAGCAAATCGATGTAGAGGCCGCGCACCCAATTGGCGCCGGTGCCGCCGTGGTTGTGGATGTATTCGTCCGAGCCGATGAAGCCCGCTTCCAGGCGCTCGTCGCTCAGGCCGTGTTGCATACGATCGACCCAGTAAGCCAAACCCGCCGCGTCCGGCGTGCGTCCCAGGTAGCGGTTGTACGCCCCGTTAATGAAGTTGGTGTAGAACTCGGCGCTGTGGGTGAGCGCGTTCGCCACCAGTTCCCAGGCGTTCTTGCCACGGCCCGGGTCGGCCACGCCTTGGACCGTAATCGTCACCGTCTGCGAACTGCTGAGCGCCGGCACGCCGTTGTCCGTGGCGCGGACGGTGACGCTGTAAGCGCCCGGCAACTGCCCGTGCATTACGGACGGCGTCCAGGTAAACTGACCCGTCGCGGGGTCGATGCCCGCACCGGCGGGAGCGCCGGCATCGAGGGTAAAGGTAAGAGTCTGGTCCGCATCGGCGTCGTGAGCCACTGCCTGGAAGACCAGGGCCGCGCCTTCGAGCACCTTTTGCGCGGCGATCGGTTCCAGGATCGGGGCATGGTTGCCGGCGACTGGCGGAGGCGGCGCGGCCTTCGCAATCGTCTCCGTCAGCACCGTCGAGTTGCTCATCGCTAGGCCGGTGTCGTCGGAATACTGGGCCGTGATGGCGTGCGCGCCGGCGGTGAGGGCGGAGGTCGTGAACGTCGCCTCGGCAGCCCCCTGGGTAACGACAATCTTGCTGACCCCGAGGGTGGCGTTGCCGTCGAAGAAGGTCACCGAGCCGGTCAGTGACTGGTCCCCGGCAGCTACGGTCGCCGTGAAAGTCACGCTTTGGCCGACGACGGCTTTGGCGAGTGACGAGCGGAGCGAGGTCGTCGTTACCACCGTGGCGGCGGTCGGCATAGGCGCCACCGCGATGACCAAGGACCACGAGGTCCGGCTGGGGCTTTCCGTCGCATCGCCGGAATACTGAGCCGAAATGGAATGCGAGCCAACTCCGAGGGAGGTCGTCGTAAGGGTTGCCTGCATTCCGCTCAAGTCCCCGTTGCCCCTTTGCAGCGTCGCGGTGCCGAGGTAGGCGTCGCCGTCGTAGAACGACACGGTCCCGGTTGCCATTTGAGGGCTATCGACGGTCGCGGTGAACGTCACGGCGTCGCCGAGGTTGGGCGTGAGGGTGGACGCATACAGGGTGGTATACGTGACGTCGATCTGCGCCCAGACGGTCTCGGTCAACGCGGCGGAGTTACTGCCAGTGTGGCCGCTATCGCCGGAATAGGTCGCGGTAATGGAATGCGTTCCGATCGGGAGGTTCGGGGTCGAGACGTAGGCGACAGTACCGGCTTCGCCCGGCGTCAGGGTGTCCGTGCCGAGTACCGTGGTGCCGTCATAAAACGTGACCGTTCCGGTGGCGGAGCCGCTGGCCGCGCTCACCATAGCGGTGAAGGTCACGGACTGGCCGGATTTGGAGTTGAGCAAGGACGACACCAGCGTGGTGGACGTGGAAACGGTCTGCGAACCGCCGCCGCCGGTGCCACCACCGGTGCCACCACCGCCGCCGCCACTAATAATACCGCGACCGCCGCTGCCGCCGGTGGAGGAACCGTTGAGGACGCCGTTGATCCAGGTATGGATGTCCGTAGTGATTGCCGTCGCATAACCTGTCCAATGGTCATCAGACGCGCCATGAAAAATGCCTTCGACGTAGCGATTTCCCGCGGCATCCTTCGTGTACAGCGCGCTGCCGCTTTGACCGTGGATAAACAACGATAAGCCCTGCTCGTCGTTGTAACTGTGGTTTGTCCAATACAACAATGGCGTTGAATCGCCGATGGTCGTCACGCCCGCGATTTTCCCACCGGTCTTATACATGTGCCTGGCGTCGTACGTCTCCCCGGGATAGCCGGCAGAAAAGAGTTGTACGTTGCGGAGATCCCTTTTGTCGGTATTGTTATCGACCTGGAAGTGGTAGAAATTTGACGGCAGGGTTTGAGGGTTGACGGTAATAATTGCTATGTCGTTCTTCAGGGAGTCCCCACCGGCGTAGTGTGGAGCCACATTTACATACATGCCTACGCCGACGGAGCCGTCGAAGGAGGTGTCGCCGCCGCCTTGGCGACCAAGGAAGACTTTGGCGGTATCCGGGAAGCCATGGTTGTTCGTGGAGGTAGAGCGGTAAAGGCCGTGGGCACACGTCAGTACGTGCGTGGAATCGATCATCACGCCCGTGGTGAAATAATCCGTGTTGCTGGGATCTTCATGAAAGTGGACTTGAATGCTGACCACGCCTGAAGCCCAGTCGCCCGCAACAATACCGTGTACCTCCGTCAGCGACAGCGCCAGGCGCGTTTCCAGCGATTCGACCCCCAACTGCGAACGGCGCGCCGGGCGTTTCGCCCGCGACGGTGCCGCGAACAAGCTCTTGGACGTCTTTTTCAGCCAGCGACGGAGTTGAGAGAACGCCATGATGGAACCCTTTCGTATTGTGGTGTGTCTTGAAACTCGCACGGTTGACTGCTCCGGAAGGGTACGAGGGGCGTTCTCTTTTCTTTCCCGGATTTTTTTCAAACCGGGAAGGCGCCACATGATCCTTGTGAATCCGGCAGGACTCAGGCACAATGGTGCCCATGCACACAACCTCCGTCAGCCTCCTGGAGCGGCTGCGCTTACCCCAAGAAGAGAAGGCCTGGGAGCGCTTCGTCGAGTTGTACACGCCGTTGCTCATCTACTGGGCGCGCAATGCCGGCCTGCAAACGCAGGACGCGGTCGACTTGGTGCAGGACGTTTTTGTGACGCTGCTGCAAAAATTGCCCGAATTCCGCTACGACCAAAGCAAAAGCTTCCGCAGCTGGTTGCGAACAATCGTGATGAACAAGTGGCGCGACGGCCAGCGCAAGGTGCAACGCCGGCCGGCCGCAGGGGAAAAGGGTCTCTCGGGCGTGGCGGACAAGTCGGGCGCGGACGCCTTTTGGGAGCGCGAATATCGCGAACAGTTGTTCCGCCGGGCCTTGGAAATCATGAAGGCCGAGTTTGAGCCGGCCACCTGGCAGGCGTGTTGGGCCGTGGTCGTGGAAGGGCGGTCGTCGCGCGACGTGGCCAAGGAACTCGGCATGACGGAAAACGCCGTCTACCTGGCCAAATTCCGGGTGATGCGCAAGCTGCGGCGGGAGTTTGAAGACATGCTCGACTGAGTATACGCCCCGCGGCTTGGCATGACACAAGCCCGAAGCGCCAGCGAGGGACGACCCCTTGCGGCATGCCAGGAGGGACGGTCCCTCGCTGGCGCTTAGGGCT
>JBBRLG010000178.1:0-12598 GCA_038231495.1 Gemmatales bacterium | reverse complement strand
AAGCTGCCGACGACGGACTGGTGGGCACTGCTGAAGCGGACCCCCGACCAACTACGCCAACAACTGTCCGCGCCAGAGGTTGCAGCATGAGAAAGTCCCGGCAGCTCCTAATTCAAGCTAGGCGTAACACTTGAATTGCACCTGCCTTGCGTCGTTTTTGCAAGGTTAAAAGTACTGTTACGCTCCCAGCTCTGACAGCGGTCGCGGCTCTGACAGCGGTCGCGGCTCGACAAACGTATTACTTCGCGGGTCCAAACCCAAGTCCCGCAAGTGCGGCGCGAATCGCCACATCCTCCAACTGCGCACGAAAAAGCTGGACTGCCGGGCGCTCCCAACGCGCGCGGGGCACGGCGAAATCGTAGCGCTCTTCCTGAAGCGGCAGAAAGTGCAGCCCGGCGGAACGGGCAACGGTGGCGATAGCCACGCCCCAGTCGGCGCGGCCCTGGGCAACCGCGGCGGCGACGGCGTTGTGCGACCGCGCCTCCGTCAGATGGCCACTGGGCCGGGCAGCGCCGAGCAGGCGGTCGATCAAGACGCGCGTGCCGCTGCCGCGGTTGCGGTTGACCAGGACGCAGGCCGGGTCGGCGAGCGCGGCGGCCACTGCTGCTTCGATGGTATGGCCCTCGAAACGCGCGTCGCCGGGCCGAAAGACGATGCCCTGCAAGCGGCCGTAGCCCGGAATCAGCAGCAGGTCGTCGCCGAGGAAGGGGCGGTTATAGGTGTCCGTCGCGGGGTCGAGCAGGTGGATGCCCGCCAGGTCGCACTCGCCGCGGCGGGCTGCCGTCAAGCCGCCCGTGCTGCCCACCGCGAGAAATTTGCTCCGCACACCTTTTGCGTGCAACTGCCCCAGCAGGTAATCCAGACCGACGCAATGGCTGCCGATGACGACGAGGTCGGCAGGGCGGACACCTTGACTAAGTAAGTGAACCTGCACCGCGGCGTTCGCCTCAAGGTATTCTCGCTGGCGGGGGATGACGACGAAGCCGTCGGCACGGCTAAAGGTCGTCACCGAGCCGGAGCCTTTGCCCATCGGGTACGCCGCGAACGAGCCGTCCGCGGCCGTGACCAGGTTCACCAGCACGTATTCGGTGCGGCCGCGCTCGGAGTTTACGCGCAACGGCAGCCGCGCTTCGACGATGGCGTCGCGGTTTTCCACCCTGCCCGCCAGGCGGCGAATGACCGGGGCGACGAATTCGCGGAATGTGAAGATCGCGGAAGTCGGAAAGCCCGGCAGCACGACGACCGGCACGGTCCGCGTGGTGCCGCCGTCGCCGACCCGCACGGCGGCGAGGCACAGCGGCTTGCCGGGCTTGAGCGCGACGCCGTGCGCGACGATGCCCGGCGGTCCGAGTTCGGCGACGGCGCGGTAGGACAGGTCGCCTTCGCCCTTGGACGTGCCGCCGGAGAGCAAAACCACGTCGCACGCCAGGGTTCGTCGCAGCACGTCCGCCAGTGCCGCGCGGTCGTCGGCGACGATGCCGAACGGTACCGGTTCGCCGCCCAGCTCGCGCACGGCGTCGGCGAGGATGGTGGCGTTGTTGTCGTAGACGAACCCCGTCCGCATTGGCGCGCCCGCCGGCAGGAGTTCATTGCCGGTTGACACAATGGCGACGCGCGGCCGCCGGACGACGAGCACCGCGGCCAATCCCAGTGCCGCCAGCACGCCCGTCTCGCGCGAGGTTAGCCAGTCACCGCGGCGCAGCACGGTTTCGTCGCGGCCGATGTCGGTGCCGGCGAAAGTGACGTTCGCGCCCGGCGTGACGGGCCGGCGGACGACGAGCCGGTCGCCGTCGAGGTCCGTGTACTCGACCATGACCACGGCATCGGCGCCGCGCGGCACCACGGAACCGGTGGCAAGGGAGGTGGCACAGCCGGCAGCGACCGTGTGGCCGCTGTCCATGCCGGGGACCAGGATGGGACCGCTGAGGCGCAGGCTGCGCGGTTGATCCTCGCTGGCACCGAACGTGTCCTCGGCGTGAACGGCGAAGCCATCGACGTTGGAGCGGTCGAAGCCCGGCACGTCGAGCGGCGCGACGACATCCTCGGCGAGGACGCGGCCCAGCGCGGTGGCCAGGGGCACCACCTCGGCGTCGAGCGGCCGCAGGTCGAGCACGGCCTGGAATCGCCGTTCGGCCTCGTCGCGGTCGATCACGTCGAGGAATTGATCCTGTTGCATAAGTTGGTCCGGCAGAAAAGGATCGCTAGAAATCGTACAAGAACACCTCCACCGTTTCGCCCGGCCCTTGCCCTTCGCTGTCGCGCAGCACCAGTACGAACCCGTCGGCCCGCGTGGTCGAACTGAGGATCGATGCGCCGCTCGTCGCCAGCGGTTCCACCTGGCCGTTGCGGATTTGCACACGGACATAATCGACCCGCCCCACCGCCGACGCGATCTTGCGCGACAGAGGCAGCAGCACGGACCGGTAGGGCAAATCCGTGGACCGCCCACCCAGCCGCCGCACGGCCCGCCCCGCGAAGAGGTCGTACGCGCACAAGCACGACACGGGATTGCCCGGCAGCAAAAACACCGGGCGCGGCGGATTGCCAGCCAGGAAGCCGAACCCTGCCGGACTTGCGGGACGCAAGGCGACGCCGTGAACGGCCAGCTCGCCGACTTCCTCCAGGATGCGCGGCGCGTGGTCCTCCTTGCCGACCGACGAGCCGCCTGAAATCAGCAGCACGTCGGCGTCAGTGCTCAGGAGCGCCTCACGGATTTGTGCGCGTCGGTCCGGGATCAATTGCGGTTCGGAAGGCAACCCGCCGTCCCGCCGCACCAGCGCGGCGAGCATGACGGAATTGCTGTCCACGATCCGAAAGCCTTCCGGCCGCGACCCGCACGGCAACAACTCGTCGCCGGTTACAAGGATGCACACCCTCGGCTGGCGCACCACGCGCACCGGGTTCGCACCGACCGACGCCAGGACGCCAACATCTTGGGGCCGCAATCGGCGACCTGCCGGCAGCAGAGGTGCGCCCGACGTCACGTCTTCCCCGACCTGCCCCACGTGTCGCCCCGGTGACACCGGCTCGCTGACGCGCACCCGTTGCAAGGTGCCGTCACCGATTTCTTCTGCCGCCTCGGCCTGCAATACCGCGTCGGCCCCCGTCGGCAGCGGCGCTCCGGTCATGATGCGCACCGCCTCGCCCGTCTGCACCGTTCCGGGGAACGGTCGTCCCGGAAACGACTCACCGACAATCGCGAACTCCAGCGGGTTGTATGCCCCGGCACCGAAGGTTTCGCAACCGCGCAAGGCGTAGCCGTCCATCGCCGCACGGTCGAACGCCGGCACCGCGACCGTGGCCGTGACCGCGTCCGCCAGCACGCGCCCGGCCGCAGTCGTCAATTCAACCGCCTCCGCCGCAAGGGGGACAAGCCGATTCAATAGCAGCTGCAAGGCTTCGGCAACTTCGGTCCGGTCCTGAAAGCCGCGCATGCGCACGTCTTTGCGCTGGAGGGGCGTCGGCGGGTCGGTGGCAGGTTCTTCCGAAGGCACTTTCACAAACGGACCTCGATTCCGGCTGCAATTCAGAGGCTCCGCGCCCATCATAGCGGTTGCCGGCCACAAATCTATGGTTTGCCCTTTCGTCAAAGTCGTTGCAAACCCACCACGACCGCAACCCGCCTTATCCGGCGTACGCCGAACAGCCTAACGTCAAGGAACGGCTTCTCCGACCGGAATGATGCGAAACCCGTTGATCGCGGTTCGCGGAAAATCTAACCTGAGATTGGTTTGTGTTGGTTTGTGTTTTTTCGGAACAGGGGAGTGTCTCGGTCAACGGACGGACGCCCTCTCCGAGCGAAAGCCGGCGGCGAAACGCAGCGTTGCGCACGGCTCGACTGTTTCTTGACCGGGATCCCGTCGGGGCAGCCGCCGCGCCGGGTTTTCGGACCGTGGAGGTATTGCATGTTGAAACGTAGTGTTGGTTGCGGGCTGCTGTTGTCGGCCTTGTTGCTGACGACGGGTTGCTGGCACCATTGCTGTCACAACGGCGGCACGACAGCGAACGCCTCGCCGTGCTGTCCGGGTGCGCCGCCGCTGCCGATCGTGGCCCAGCGGCCGTGCTGTCCGTAGTCGTCTGAGAAGGGCGTCCACGAACCGGGCCGCGTGTCGCGTGCCCGGTTCCTTTCTTCCTGCACCTTCGCCACTATTCCGGTGCCTAACCCACCTTCGCACTTTTGCGCTGTAGGCATGCTCGATACGCGCCGCACATTTTACCCGGCTTCGGGCAGATGGCGGACGTTTTCGGGGTTGCTGGTATTGCGTGTCGCGCTCGACAGCGCATAGTTCCGGTAAGGACACTTGCCGGTCGCGGTCCACGCCACCCCCCGGCAGCCGAGTCCCGTTGGGCAAGCCGTTTGATCCCTCCACGACCCGCGCGCCCGCCGGGTCGTTCGACCGCCAGCCGACACCCCTGCCCGGTTTCCCAAGGAAGGTGTTGTGCAGCCCTGGTCGCCGTGCATTCCCAGAAAGAAGGAGTCCTACCCATGCGTGTTCGTACGCTGTGCGCGCTGATCGCTGGTCTCGTGCTGGTCTTAAATAGCGGTTGTTGGAATCAACGCTGGTGCCAGCGCCGGGCCATGCGCCACCAGGACGGTTGTTGCCAGTCGTGCAGTGCGCCCGCCGCCGATTGCGGCTGCTGCGGTGCAGTGCCGCTGCCCCCGCTGCCGTTGACGCCTTACCCGCAACCGCTGCCGCCCGGCCATTGAGATGAGTGGTTGATGACGGACGGGGAGACGACAAATTCCATTGCCGTCTCCCCGTCCGTTTCGTGTTTCAAGGTAGGTGAATCGGCTCGTCGTTTTTCATCGGGTCGAAAAGTCGAAAACCCCTCAAGCGCCAAACCTTGTTCGGCTCCTGCTCGAACTGGGCCTCGCACAAGGCGAAATACTCCCCGGCAGAACCCAGGTTGCCTTTGAGCTTCACCCGAAAATTCACGTTGGCAATCGGCGGGGCGTCCTTGGTCTTACCGTTGAAGTGAAAGTCCCAGATGACCACGTCCGTCACGGTCCCGTTGCGGACGTACGGCTCGGCCATTTGTTGAAACGCCGCCTTGTTGTGGCCCTCGGCGACAAACCGGTCCGAGAAGAAAACGAGTGCGCCGTTGAGGTCGCGGTTGCGCACGGCCCGCGCCATTTCCTGCAACTCGCGGCCGATCTGTTCGCCGTCCGTTTCGACGGCGAAATCGAGTAACGCGTAAATCAGAATCAACAGCCCGGCGACGGCGATACCATACAACCAGCCGCGCCGCCGGTCGCGCCACCACAGGATGAGCAACACCACTGCGACCATGCCGAGCGTGGCGTAGACTGCCCACAATCCTTCAAACAGCCAATCGGGCACGATATCCCCCTCAAATCGGGTGGCGAATGGCGACAAGAAGAGGGAATCAAAATAGCAGTTAGCTATCAGCTATTAGCTGTCAGCCAATTCCGATACTCGACAGACGATCATTTCTTCCGCCACAACTCCGCCCCGAATTTCGCCGACTCGCCCAGGTGGTCCTCGATGCGCAAAAGCTGGTTGTACTTGGCCACGCGGTCGGTGCGGCTGGCGGAGCCGGTCTTGATTTGACCGGCGTTCGTCGCGACGGCAATGTCGGCAATCGTCGTATCTTCAGTCTCGCCGCTGCGGTGGCTGATGATCGTCGTGAAGCTGTTACGCCGTGCCAGTTCGATGGCCTCCAGCGTCTCGGTCAACGTGCCGATCTGGTTCACCTTGATGAGAATGCTGTTGCCGGCCTGCTTGGTGATGCCGTCCTGGAGCCGTTTGGTGTTCGTCACGAACAGGTCGTCGCCCACCAGCTGAACCTTACCGCCCAGCTCGCGCGTGAGCTTCTGCCAGCCGCCCCAGTCGTCCTCGGCCAGGCCGTCCTCGATCGAACAGATCGGCCAGCGGTCGCACAGGTTCTTCCACAGGTCAATCATCTCGTCGGACGTGGCGATGCGGTCGGGCTGGCTCTTGAAGAAGCAATAGCCGGACTTGCCCTTTTTCTTGGCCTCGTCGAACAACTCCGTCGTCGCCGGGTCGAGTGCGAAGAAAATGTCGGTGCCTAGCTTGTAACCGGCCTGCTCGATCGCTTTCGCCAGGATTTCGAGGGCCTCGTCGCTGCTCTTGAGGTTCGGGGCAAAGCCGCCCTCGTCGCCGACCGCGGTGTTCAGGTTGCGGTCGTGCAACACTTTTTTGAGATGGTGAAAGACCTCGGCACCCATGCGCAGCGCTTCGTGGAAGCTGGGCGCGCCGAGCGGCATAATCATGAATTCCTGGAAATCGACGTTGTTGTCGGCGTGCTTGCCGCCGTTGAGGATGTTCATCATCGGCACCGGCAGGTAACGCGCGTTGGTGCCGCCGATGTAGCGAAACAGTGGCAGCCCGACCGATTGCGCCGCCGCGTGCGCCACCGCCAACGACACGCCGAGCAGCGCGTTGGCACCGAGGTTGCCCTTGTTCTCGGTGCCGTCCAGTTCCAGCAAGAGGCGATCGACGGCCACTTGATCGAGCGCCTCCTCGCCAGCGATCTGCGGCGCGATGACCTCGTTGACGTTCTCGACGGCCTTGAGGACGCCTTTACCGAGGTAGCGCTTCTTGTCGCCGTCGCGCAGCTCGACGGCCTCGTGGGCGCCGGTGCTGGCGCCGCTGGGGACGGCGGCGTTGCCGAGCGAGCCGTCTTCCAGGACGACCTCGACCTCGACCGTTGGGTTGCCGCGGCTGTCCAAAATCTCACGCGCGTGAATGCGTTCGATGCTGCTCATTGCTAAAACCAGACCTCGCAAGGGGAACGAAAGAAAAGGGTATCCGGGCGAGCCGGACGACCCTTATCGTTCTAGGTTTTGCGAAAGGTTTTTTCCAGGCAGCGAGAAGAGAAAAGCGGGACCCCGGCGCGGGGGTCGAAACAAGGTGCCGCTTCGGCGGGAACACATCAGGGAGGGTGGGTCAGGGTACGAAGCGGCGGCGGGGCATGGTGCAGGACGCCGGGATCCCGGGTCGGTCGGCCGCAGGCGAACAATCCGTCGCTCACTTGCGGCCACAGCCTGGGGGGGCAGCAGGGCAAACACTCTTCGGCAGGACAGTAGTATTATCGGCGCGGGGCGCGGCGCCCTTGAAGCGAAGATCGCGGAACGTTATCAGGGGTTGGCGGCCAACGGCTGCACCTTGTTCACTCGCATGTGGTTGGCCCGCAGCTCGCCGCTATATTCAGCCTCGCCGATCAGCTCGACTTTTTGATTTAGAAATTGTTCCAGGTCGATGCCGCGGCCTGCGGTGACGTACAACGTCGGATTGTTCTCGCCCGTATCGAGCCGGTACGTCTGCCTTTTCTCGACCGACCGACCGGCACGCACCAGGGTGCCCGGACCGCTGTTGTATAGCTTCGGGTTGGCCGGCAAACTGACCGTCAACGATTGGTTGGAGGTCGCCCCAGCGTCAATCGTCGGCGGGTGCAACTGGGCCGACGGTTCGCGGTCCGACCGCCCCGGCTCGACGCGGCTAGTGAGTTGCACCGCGGGTTTTTCGGCCGTCGGCGGGTTGGCAAAGCCGCCCTTGGCCGTGGCGGTGGTCGCCGGCGGGTCCACCTGCGTTTGCAGCGGCACCAGTTTCGTCTGCGGCGGGTAGGTGGTGTAGTTGTTCGTCGGCACCACCGGCGTCGCAGGTCGTGCCGCGACTGGACGCTGGCCGTTCTTGAGATAAGCGGCGCGGCTCACGGCCCAATCCGCCGCCGGGCGGTCGGTGTTGTAATTCTCGCGGTACAGCTGGTTGTAGATGTCGATGGCCTGGTCGATCCGGCCCGCGCGTTCGGCCTGCTGGGCGCGGCTCCACAAGTTTTCCGGCACCGGTCGCGGCGCCCGCGGTGCCGGTGCCGCCGGGGCTGGATTGAAAGTCGATTGGCTCGCCGGGATGACCTGGGCGACGTTCCGCGCCTGGGTCGGTTCCATTTCCCGCTGCGGCACCGCTGCGGCGACGGCCTGAAGCGGCACCGTCCGGCGCAGCGTGTCCGTGCGAACGTAGCGAACCTCGCCCGCGGGCGGCTCGATGGGCAGCCATTTGCCGTCGCTATCCTCAATGACTTCCCAGTGGCTGCGGACCTGGGCGCCGCGCTCCAGGCGCATGCCTTCGACCGTCGGGCGGTCGCCTTTCAGCGCACTGCCGACGATCACGGGCACCTTGATCTGGGGGTCCGTTACGACCATCCAGTTGCACTGGTTCTGGACGACCTTTTGCAAATAACGCATGTTGATGTAGCTGAACGAACCTTCCGGCGGCACGATGCCGGTCCAGCCGTCGGGACGTTCCTCGACCACTGCGACGCGGTCGCCGGCGCGAAGCCGGTTGGTCGCGTACGTCAGCGGGCCGTCGCCCGGCTTGCAGCGCACCTCGGCGTCGATCTGGCCGACGACGGCGGTGTAAAGGATAGTTTGGGCCGAAAGCGGCCCGGTGAACAGACAGGTGAATACTAGTCCGCTAAGCAAGGGTGCAAATCGCATGGCCAACTCTCCCCGGAGACCGGCGTCGGCGGCGTGTCGCGCGGCGGTCCCCGTTCTCTCTCGGCACGCGAGTGTCGGGAAGATGAAGGCCAGGCGCTCGTTCCTGCTCCGAAGCGCGGTGCGGAGGCGCGACCGTTCGCGGCGCGACCGTTATACCGATGCGCGAAGGCACTACAAGGGCAGTTGATTCGACGCCTACGGCCTCCGGGCGGAGTAGCCAACCTGGGGGATCGTCGCGTTCCGGGGGTTCTGCCGCAACCAATCCGCCGCGCGATACCCGGCCGGGTGTGGCAACTGTTTCGGGACCGTGGGGTGGTCGCCGGGGGGGAATCGTCCGCCACGCCGCGCGTGCCAATCGTTGTCCAACCGCGACCCCTTTGAATGACGACCGGGCCTGTCCGACCCTAGCCAAGCCAATCCACATATGGCGAGGGTCGAACCGCTTTGGCGCAAACGCTCTGCGCAAGACAGCCGTAAACCATTTATCAGTAGGCTCTTACGCATCAGCACTGACGCCGGATCGACCCTGGCCAATCTCGACCCTCGCCACGAATTTAACATTGGCGAGGGTCGGCCTTTCCGGGTGTCGTTCGCGTGCGCCAGCGGACGCTGGCGCACGCGAAAAAGCTGCCGCCGTCGCTGAATGGCTCGCCGGGCACCTCGGGGGAGAGCGCAGGCAGCGTTGCGCTCCCCGAAACATTTGCCACACCCTACCCGGTGCCTTCCGCAACTTCCGCCTTGCACGCCGACTCGTTACATTCGATAATCTCCCTGGGTTCCGCTCAGCCCGCATCCTCGGCAGCCTGAAAGGACAAGGCCTCATGGGACGCATTCGCTGGTCGGTCGTGTTATTGGGACTGGCCCTTGCCGCGGTCCCGGCGCGCGCGCAAGGCGTCGTCTATTACAACCCCTACGGCTACAACCCCTACGGCTCCGGTTACGACTACGGCGTTTCCGGCGTCTCCTTCAATTACGCCCGCGGGAGACATCACAGCGCCGTTTCAATCGCGGTCAACACGATCGCCTTTCAGGGCTTCGCCCCCGTCTGTGCGCCGCCGCTGTTCGGGCCGTTTTTCGGGCCGGTGAATCCGCCCCTGGTCAACCCCTACTGGGTGCCGCCGCCCGTCACCGTCATCAACTACCGCCTGCCACCGGCAGTACCGGGGCCCTTTATCGTCGATGACCTCGCGCTGGCGATCCTGCCGCGCCGCGAGGCGGAAATTCCCCTCAACCCGCGTCCGCTGCCCGAACGCCCCAAGCCCGCCGAAAACGTCGGCAACCCGCGCCCCGCCGACCCGAAGGCCGGCAAGCCGCTGCAACCCGACCCGCCCGCCAAGCCCGAACCACCCAAGCCCGCGCAGCCCAAGCCGGTTGAGCCGGCGCGCATCCCCCACCCCGACCCCGAACCGCGCGGCGAAAACGCCCGGCTGATCGCGCTCGGCAAGAAGGCGTTCGGCGATACGGAGTATGGCCTTGCCGCCCAGCGTTTTCGCCAGGCCGCGACCGTGCTGCCCACCGACGCCCAGGCCAACTTCCTGCTGGCGCAAGCGCTGTTCGCGCTGGGCAAATATCAAGACGCGGTGGATGCGATCAACGAAGGCATGGTGCTGGAACCGACCTGGCCGGCGGCAAACTTCCACCCGCTCGACCTGTACGGCGACCATGTGGCCAACTACCCCGACCACTTGCAGCGGCTCGAAGACGTGGTGGCGCACCATCCGAACGACGGCATTGTGCTCTTCCTTTCCGGCTACGAACTCTGGTTCGACGGCCGCAAAGACGAGGCGCGGGTTCTGTTCCAAAAAGCGCTGGCCGCCGGGGCCGACCCACTGGCGATCGACCGCTTTGTGCGCGCCCTGCCGCCGGGCGGCGGTGTTTGAGACGATTGCCGCTTGCGGCTTTGCAAGCCGCACCCAACTGACCACGACCTAGCCAACAATTCAGGACCGCCATGCTGTTGTTGAGTTGTTCGTCACTTTCGCGCGGCTTCGACGCCGCGCCGCTTTTCGAGAACGTCGGCTTTGAGTTGCAGGCCGGGGAGCGCGTCGGTTTGGTCGGTCCCAACGGCGTCGGCAAAACCACGCTCATGCGTATCCTCGCCGGCCTCGACAAACCCGACGACGGCGAGGTGCGCTACCACGCCGGGGCGCGCATCGCCCTCTTACGCCAGCAGCCGGAATTCGCACCGGGCCGCACATTGTTCGACGAGGCGAAGACCGCCCTCAACGAACTGCTCGGCGCCCACGACGACATGATTCACACCGCCGAGAAGCTGGCCAAGGCGACCGACGAGTCCGAACGCAAAAGCCTTGCCGCCCGCTACGACCGGCTGCACGAGCTGCTCAGCCACCACGACGCCTTTCACGTCGATCACCGCATTGAAGAAGTGCTGCAAGGCCTCGGCTTCCGTCCCGAGGATTTTACCCGCAGCGTGGACACTTTCAGTGGCGGGCAACAGAGCCGGCTGATGTTGGCGAAACTCCTGCTCGCCGCCCCGGACGTGATGCTGCTCGACGAACCGAGCAACCACCTCGACATCGACACGACGCGCTGGCTCGAAGAGTACCTGAGCAAGCAACCCGAAGCCATGCTCATCGTCAGCCACGACCGCTATTTCCTCGACCGCGTTGTGACCAAGGTATTCGAGATGCACGCCAACCGCATCTCCAGCTATCCCGGCAATTTCCAACAGTATTGGCGGCTGCGCCAGGAACGCTACGAGCAAGAGTTGCGCGCGTACGAATCGCAACGGGAGTATATCGAGAAGCAAGAAGAGTACATCCGCCGGGTGCATTACGGCCAATTGCATAAACAAGCGGCCTCGCGCCAAAAGCAGATCGACAAGATCGAGCGCGTCGAACGGCCGACAATGGTCTCCTCACCCCAGATGCATTTCGAGTCGGTGCGGCGCTCCGGCGACGTGGTGTTTCAAGTGGACGACTTGACCAAGGCCTACGACCGCCCGCTGTTCAAGGATCTGAATTTCAACCTGCCGCGCGGCAAGCGCCTCGGCATCATGGGACCGAACGGCAGCGGCAAGACGACGCTCTTGCGCGTCCTGCTCGGTGACGAAGCCGCGGACGCGGGCAAGGTGCAGCGCGGCCACCTCGTCGAATTCGGCTATTACGATCAGCATTTGA
Source organism: Gemmatales bacterium (assembly GCA_038231495.1). GTDB lineage: Bacteria > Planctomycetota > Planctomycetia > Gemmatales > Gemmataceae > JBBRLG01. Next base: position 979 of record JBBRLG010000178.1, on the reverse strand, counting down.
AATCGCTCGACGAGGACAAACCCGTCATCCGGGCCGTGTGGCCGGAGTCGGACCCCGATACGGTAGAACAAGGCATGCGCGACCTGCTGGGCCGCTTCGGCCTGATGGGCGATCAAGTCAACCAGCGCGTGGGTGAACTGAGCGGCGGCGAGAAGAGTCGGGCGGCCCTGGCCAAGCTCGTGGCCCAGGGCGTGAACGTCCTGGTGTTGGACGAGCCGACGAACCACCTCGATTTATGGGCGTGCGATGCCTTGGAACAAGCATTGCTCGCGTTCGACGGCACTTGCATCGTTGTGAGCCACGACCGCTATTTCCTCAACCGCGTGATCGACCTGTTGCTGGTGCTCGACGGCACCGGCAACGTGCAGGTGATTTATGGCAATTATGACACCTATGAGATGATGCGCGCCCAGCAAGAGGCGGCCAAGGCGGCTGGCCCGAAGAAGAAGGAAGCAGTGCCGACGCGGCCGACGAACAGTAACGTCGGCACGCCGAAGAAGGAGAAAGCGAAGCGCCGGTTTCCTTACCGCAAAGTGGAGGAGATCGAGGACGATATCGCGGTCACGGAAGAGGAGTTGCACGAGTTGGAAGCACTGATGGCATCGCCGGACTTGTATAGGGATGGAGATAAAGTCAAAGAAACGACGGGTGCGTTCGAGGCGACGAAGGTGAAGTTGAAACAACTCTACGAACACTGGGAAGAGGCGGTCGAGTTGAATTGAATTTGCCGCTTGCGGCGTTGCAAGACATTTGCAACGCCGCAAGCGGCAATAAAAAACCCCGTCAGTCCTTTCGGACTGACGGGGTTATCTAAAACAGCTTGGAAGCGTAGCCAAAAGTTTGATGTGGACACGATGATTTGCCGGGCCGTGAGACCCGACTGCTAACATCCTTAGAAAGGAGGTGATCCAACCGCAGGTTCCCCTACGGTTACCTTGTTACGACTTAGTCCCAATCAGAAAGCCCAGCTTCGGCGCTT
>JBBRLG010000177.1:0-12670 GCA_038231495.1 Gemmatales bacterium | reverse complement strand
GGGGGGTTGAGTGGACGCCATGACGGAGTACTTCAACCGTGCTTAACCCCCCCACCCCCCCTTCGTAAGGGGGGGGAGACGTTGGCGGTGAACGGTTACATGTTTTTTTCGGCTTTTTCGTATTATTCGTGGTTCCCTTGCCGCGGCCCTTGCCGGTTGCGCTAGAATGCAAGCGGAACCGAGCCGCCGGCCGTCACGTCTTCGCCGGCGCCAGTCGTCTCACCGCGATTCTCCGGCCCTCCTGTCGTAAACCCTGCGTCCGCCGTGCGCGCGTTAATCCCGGTAAGGAGCGGGACGGGCGGGGAACGGTGAATCGGCAGAATCTCCCCAGGCTGTGGCGTTTTTCTGATGTTGGGAGGTTCGCGTGCCGATTTACAACGTTAGCCGAGGTGGAAGACAATTACCCGCCATCTCCGAGGCCGGGCCACCCCCGTGCGGCCCGCCGCGGTGCGATGCTTGTCTGTCCCTTTGGTCGGCCCGCCCTGGCGGCGGTCGGCGGTCTCCTCCCCGCAGAGGCCCCGCCCTCAACCGCTGCCGCCGTCCGGTGCCTCCGGTCACGGCGTCGTCGCACCCCGGCCGCCCCGCCGGGTGCGACGGGTCGGGTGGGAAGCTCCCCGGCCGGACGCCCCCGCGTCCGTCCGGCCGGGGAGGGGACTCAGCAAAACACGAGTATGGAGTGCTGCAATGAAAAAGGTCTTCACCACCGGCCAGGTCGCCAAGATCTGCAAGGTTGCGCCCCGGACGGTAAGTAAGTGGTTCGATTCGGGCCGGTTGCGGGGGTATCGCATCCCCGGCAGCCAGGACCGCCGTATCCCCCGCGAACACCTCATCCGCTTCCTCAAAGAGCACGGCATGCCGCTGGGCGAACTCGAGGAGGAGGGGTGGCACAAAATCCTGATCATCGGCGCCGAAAACCTCTTCATCGAGCGCATCCGGGAAATGCTGCCCGAAGACGAGGACTACAAGTACGAAGTCGCCAACAGCGGCTTCGAGGCCGGCATCCAGGCCGAAAGCTTCCACCCGGACACGATCATCGTCGACCTGGCCATGGGCCGCAGCGAATGTCTACAAATCGCCTCCAACCTGCGCCGCAACGCGCAGTACGAAGCGACCCTGATCCTCGCGCTGGCTAGCGAGGACGAGGCCAACCCGGAAGGCCTCAACCAGTACGGCTACAGCGACGCCTTCAAGAAGCCGTTCGACATCGCTCTGCTCGCCGAGCGCATCCGCACGCTCGTCGAGGAGCGGCGCGACAATATGTAATTCCAAATCGGGTGTCGGGTGTCGGGCGTCGGGTGTCGGCAATGACAGTTACCAGCGGGATTCCGCGGTATATTGTCTTTGCCGACACCCGACGCCCGACACCCGACACCCGATTGGATTTCCATGAACCGCCGCACCTTTCTCAGCCTCACGGCACTGACCCCGTTTCTATCCTTGCCCCGTCTACGCGCCGACGCACTGCGCGGCACGGAATTGAAAGCCGACCTCGTTATCATCGGGGGCGGTCTCGGCGGCTGCGCGGCGGCCCTCGCGGCGGCGCGGAACGGGCTGCGCGTTCTCCTCACCGAGGAGACCGACTGGGTTGGCGGCCAACTCACGCAGCAGGCCGTGCCGCCGGACGAACACCCCTGGATCGAAACATTCGGCTGCAACCGTTCTTACCGCAAGCTGCGCGACGGCATCCGCGACTACTATCGGCGCAACTACCCCCTCACCGCCGAGGCGCGCGCCGTCGAACACCTCAACCCCGGCAACGGCAGCGTTTCCCGGTTGTGTCACGAGCCGCGCGTCGCGCTGGCCGTGCTTCTGGAAATGCTCGCGCCTCACGTCAGCGGCAAGCGCGTCGAAATCCTCCTCGAACATCGGCCCGTTGGCGCGGAAGTTAAAGGCGACCGCGTCGAAGCCGTCAAGGTACGCGACTTGCGCGGCGGCGCGGAGAAGCACCTCGTCGCGCCCTATTTCCTCGACGCCACCGAACTCGGCGACCTGCTGCCGTTGACCAAAACCGAGTACGTCACCGGCTTCGAGGCGCGCAAGGACACCGAGGAGCCGCACGCGCCCGACAAGGCCCAGCCGGACAACCACCAGGCGTTCACATGCTGTTTCGCGATCGACCACGTGTCCGGCGAAGCGCATACGATCGACAAGCCCGCCGAATACGACGCCTGGCGCAACTACGTCCCCAAGCTCAAGCCCGACTGGCCCGGCCCCTTGCTCGGCTGGAAGATGAGCGAGCCGATCACGCTCAAGGAACGTGCCGTGTCGTTCGACCCGACCGCCGCGGGCACGGGGTTAAATCTGTGGCGCTACCGCCGCATCGCCGACCGGCAAAACTTCAAAGCCGGCACCTACCCCGGCGACGTGTGCTTGGTGAACTGGCCGCAGAACGATTACTGGCTCGGCAACCTGTGCGAGGTCGGCGCGGACGAGGCGGCCAAACACCTGCGCCGTGCGAAACAACTGAGCCTGTCGCTGCTCTACTGGATGCAGACCGAAGCGCCGCGCGCCGACGGCAAGACCGGTTGGCCCGGCTTGCGGCTGCGCGCCGACCTGGTAGGCACGGCAGACGGTTTGGCGAAATACCCCTACGTCCGCGAATCGCGGCGGATCAAGGCGGAGTTTACCGTAGTGGAGCAGCACGTCGGCACCGACGCGCGGATGGAGCGCACCGGCAAGAAGAAGGACGAGGTGACGGCAGAGCGCTTCGCCGACACGGTGGGCGTTGGCAGTTACCGCATCGACCTGCACCCGACCAGCGGCGGCGACAACTACCTGGACATTAGCTCGTTGCCGTTTCAGATACCGCTGGGGGCGCTGATCCCGCGGCGCGTGGAGAACCTGCTGCCGGCGTGCAAGAACCTGGGTGTGACGCACATCACGAACGGCTGTTATCGGTTGCACCCGGTCGAGTGGGCCATCGGCGAGGCGGCGGGTTCGCTGGCGGCGTTTTGCCTGGCGAAGAAGGAGCCGCCGCGCCAGGTGCGCAAGGACCCGAAGTTGCTGGCGGAGTTTCAGAAACGATTGGAAGGCGATGGGGTCGAGTTGAACTGGCCGAAGGTGACGCCGCGGTAAGTGGTCCGTTTCAGCAATGTTGTCCAGGATAATCGGGGCGGGTGCCCTGCTATCGTACTCGAAAGCATGCTTTGGAGTACCAAAGCATGGCACCCAACAACCGGGACGTTATTTGTGAAACGGACCACTAAACCCCACCGCCTTTGATCAAGCGGTCGTACTCGGCGTGGGTGCCGATCCATACCCAGATCAGATCGGAGCCGGCTGCCACGGCCACCGCTCGGTAATGGAGTCCCACGCGCGCCGACCAGAACAGGCCGACCTTCTTGAAGTGCAGGGAGGGGTGCCGCGGATCGTTCCGGAGCGATTCATAGCTCCGGTCGGCTAAGTGCCGGACGTCTTCGGGCAGCCGGTGGTAGCAGGACCAGAAGCGCGGCGACGCCCGATGATTCATCGGTCGGTGCAGCGCCCTTCGCGCTGGTCTCCCAAAGCCTCTTCGACCAACCAATCGAGACGGCCGGCGGCCACGTCCGCCTCAAACTGCTGGTCCCACTGCTCCGCGTCAAATTTCACGAACCAGGCCCGAAAGGCTGCCAGTTCTTCGGCGGACAGTTGGCGGACGGCTTGTTCGAGTTGGGGCACGGTGTTCATACCGGCAGTTTACCTTGATTGCCGTGACGGGACAATTTCAAAAGGGTTGGCCTGTCTCAATAACGCAACGCCGCAAGCGGCAAACGCCCTCTCCTTATAGTGCCGCGGGCGGGCCGGATTTGATACAGCATTTTCTGAGCTTGGCGCACAGAAGCAGCTGCCGCTTGCGGCTTTGCAAAGCCGCAAGCGGCTCCCGACATCCATCCTTTTTTCCCTGCCGCACCGAATTGATTCGTGCAATTGCCGTCTTTGCTGCCCTATAGGGTTAGGGAACTTCCTCCCCACGAGGGCCAAACCGTGCAGACGTCTACCTTGAAAAGTGTGCTCGACCAGTTGCGCCGGCACGCGGGCACGGAAGCCATGAAAGACCTGAGTGACGCGGAATTGTTGGAGCGCTTCTGCGGCCACTGCGAAGAGGCGGCCTTCACCCTGTTGGTGCAGCGCCACGGCCCGGCGGTCCTCGGCGTTTGCCGTCGGGTGCTGGGGGATGCCCACGCGGCCGAGGATGCTTTCCAGGCCACCTTCCTGGTGCTCGTCCGCAAGGCCGGCTGCGTCCGCAAACGGCACTCGTTGGGCAGCTTCTTGTACGGCGTCGCCTATCGGACCGCCGTCCGCACGCGGGTTCAGGCGGCGGAACGTCGGACCCGCGCGCGTGCGGCGCTCCCGGCGTTGTCCGATGCGGACGCCCTCGATGCGTTGAGCCGGGCCGAGGCGTACGCCGTGCTGCATGCTCCTTACCTCCTCGAAAGAGGCGGTTCTTTGGAACATCGCGACCGGCGTGAAACAGGCGACATTCCCTTTTCCAGGCGGGTTCCACTACAGAAATTTCTGCTTCTCAGCGGACGGCACCCAACTCGCCGCCGCCTCCGAAGACAGCATCCTATTGCTGGACGGCAAAACGCTACAAGAGGTCCGCAGGCTGAAAAACAGGGGCTGTTGCCGTTTGCAGTTTTCTCCCGACGGCAAGGCGCTTGCCGGATTCGGGTCGAGCGCGATCCATTTGTGGAACGTCGCGGACGGCAAACCGCTGCACAGCTTCGCTGGCCACAACGACGTATGGGACGTGGCCTACTCGCCGGACGGTAAATCCCTGGCCTCCGTGGGCGGCGGCACAACATAAAAGAAAGCGTCGCACTCCAAAAAGGGGCTTTGCCCTCGTTCGCGAGCGGAACCTGGGAACCATGCTTCCCAAACGCAGAGCTTGGGAACGAGAACAAGGGCCCCTCCCCCGGCAAAACTTACTCCCCAATGTTTTGCCACGCCCCTCCGTCAGGATGCAGCGAAAATATTCTTGTATTCATCGCGAAAGTGCGGTTCACTAACTTGCGCCGAATTAACGAATAGCCCCGCGGTCCGCGGATTGAACCGCAACCAGAGCCGCCACCTGCTTCGGTTTTACCGCGACCGCCGCGGCCAGAGCGTTTGCTGGGGCGGCCCCGACGGCGGGTTCCCTTTCCTCTCTGCCCGGGAGTTGTCGTGGCCGGCCAAGAGCAGACGGATTTCGACGTCGCCGTTGTCGGCGGCGGGGTATCGGGAGCCTATTGCGCCTGGCGACTCCGTGACGAGGGGGCGGCGAGTCCGACCCTGGCCGCGCTGGCCAAGAAGCGGCCCGACGGCAGGCTGCGCGTCGGCCTGTTCGAGTACGGTTCACGGATCGGCGGTCGGCTGTTCTCGACCACCCTGCCGGGGCTGCCGAACCTGCCGATCGAACTCGGCGGCATGCGCTTCCTGACCAGCCACACGCGCGTCCGCACACTCGTCGGCCACCTCGAACTGGACACGCGACCGCTGCTGGTCGAGGATCCGGATGGCCGCAACCTCTACTACCTGCGCGGCCGTCATTTCACCGCCGCCGACTGGGCACGCCTGGACTTCACCCCGCCCTACCTGCTGGACCGCGGCGAGCGAACCCGCTCGCCCGGTCAACTTCTCATTGAAGTGGCCCTGCGCCACCGCGGCGAAACCCGCAAGCTGCGCGACGTCGGCTTCCGCAACCTGATGCTCGACGAGGTCAGCGCCGAAGCGTACCAGCTGATCCGCGACGCCAGCGGCTACGACACCCTGGTCAACAACTGGAGCGCCGCCGAGGCGATCCCGTTCCTGCTCGCCGACTTCGACCCGAGCTTGCGCTACTTCGCCCTCAAGAAAGGCTTTCAAGCCCTGCCGCTCGAAATGGTCGCCCAGTTCGCGAAGGCCGGCGGCGCGGTTTACATGAAACACCGGCTGTTCCGGCTCGACCGCGCGGCGGACGGGTGGGCCGCACTGACGTTCGACAAGTACGAGATCGCGGCCCCGGTCAACCCGCGGCGGGTGCCGCAGGCGACGCGCGTGGACGTCCGCGCCCGCCATGTGATTCTCGCCCTGCCGCGGCGGTCCATCGAACTGCTGCACCCCGATTCACTGCTGTTCGACGACCCGGCGTTCGGCGAGAACCTGCAAACCGTGCTGCCGCAGCCGGGCTTCAAAATCTTCACCGCGTACCGTCGGCCCTGGTGGAAGGACGCCCGCCGCGTGACGGCCGGGCGCTCCGTCACCGACCTGCCGCTACGACAGTGCTACTACTGGGGCACCGAGACTGAAGCCGCCGCGGACCCGACGAACCGCAACTCGATCCTGATGGCCAGTTACAACGACGGCGGCGCTGTCGAGTTCTGGGCGGGACTGGCCCGCCGCGGCGGGGGCTATCACCCGCCGGACTTCGCCTGCCCGCCGGGTGTGCCGATCCCGGACCCGACCTCCGAGGTGGCGGCGTCGGCGGCCCTGGTGGCGGCGCTCCAGGACCAGCTGCGCGAGCTGCACGGCCTGAGCACCCTGGCCGACCCCGCCAGCGCCGACGTCGTGCCGCCCTACGCGGCTGCGTTCCGCGACTGGACGGCGGAGCCGTTCGGCGGCGGCTGGCACTTCTGGAAAATCGGCACCAACGCCGAAAAGGCGGCCGCCTTCATGCGCCACCCGTCACCGCGCGACCCGGTGTACGTTTGCGGCGAGGCGTGGTCGCGCCAGCAGGGCTGGGTCGAGGGTGCCCTCGAAACCGCCGACGACGTGCTCGAAACCGTCCTGGGGGTGCCGCACCCCCGCTGGCTCCCGTAACCCCGAGGTCGTCATGCCATCCACCGTCGCCACCTACCTCATCGACCGTCTCACCGCCCTCGGTGCCGAGCACGTGTTCGGCGTGCCGGGCAATTACACCGCCGAATTCCTCCAGGCCGCCCGCGCCTCCGGGCGGCTCCATTACGTCGGCACGCGGAGCGAACTGGAAGCCGGGTACGCCGCCGACGCCTACGCCCGCCTCCGCCCGATCGGCGTGGCGTGCGTCACCTACGGCGTCGGCTCGTTGAGCCTGTACAACGCCGTCGCCGGCGCGTTCGTCGAGCGCTGCCCGGTGGTGGTGCTGAACGGGTCGGCCAAGGCGAGCAAGGCCGAGCAAATGGTCAAACAGGGCATCCTTTTCGCCCACGCCATCGACCCGGTACACACCGACGAATTGATCTTCCGTCCGATCGCGGCGGCGACAGCGGTCCTCACCGACGCGGCCGACGCCCCGCAGGAGATCGACCGGGTGCTGCGGGCGTGCGTGGCCGAATCCCGGCCGGTGTACCTGGAAGTGCGCGACGGCGTCTGGTCGGCACCGTGCCCCGCTCCAGCCAACCCGGGGGCGAAGCTCGTCCCGCTGCCCCGGTCCCCCGCCGAGGAGGCCGACGTCGATCGCGCCGTCGTCGCGGCGGTCGCCGACGTGCTGCGGCGGATGGGGGAGGCAAGCTCGCCGGTGCTGTGGGGCGGCGAGTGGCTGCAACGGCTACGCCTCCAGGACGAGTTCGAGGAGATCGTACGCCTGACCAAATGGGCGTACACCACCACCTTGATGGGCAAATCGCTTATCTCAGAGAAAAACGATCGCTTTATCGGCGTTTACGACAGCGCCTTTGCCCGAGGGGCGATTCGGCAGGTGGTCGAGGTGGAAGCCGACTGCCTGCTCGCGCTGGGCACCATCCTGAGCGACTTCTACGGGCCGATCGTGGCAAAGAAGTTTGACCGCATGATTCTCGCCGCCGCCGGTGCCGTGCGCGTCGGCTCTTACGTCTATCCCAACGTGCCGCTGGACCGCTTCGTCCGCCGGCTGCTGGAGGAACTGCGGCTTGCCAAGGGGGTGGCCAAAAAGCAGTCACCGCCCGCCGGGTTTCAGGAGATTGTCAAAGCCCGCGCCGCCCGCCGCGCGGCACCCGCGGCTGCCGCGGCCGGGCTGGTTGCCGTGGACCCGAAACTGACCTGGGATTCATTCTTCGCGCGCATGCGCCGCGTGTCCTGGAAGGGCCTACGCGTCCTGGTCGATACCGGAATGGCCCTGTTTCCGTCGGCCGAGTTGCCGATCGAGGAGCGCGACCACTTCATCGCCCAGACGGCATGGCTGTCGATCGGCTACACTACCGGTGCCGCGGTCGGGGTTAGTTTCGCCGCGCCGGGCGAGCGCGTGGTGACGTTCACGGGCGACGGCGGGTTCCAAATGCTGCCGCAGGTGCTGTCCACCCTGGCTCACGAGAAAAAGGCGGCAATCTTCTTCGTCTTCAACAACGGCTTGTACGCCATCGAGCAGTTCCTGATTAACAAGGATTTTTTCAAGCCTGCCAACGCCCCGCCGCCGGAGTTCTTTAACGAACTGCCGGCCTGGGACTACCCAAAGCTGGCCGAGGCGTTCGGTGCCCGCGGCTTCCGGGCCACGACCGCGGCGGAACTCGAAACGGCCCTCGAAACGGCCCTGCTCCTGACCGACGTGCCGGCGTTGATCGAGGTGCGACTCGACCCGAAAGACTTGCCGGCGGAGTTGCGGGCGGCGGTCCCCGGCGTTGCCGGCGCTGCCGCCGCGATGGCGGCGACCGGCCCCGCCACGGTCGTCAACATGGCTGCATTCAACTGACCCCGAGGTATCACATGGCCGACCCGACCACCGCCCCCTTCGGCTCGTGGGCGTCCCCGATCACGTCCGACCTGATCGCCACCGCCGCCGTCAACCTCGTCGACGTGCTGCTCGACGGCGGCGACGTCTACTGGGTGGAAAGTCGGCCGAGCGAGCCGTCGGGGCGCTACGTCCTGGTGCGCCGCGGCAGCGGTGGCGGCGCCGATGTCAACCCGGCGCCGTTCAACGTCCGCACCCGCGTCCACGAGTACGGCGGCGCGGCGGCGGTCGTCGCCGGCGGCGTCGCTTATTGCAGCAACTTCAACGACCAGCGCTTGTACCGGATTGCACCGGGCGCGGCCCCCGCGCCTCTGACGCCCGCGCCGCCGACAGACCGGCCGGATGCGGGGCTGCGCTACGCCGACGGTCTGATTGATCGCAGTCACGGCCTGTGGGTAGGCGTCCGTGAAGACCACCGCGACCCGGCGCGGGAGGCGGTCAACACGCTCGTCGCGGTGGACCTGGCGGCGGGCGGCGAAGGCACGCTGCTGGTCGGAGGCAACGATTTCTATTCTTCGCCGCGCCTCAGCCCGGACGGCGGCTCCCTGGCGTGGCTGACCTGGAACCACCCGAACATGCCCTGGGTCGGCACCGAGCTGTGGGTCGCCGAGTTCACCGGCGGCGGCGTGGGCAAACCACAGCACGTCGCCGGCGGCCCCGGCGAATCCATTTTCCAGCCGGAGTGGTCGCCGGACGGCCGCCTCTATTTCGTGTCCGACCGGACGGGCTGGTGGAACCTCTACCGCCGCGAGCCGGACGGCAAGGCAGTAAACGTTTGCCCGCGGGAGGCGGAATTCGGCCAGGCGCAGTGGGTTTTCGGCATGGCCACCTACGCCTTCCTTTCCGCGGAGCGGATGATTTGCACCTACACCGAGAGCGGTGTCGGCCGGTTGGCACTGCTCGACCTTGCCTCGGGGCGGCTGACTCCGTTCGACCGCCTACCGTTCACCGAATTCAGTTCGGTGCGCGCCGGCGGCGGCACGGTGGCGCTGCGGGTGGGGTCGCCGGTCAGCCCGGCCGCGATCGTCACCTTCGACCCGGAGACGGGCACGACCACGACCCTGCGCCGGGCCACCGAGGTCGCCGACGATCCGAAGGTACGGCCGTATTTAACGACGCCGCGGGCGGTCGTCTTCCCGACCACCGGCGGCAAGGAGGCGCACGGCCTTTTCTACCCGCCGCACAATCCGGACTTCGCCGCGCCGGACGGCGAGCGGCCGCCGCTGCTGGTGAAATGCCACGGCGGGCCGACCGGGGCGGCGTCGAGCATCCTCGACTTGCGGACGCAGTTCTGGACCAGTCGCGGCATCGCCGTCCTGGACGTGGACTACGGCGGCAGCACCGGCTACGGCCGCGCGTACCGCGACCGCCTTTACCTGAACTGGGGCGTCGTCGACGTCGATGACTGCGTTGCGGCGGCGGGCTACGCGGCCGCGCAGGGTCTTGCCGACCCGGCGCGGGCGGTCATCACCGGCGGCAGCGCCGGCGGCTACACGGCTCTGGCCTGCCTGACGTTCCGCAACTGTTTCCGCGCCGGCGGCAGCCATTACGGCGTCAGTGATCTGGAAGCCCTGGTCCTCGACACTCACAAGTTCGAGGCGCGTTACCTGGACTGGCTGGTCGGCCCGTACCCGGCGGCGCGGGACGTGTACGTGGCGCGAGCGCCGGTGCATCACGCCGACCGCCTTGGCGTGCCGGTCGCCTTCTTCCAGGGTAGCGAGGACCGCATCGTGCCGCCCAACCAGACCGAGTTGATGGTGGCGGCCCTGCGGCGCAAGGGCGTGCCGGTCGCCTACCTGCTGTTCGCCGGCGAGCAGCACGGCTTCCGCCAGGCCGCGAACATCAAGCGGGCACTGGACGCGGAACTGTACTTCTACGCGGCGTTGGCTTTCCAGGTCGGGCTGCGTTTTTAGCGGGACGCGTGGCACGCAGCCGTAGCCGCAAGCGGCCCGCTTGCAGGCTGCCCCCTCGCAGAAGCCTGCAAGCGAGCCGCTTGCGGCTACGGTTGGCGGCCCGCTTGTGGGAGACGTGTACCCACAAGCGGGCCGCTTGTGGTTACGGGCGTTGGTGCCGAATCCAGCCGTGGGCAGTATAATTTCGCTCCAGTCCGCGGCCGTGAGGGGGCCGCGGACTGCCGTTTACCTCACCTCAAGGGAGTAGAAGATCATGGCCAACCCGTTTCGTCGCATTCGGTTCCATTCCGCGGACCGTTTGCCATTTGAATCCGCTCCGGCAGCCGCCAGGGCGGTCGTCCTGGAAAGCGCCACGGCGGTCGTCTTGGAAAGCGCCATCGCCCTTCCCCCGCAGCAGGCCGCGTTTCCCAACGACGAGGCCGCAGCCCGGCACTTTCTCGGCGAAGCCCTCGCCGCATCCGCCCCGCCCCCGATCCACGGCTTCGAGGCGTTGATTGTCCCCCCGCCCGGCTCCGACATCCGCTTGCGCTCGGTCCAGGACCAGGCACTCACCAACACGCGGCTGCTCAAGTTCGACCAGACCCATGCGTCGGTGCCCGTTTTTGGGGGACAGGCCACGGTCGAACTCCGCGCCGACCGGAGCCTGGTGTCCGTCGACGCCGACCTCGCCACCGTGCGGCTGGCGTCCGCCTTGCCGACGCTCAGCCAGGACGACGCGATGGTCCGAATTGCGAAGTTCGCCAAAACGGACCCCGCGGAACTCAAGAAGGGGGTGACGCCGGCGACGCTGACGCTCTTTCACCGCGAAGCTGACAACACCTGGCACCTCGCCTTCCTGTTCCGAAAGGTTCCGGTCGCTCCCGGTGCGGACGCCGACGCCGGGGGGCACGGACTGGCCCCGCGACCGGGGCGGCGCGAGTACGACTACCTGGTGGACGCCCACTCCGGCGACATCCTGTACTACTACAGCGCCAACCCGACGGCCCTCGCCAGCGTCACGCTCCTGGACGTGTTGGCCCGGTCGCGCGAAGTCTTCATCGAACCGCTGACGCCGGGCTTTGCGCTACACGACAGCCTGCGCAAGCTGAAGACATTCGACCTCGGCGGTCAGGACTACTGGACGACATTTCCAAACGGCCCGGTCGTCGTCGATGCCCAGCCGCCGACCTTTTCGGTCGCGGCCATCTCGGCCCACGCCAACGCCGCCCACGTGCACGACTTTTACAGCAGCGTCCTCGCCCGCGCCGGCGTGGACGACCGCGGTTCCTACGTGATCTCCGTCATCAACGTCACCGACTCGTCCCGTCAGGCACCGCCGGAATGGCACAATGCCGTCTGGTACGACAACAAGATGTGGTACGGGCAGGACCGCGGGACGGACGGCGCCCTCCGCAGTTACTCCCGCTTCCTGGACGTGATCGCCCACGAACTGACGCACGGCGTAACCCAAAACACCGCCGACCTGGTTTACAAGGACCAGTCCGGGGCACTCAACGAGTCGTTCAGCGACATCTTCGGGGTGCTCATCAACAATTGGCGGCCCGACGGTGGCTTCACCGCGCTCGCCGAATTTGACTGGCGGATCGGCCCGGGGCTGGGCAAGGACGGCACGTCGCTGCGCGACCTCAGCAACCCGGCGGCAACCAACCAGCCGGCACACATGAAGGACTACTTGAAGACGGACGCGGACGAGGGCGGCGTTCACACCAACAGCAACATCCACAACAAGGCGGCTTACAACGTCTTGACGAGCACGGACGCCGCCGGCAAAACGCTGTTCACGCCCAAGGAAGGCGCGGTCCTTTACTACTTGACCCTGAGTCGGCTGCCGAGAACCGCGGACTTTGCCCGGACGCGGGAAACGCTGCTCGACGTGGCGAAGACGTACTACGCGGCCCAGAGCGATGCCGTGCGGGCGCAGAAGCTAAAGGCGCTCGGCGACGCTTACACCGCGGTCGGCATCGAGTCGGCGTTGGTCGCTTAGTCTGACTGCGGCAGCTTCCGCCACGCCGCTTACCGGGAAGGGTGCCACAAGGCTTCCTGGTAAGCGGCGCGGGGACGGGCAACGGGTGTGGCAAATGTTTCGGGACCGTGGGGTGGTCGCCGTAGCCGCAAGCGGCCCGCTTGCTGGCTCCGCAAG
>JBBRLG010000176.1:0-12693 GCA_038231495.1 Gemmatales bacterium | reverse complement strand
GATGAAGGATTATGGTTGATGGCTGGGAACCGTTCACCCCCCCCCTTCCGACGGGGGGGCGGGGGGGGGTGGAGTGACCGCCCGGCATGTTAAACGCAACCGTTCTTACCCCCCCCCCCCCCCCCTTCGTAAGGGGGGGAGTGAACGCAACTCCACCCCATACGCATCAAGTTAAGGAATTCGATCCTGAAAGGATCGTTCCGTCAGCCCAGGCCGAAGGCCTGGGTAAATTGGCAAAGCATGGTTCGAGCCTGAAAGGCTCGTTCGTCATCGATCCAACCTGGGCGTGAACGGCCCCTACGGGGCCGAGGCAAAAGGGGATACCGTTTCCCAGGCCTTCGGCCTGGGCTAGCAGAACCGGCCTTTCAGGCCGAATGGCCGAGGGCCTTAACTTGATGCGTATGGGAGTGAACGCAACTCCACCCCCCCCGCCCCCCCCTTCGTAAGGGGGGGAGAAGTTGCCGGTGAACGGTTACCATCCTTCATCCTTCATCCTTCATCATCCTCGCCCCAGTGCCAACAAACGAGGCGGTAATCGTGCGCGTGCATCGCCAGCGCGCCGACGTAGCCGGCCGCGGGCGTCAGGTGATGCAATGACCAGCACCGCGCCGCGGCTTCCTCGCCGTCGATGCGCACGAACCGCGCCGGGTCGTCGTGCAACAGCGTCACCTCGACGCGGTCCAGGCCGTAGGTCAGGCCGTGCGCGCTCGCCTTGAGGAACGCCTCCTTGCGCGTCCAGGCGTGGAAAAACGCCTCAATGCGCCGCTCCGCCGGCAACGCCCGCAGCGCGCCAGACTCGTGCCGCGAGAAGAAGCGCTCCGCCAAACCCAGGTCGTTGGCGAACGGACGCAGCCGCTCCACGTCCACGCCGACTTCGCCGCGGCGCGTGACGGCGATGAGGGTCAGTTCGTGCGAATGCGACACGTTGAAGTAGAACGGCAGGGCACTGGCCGGCTCGACCAGGGCGGGCTTGCCGGTCGGCCCGGAGCAGAACGCCAGGCGGCGCGAATCGACGTTGAGATAGTCGGCGAGGAGAGTGCGCAACAGGCCGCGGACCACGATGAACTCGTGCCGGGCCGGGGCGTGGCGGGTGCGGGCGGCGCGGTCGCGCTCGTCGTCGGACAGGGTGCGGGCGAAGCGGGCGACCTGCGCGGGCGACTGTTGTAGGCTGGCACACCAGACGTGGACCTCGTCCGGGCCGAGTTCAAAGGCGGCCGGAGAAGGCGGCCAGGTTGGCACGGTCCCTGCCACGCACGGCCTCCCTTCAGACCAGTCGGACGCGCACCACGCGCCGACTGCCGACGCGCACGATCAACCCCGGCGTCACGGCGACCGCGAGGTGCGGGTCGGTCACCTTGTCGCGGTCCGGCCCGAGCGTCACGCCGCCGCCCTCGACGTGCCGTCGCGCTTCGTTGCCGCTTTTGGCGAGGCCGAGCGCGACCAGGAGCTTGGTAACGGTCAAGTTGCCGTCCACGAGGCTCGTCGCCGCAACGTCTACGTCCGGGATGTCCTTCGGGTCCAGGCGCTTCGAGAAACGGTTCTCCCATTCCTCCCGCGCCGCCGCCGCCGCCGCCGCGCCGTGGTAGAAGGTCACGACTGCCGCGCCGAGCCGCTTCTTCGCCTCCATCGGCGGCGTGGCGTTGGCGTCGGTGAGCTGCGCGATCTCGGCGTCGGTGTGGTCGGTCAGCAGCGTGAACCATTCCGGCAGCAGCGCGTCGGGGATGCTCATGGTCTTGCCGAACTGCTCGTCGGCCGACTCGCCGACGCCGACGTAGTTGCCGAGGCTCTTACCCATGCGGCGGACGCCGTCCAGCCCGCGCAAGATCGGCAGCGTCAGGCAGATTTGCGGCTCCTGCCCGGCGGCTTCCTGGAGCCGGCGACCCATCATCAGGTTGAACAGCTGCTCGCTGCCGCCCAGTTCCACGTCCGCCGCGATCTCGACGCTGTCGTGGCCCTGCATGAGCGGGTAGAGGCATTCGTGCAGGTAGATCGGCACCGACGGCTCGGACCGGAACCGTTTCGTGAAGTCGTCGCGCTCGAGCATCCGCTGCACGGTGATCTTGCTCGTCAGGCTCAAAACGTCCAGGAACTGAAACTTACTAAACCACTCGCCATTGTAGCGTACTTCGGCCCGGTCGATGTCGATGACCTTGCTGACCTGCTTGAGGTAGTCCTTGGCGTTGGCCTCGACTTGTTCTTGGGTGAGGCGAACGCGGGTCTGGTCGCGGCCGCTGGGGTCGCCGACGAGCGCGGTGTAGTTGCCGAGGATGAGAACTGCTTTGTGGCCGAGTTCCTGAAAGACGCGCAGTTTGCGCAGCGGCACGGTGTGGCCGAGGTGAACGTCGATGCCGGTGGGGTCGATGCCGTACTTGACGCGCAGCGGCTTGCCGGTCTTGATGCTGCGTTCGAGCTTGGTAAGGAGTTCCTTTTCCGGCTCGATCTGGTCGGCGCCGCGGCGGATCAGGTCCATCTGTTCGGTGGCGCTTTTCACGGCTCGCTGCTCCCTCGGACGGTGCCGGGTGACAGGCTTCGGAGTACCGACACACGGCACCCAGCTTTCGGCATGGGGGGATTCTACGTCCGAACGGCGGGCAAGGCCAAGGAAGTCGGCTCAAGGCTGCGGCTTGTCCGGCGGCGTTGGCGGCGCCTCCGGCTTCGGGGGTCGTTTCGGGATCAGTCCCCTTTTCTCAAGACTCCTAATCCTGCTTTCCGACATGGGGCGAACGGTTCGGTCAACTTCGGCGTCGTTGACCTCGCACGTCACCACACCCTCGCTGTCCGCGCCCAGTTCATTATTGTGCCCGTTTGGTTCTGCCGGTGAGTGCGGCATGGCTATTCCTCCGTTTCGGAACATTTATCAGGAAGGTGGCTCAGCGGAGTTGGTCGGGGGAATCTGCGGTTCCACCGGGCGCGGTTTGATAACTCCCTTTTGCTCTAGTATCTTGCGTAACGTCTCGCTCATGGGACGGATCGTATGGTCCCCGGGACCGTCGATCACGATCGTTTCGACATTGAGGCTGTCACTTTGAACGGCATCGTCGTCCCGGGTGTTGTCTGCGGGTGTTTCGGACATCGGGTTTCCTCCACGTCAATAAACAAGTTCCAAAGAACACTGGGCAACCCATTCGTCATTCGCAAGCAGGCTCACTTGATACTTGCCCCTTACGGGAAACCGAACTACATGCAAGTGAATGTATAGTCGCCTTTCATGCAGGGGATCGGTAAATAAAGCGTCACCTGATTGTACGAGGATATCCTCCAAATTGTCCAGGCGCGAAACAATCAGTGACAGCTTCAGGGGGCCCATTCCGTCGGTAAGCATTGCGTAAACGAGCAATTCCTTCGGGAGCGTCGGAAACTTCGCTGCTTTCAACCGGCTAAAACTGTTGACCAGAGTGACGTTTCCGGTAATCGCTTCGACGATCACCTGGTGGCACAGGATCAGGCCCACCGCGTTGGGTCGTTGAATCATCGCGTCCCCTCCATTATACCCCGTTCTCCCGCTCCGTCCTACTATCCCCTTGCTTACCAGTCCGGGCAAGGAGAAAAACGCAAAGCCGCAAGCGGCGGGCGCGGCGTGTCGGCCCGCGGGCAGTTCGACTTGACACGAATTCCCCCTTCGACTATCGCCTCGCCTCCCGTGCGTGACCGTGTTTACCTCGTCCACAGGGATCATCCCATGCGACCGCCGGACTGCTTCTCTCGGCCGTTTGTCCGCCGTACCGCCGTGCTGGCCGCCGTGCTCCTTTGCACCTCGCCGGTCCTGGCCCAGGCGCAGCGGCCCGTCGTGCGGGCGCAGGCACCGGACGCGACCCCGGCCAACGGGCGCGGCAAGGTCGCCGACGTGGTCGTTCGGGGCAACAAGCTCCTCGCCACCCAGCAGATCGTCTACATGCTCAAGACCCGGCCCGGAATCGAGTACAACAGCGAGACCGTCCAGGAAGACGTCCGCACCCTCTTCGCCACCAAGCAGTACGCCGACGTCCGCGTCAACTACACCAACCGGCCCGACGGCGGCGTTACCGTCGAGTTCACCGTCCGCGAGTTCCCCAATGTCGTCGAAAAAATCACCTACCTCGGCGCCAAGCATCTTTCCGACGACGACCTGGGCACCGCCACCGGCGTGCGCGTCGACGCGCCACTCGACCCCGTCGCCAACAAGATCGCCTGCCAGAACATCACGCGCAAGTACAACGAATCGGGCCGGCCGTTCGCCTCGTGCGTCCTCGTCAGCGGCGGCAACCCCGGCGATCGCGAGGTCGTCTTCCAAATCACCGAAGGCCCCAAGGTCGCCGTCAGCGACATTCAGATCACCGGCAACACCTTCGTCACCGCCGCCGTCCTGCGCTCGCACCTCAACTCCGGCAGCCACCTCGGCGGCCTGGTTTTCAGCGACTTTAACCCCCTGATGGCCGACGCCGACGTGGGCAAGCTCGAAGAGTATTACCGCGATTTCGGCTTCCAGGACGTGCGCGTTTCCCGCGAATTACAGTGGGCGCCGGACGGCCGGACGGTCGTGCTCCTCTTCCACGTCCAGGAGGGGCCGCGCTACCGCATCAAGGACATCCCCCAGCCGGTCAACGCCAAGTCGCTGTCGGTCGAGGAACTGCAGCGGCTGTCCAAGGTCAAGCCCGGCGACTTTTACAGCGGCCGGCTTCTCGGCGAAGACGTCACCCGCATCAAGGACTACTACGGCTACGAGGGCCGGCTCGCCCGCGTCACCCCGGTGCCCTACTTCTCCAAGGACACGCCCGGCATCGTCACGGTGCAGTACGAGATCGAAGAACGGCCGCCGTCCCGCGTCGGTGAAATCCTGATCACCGGCAACACGCGCACCAAGCAGGGCGTCATCGCGGACGAATTGGAGATATTCCCCGGTCAAATTCTCAGTTACCCGGACCTGCGCGCCTCGGAGCGCAACCTGGCCCGCCGCGGCATCTTCAAGAGCAGCCCGGACGGCGCCATCCACCCGACCATCAGCGTGCTGGACGAGGACGGCGACAACCCGTACAAGACGATCTGCGTCCAGGTGGAGGAGGCCGACACCGGCAGCTTCATCATCGGGGCGGGCGTGACCTCCGACGCCGGCCTGACCGGCAGCGTCGTGCTCAACGAGCGCAACTTTGACTGGTTGAACCCGCCGTGGAGCATCGACGACGTGCTCAACGGCCGGGCGTGGCGCGGGGCCGGCCAGGAGCTGCGGCTCGAAGCGGTGCCGGGCACGCAGTTGCAGCGTTACTCGGCCACGTTCCGCGAACCGCGGCTGTTCGACTCGTTGTTCAGCCTGACGCTCGGCGGCTACTACTACACGCGCAACTTCGACGAGTACAACGAAACGCGCCTGGGTGCCCGCGTCGGCATCGGCCGGCAGATCAACAAGAACTGGAGCGCGTCGGTCGGCCTGCGCGTCGAGAACGTCGGCGTCAACGACGTGGGTACGGGCCTCGGCGGCATTCCGCCGGTGGACTACACGTCGGTCCAGGGCAACAACTTCCTCGTCGGCCTGCGCTCGTCGGTGACGCGCGACACGCGCGACTCGTACCTGCGGCCGACCGAGGGCAGCCAGTTTGAAGCGTCCTACGAGCAGTGCTTCGGCAAGGCGACCTTCCCGCTGTTCAACCTGGACGCGAACAAGTATTTCACGGTCTACCAGCGCAACGACGGCACCGGCCGGCACGTGCTGGCGCTGCACAGCCAGTTCGCCATCGCCGGCGACAGCACGCCGGTGTACGAGCGGTTTTTCGGTGGCGGCTTCCGCAGCATCCGCGGCTTCCAGTTCCGCGGCGTGGGGCCGGACGTGAACGGCTACAAGACGGGCGGCGACTTCATGTTCCTGAACAGCCTGGAGTACCAGGTGCCGTTGACCGCCCGCGACCAGATTTACGCGGTCGGCTTCCTCGACAGCGGCACGGTGGAGAGCAACATCCGGAACTGGTCGGACTATCGGGTTTCGGCGGGTTTCGGCTTCCGCTTCGTGGTGCCGCTCATGGGTCCGGTGCCGATCGCGCTGGACTTCGGCTTCCCGCTCGTCAAGGGGCCGCAGGATCGGACGCAGCTGTTTAGCTTCTACCTGGGGTTCTATAAGTTCTAATGCCAAGTGCCGCTTGCGGCTTTGCGAGTCGTAACCGTTCACTCCCCCCTTACGAAGGGGGGGTAGGGGGGGTGGAAATAGCGCGATGCCCGCGTACTGCAATCGTTCTTAACCCCCCCTACCCCCCCTTCGTAAGGGGGGGAGAAGTTGCCGGTGAACGGTTACTGCGAGTCAACGGTCCATCACGCGAGCAATTTCTCCACGACTTGCCCATGCACGTCCGTGAGGCGGAACTGCCGGCCCTGGAACTTGTACGTCAGCTTGGTGTGGTCGAAGCCCAACAAGTGCAAAAGCGTCGCGTTCAGGTCGTGGACGTGGACGCGGTCCTCGGCGGCGTTGAAGCCCAGTTCGTCGGTGCTGCCGAGCGTCAGGCCCGGCTTGACGCCGCCGCCGGCCAGCCACACCGAAAAGGCGTTGGGGTGGTGGTCGCGGCCGTCGTCGCCGCCCTGCACCATCGGCGTCCGGCCGAACTCGCCGCCCCAAATCACGAGCGTGTCATCGAGCAACCCCAGACGCTTCAAGTCCTTGACGAGCGCGGCACTCGGCTTGTCAGTGTTGAGACAGTTTTTCTTGAGGTCATTTTTCAGATTGCTGTGCTGGTCCCACGATTCGTGGAAGAGTTGTACGAAGCGCACGCCGCGCTCGACCAGCCGCCGGGCCAGCAAGCAGTTGTTGGCGAACGACGCCTTGCCCGGCTCGGCCCCGTACATCTCCAGGATGTGTTTCGGCTCGCGCGCCAGGTCCATGACCTCCGGCGCACTGGCTTGCATGCGGAACGCCATTTCGTACGAGTTGATGCGCGTCGCGATCTCCGGGTCGCCCACAGCGTCGAACCGCATCTTGTTCAACTTCCGCAACGATGCGAGCGAATCGCGCTGTACCTCGTCGTCCACGCCCTGCGGGTTGGAGAGGTACAGCACCGGGTCGCCGCCGCTGCGGAACTGCACGCCCTGGTAGGCGGTGGGCAGGAAGCCGTTGCCCCAGTTGCTGTTGCCGCCGCTCGGCCCCTTGGCGCCGCTGCTAAAGACGACAAAACCCGGCAGGTCGCGCGACTCGCTGCCGAGGCCGTAGCAGGTCCACGCCCCCAGGCTCGGCCGGCCGAACTGCGTCGAACCCGTGTTCATCATGATCTGGGCCGGCGCGTGGTTGAAGGCGTCCGTAACCATCGAGCGCACGACGGTGATGTCGTCGGCGACGGTGGCCAGGAGCGGCAACAGTTCCGAAAGTTCGGTGCCGTTCTTGCCGTGTTTGGCGAACTTGAAGCGCGGGCCGAGCAACTTCGAGTTGGGGTTGATGAAGGCGGCGCGATAGCCCTTGAGCAGTTCCGGCGGCGGCAGAGTGCCGTCGAGTCGGGCGAGTTCCGGCTTGTAATCGAACAGTTCCGGCTGGCTGGGCGCGCCGGCCATGAAGAGGTAGATGACGCGCTTGGCCTTGGCCGGGTGGTGCGGCAGCTTCGGCGCAAGCGGGTCGTCCAGTGCCGCTTGCGGCTTTGCAATCCCGTCGCTGGCGAACAGGTCGGCCAGCGCGAGCGAGCCGAGACCGACGCCGCACTGTTGCAAAAACCAGCGGCGGGCCAGTAGTTTTGGGTCGTAGCCGCGGTGGAGGGAAGTTTGGCAGTTCATTACGTCCTCGTCATTAGGAGGGAGCCGCTTGGAAAGTCATCCACTGGGGAGCTGCGGCCTGAATATGCCGGCCAAGGAAATAGTCTAACTGGGCGTCGTCCAGTTCCCCGCTGCCTACCTCGGTCCAGCCAAAAATCGCGTTTGTTTGATGCAGTTCAAGGCCAAAGGCGTTCATCAAATACCAGGACAAGACCACGCTTCGGGGCTCCTCGGGAGCGGCCAGGAGGAGTAGTTCGCGCAACATTTGCGACGGCGCGATCCCCCGACTGGCCATTTCTCGAAGGTCGGTCAGGATTTCCGGTTGAACCTCCAACATTAATCGTCCCCTGCTCCCCGCTTGCGGCGTTGCGGGGAAAACCGCAACGCCGCAAGCGGCAATACCCTTCACTTCAACGCGCGCACGAACAGGTTAGCGAAGTCCATCTCGCCGTCCGGGATTAAGAGCAGCGCTCCCTTTGCCGGCAAATCCGTCGGTGCGCCCGAAAAGGCGAACTTACCGTTGACCTCCACCTCGATTTCAGCCCCTCTCAGGGTGAGGCGCACGCGATTCCACTGGCCGGCGGGCTTCATGTCATCGGAAGTTCGCGAGACGGTGACTCCAACCCCTTTAAGGGTGGCCTTGCCGGCAGGCGTGAGGGTCAACGTCACGTCCTTCTGGCCGCGGATTCCAAAGACGCAGGGTGCGTCTTTCTTCGCCGGGAACCGCAAGTCCACGACAAACTCCGCGTCGCCGTATTCCTTTTCGGTGCGCAGTTCCGCGCCCTTGCCGTCGTAATGCAGCACCGTATCCTGTGGCAACCAGTGCTTCTTCGCCTCGTCGTCCGCTTTCCAGCCCGACAAATCCAACCCGGTATAAAGGTTCTTGTGTCCCTTCGCCTCGTCCGCAATCTCCTCCTTCTTTGGGTTGGTACTCGGCAAATCCTTGATCTTGAGGTTCTTGAAGCGGCACTCCGAACCTTCGGATTCCAGGGCGAGGTAGCCCTTGCGTGGGTTGCACTTGCTGACGCCGGAAACGACGTGGCCGTTGACCGCGAGCTTGAGGACGCCGTCGTTCGCCTCGACGCGGTAGTGGTTCCACTCGTTTTCGCCCTTGCAGTGGTTCTCGGACGGTAGGCAACGGTCCCAGCCGTCCGGATGCGGCCGGTCGGGGACGCACTTCGCGCCCCAGATGCTGAACAAATCGCCCTGACTGGTGGCCGTGATGTCGCCCTTCTTGTTTTTATAGGTGAGGTTGACGAGCACCTGGACCTCGATGCCGCGCGTGTAGCCGGTGCCGACGGCCGGGATCGGATCGGCCCAGACGAAGAAGCCGCTGTTGCCGACCTCGCCGGGCTTGGGCGGAATGTGCTTCCAGTCGAATTCCGCGATGAAGTTCTCGTACTGCTTCTCGGTGCGCAGGTAGCCGGTCGGCTTGCCGGTCGTGATGACTTCGTTGTCCTTCGCGAAGAAGGTGCCGGGGGCACCGTTGACGTTGACCCAGCCGGTAAGGTCTTTGCCGTTGAACATCGGCACGAAGCCGTCGTCGGCCTTCTTGTCGTCGGTCAGCGCCGGTAGCGCGGCGACGAGGGCGAGCAGCAGGGCGGCGAAACCACCGAGAAATTTCATGATGGGGTCCTTGTATTTTGCCGCTTGCGGCTGAGCGCTCAGCCGCAAGCGGCAAATCGGTTATTCCTTCGTCAGTGTCTCATCCAGGTTCAGCAGGACGCGCGCCACGATGGTCCACGCGGCGAGGTCGCTGGCCGTCGCGCCGTCGGGCAACTTGGGCGGGTTCTTCGGGTCCGCTGCCGCCACGTCCATTGGCTTCGCGCCCGGCTTCGCAAAACGCTCCTTCTGCTTCTTCAATAGTGCCAACAACTCCGCCGATTCGTCGGTACTCGGCGCGCGCGACACACAGCGGCGAAAGGCAAACGCCAACCGGTCCGCGTCGCTTGGCCCGCCGTCGGTCAGCGCCTTCAAACCGAGAGCTTGGGCACACTCCATGAACACCGGCTCGTTCAGCGTCGTCAGCGCTTGCAATGGCGTGTTGGAACGGCTGCGGCGGACGCAGGCGAAGTCGCCGTTGGGCGCATCGAACGCTTGCAGCGCCGGGTAGGGCAGCGACCGATAGCGGAAAGTGTAGAGCGCGCGCCGGTAGCGGTCGGGACCAGTCGATTCCTTCCACGTCTTGGGGCCGTAGCTCACCGGCGGCAACAGCATGAAGCCCGGCAGCGGCGGGAAAACGCTCGGCCCGCCCACCTTGTCATTGAGCAGGCCGCTCGCCGCCAGGGCCACGTCGCGCACCACCTCGGCGTCGGCGCGGAAGCGCGGGCCGCGCGCCAGCAGCCGGTTTTGCGGGTCGCGTTCCAGCAACTCCGGCGTCACCTTCGACGCTTGCCGGTACGCCGCCGACGTGACGATCAGCTTGTGCAGTTCCTTGCGACTCCAGCCGCGTTCCATGAATTCGACCGCGAGCCAGTCGAGCAGTTCCGGGTGCGACGGCGCGTCGGCCTGGGTGCCGAAGTCTTCCGAAGTTGCCACGATCCCGATGCCGAAATACGCCTGCCAAACGCGGTTGACCAGCACGCGCGCCGTCGTCGGCGAATTGCGGTCGGCCAGCCATTTCGCAAACGTCAGGCGCGTCGGTGGCTCGTCCTTCGGCAGCGGGTGCAAAAACGCCGGCACTCCCGGCGCGACCGCTGCCCCCGGCTTGAGGAAGTCGCCGCGCTTCAGGACGTGCGTCTCACGGTGCTGGTCGCGCGCTTGCAAGACGAGTTGCGCCGCGCCCTCCGGGTGCTGTTTCCACAACTCCTCAATCTTCGCGTTCGCGTCCTTCCACTCCGGCAACGTCGTCCGCCAGTAGGCGAAGACGGCGTCGGTTTGCGCCGGCGTCCGTTTGTCTGCGGGGATCGCGAGGAGCGCCCGCACGTTGGCCGGCAGCGGGTCCGCGACCGGGTTCGGCTCGTCGGTCACGGCGAAACGGAAGCGGCCGAGGTTGTTGTTCTGGTTGTCGTCGCTGTTCCAGCCGCCGTGGTTCATCGTCACCTTGCACGTCACCACCGCGCCCTTGGGAAACGTGGCTGGCTCCTCGAAAACGAAGACCGCCTTGCGCGGCACGTTGTTGCGGCCGGGACCAACCTCGACGCACCAGGCCGTCTCGTCCTTGCCGTCGATGGCGTACTCGATCGGACCCGTCAACCGGCGGCGCTTGCTGCGGTCGTCGTGGATCGCGTCCAGTTCCTTGACCACTGGGTTCACGTCCGCGGTGGCCCGGATGATTTTCATCTCGCGGCGCTCGCCGGGTTTGTCGGCCGGTGCGACGAACACCTTGAATTCGGTCAACGCGAACAGTCCCTTGAGCGACCGGCCCGGCCCGCTCAACGGCAGGTTCGGGTCGTTGAGGACTTCCAGGCGCACGGCCGTGATCTTGTTCAAATCGGTCTTGCCCGTGAACTCCGGCGCGTGCTTCGTCGGCGCGTAGCCGGCCGCGGTAACGGAGCCATCGGGTTGCAGCGTGTACTTCTCGTCGCCGCTGGCGTCGAGTTGCGGGCGGACGAGCTTCCAGTCGGGCTGATCGTCCTTCACCTGGCGTTCCCAGGCCCGCATCTGGTCGGCCCATTTCGGCTCGCGGTGCTTCAGGCCGGCCTCGATCTCGCGGATTTGCCGGAAAAGGTCCGCCCGCTTCATCTGCTCGTCGGGTGTGTAGACGGCGGCGCTGGCCTCGTGGCAATCGTTGAGGAAGGCGAACATCTTGTAATATTCGTTCTGTGTCAGCGGGTCGAACTTGTGGGTGTGGCACTGGGCACACTGAATGGTCAGGCCGAGGACGCCCTTGCCGACGGCGTCCATGCGGTCGAACATCGCCTCCATGCGGAACTGCTCCGGGTCGATGCCGCCTTCCTCGTTAATCATCGAGTTGCGCAGGTAGCCCGTCGCCGCGACCTGGTCTTGCGTGGCGTCGGGCAACAGGTCGCCGGCAAGCTGCGCGACGATGAATTGGTCGTAAGGCAGGTCGCGATTATAGGCGTTAATCACCCAATCGCGGTAGGCCCAGACGGAGCGCGGCTTGTCCTTCTCGAAGCCGTCGCTGTCGGCGTAGCGGGCGGCGTCGAGCCACAGCCGGCCCCAGCGCTCGCCGTAGTGCGGACTGGCCAACAAACGATCGACCGCCTTCTCATACGCCTGGTCGCCCTTGTCGGCCAGGAAGTCGTCCACCTCCTTGACGGTGGGCGGCAGCCCGATCAGGTCCAGCGACAGCCGGCGCAGGAGTGTCACGCGGTCGGCCTCGGCGGTCGGTGCCAATCCCTCTTTTTCCAGCCGGACGAGGATGAAACGGTCGATGGGGTTGCGGACCCACGCCGCGTTCTTGACCTTGGGCAACTCCGGGCGCTGCGGCGGGCGGAAGGCCCAGTGGCCGCCCTTCTTCTCGTTGGCCAAGGTATCGGGCCACGGTGCCCCGGCATCGATCCAGGTGCGCAGTAACTTGATTTGTTCTGGGAGGAGCCGCTCCTTGCCGGGCGGCATGGCCTCGACGCCTTCGGCCAGGTTGAGGCGGCGAATGAGTTCACTCTTGCCGCTATCGCCGGGGACGATGGCCGGCTTGCCCGATTCGCCGCCGCGCAGGGCGGTCGAGCGCGCGTCGATTTGGTAGGCCGACTCTTTTTTCTTGGCGTCGTGGCACTTGTAGCAATTCGCTTTCAGGAGCGGCAACACGTCGCGCTGGTAATCGACGGCGCCTTGCTTGTCCGCGGCGGCGGCGACAGCGGGACACGCAAGGATGACAGCGAACCAAAGCAAGGTTCGGGGGGAGAGAACCATGCGGGTGTCCTCCGACGGCTGAAACGGGTGCAAGGTGCGGGTTGGACGCGAAGCCCGGCGTGGGCGGCGAGTCACAAGGCGGTAGCGTTATGATACGACATCGCGAAAGGGGATGCAATCGGCCACGTTTACTGAGTCCGGCATAGAAAAAGACACCGGCGAGCGGGGTCGCGTAAGCGCCCCGAG
>JBBRLG010000175.1:0-12703 GCA_038231495.1 Gemmatales bacterium | reverse complement strand
CCTTCGTAAGGGGGGGAGAAGTTGCCGGTGAACGGTTACGTGCATTGTACCGCGGGCACGACGGGCGGTTCCATGTCGGTAGTACAAACCGGACAACCGTTCACCGGCATCAACTTCTCCCCTCTTACGAAGGGGGGGTAGGGGGGTGAACGGTTGGTGTACTGTGTCCTTGCGTTCCACCCACCCCCCCTACCCCCCTTCGTAAGGGGGGAGCCGTTCACTCTCCCGGATTATGGAGGCCAATCCCTCTCAATCGGTTCCACCCGAAAAATAGCGCCGACCCGCTCTGATTGTCGCGTTCAACCGAGCTTGTCTGCACCATTCTTATAGATACTATTTGTACAGTATCACGCCGCTGCCAATATTATACCCCTACCGAGGACGTCATGCACATCGACGCCATGCCGAGCCGTCTCGTCGCCGTTACTGACGGAGTTCACGAGGGCTGCGAACACGTTGTCGTCTTTCTGACCCATCCGGCGCGCGACGACACGCGGGGCTTCGCGTTCAGTCTGGCCGACGCGCGGCAATTGCTGGCGGCGCTGGCCCTCATCCTGCCCGGCGCCCAGGAAATCCAACACGACTTGCACCTGACGAATTGAGGTACCCGCCAATGCTTGCCAACCCACCCCCGTGCCTGCACTGCGAACGCCGGCCGCGCGGCAGCGGCCTGGGCCTCTGTGCGCCGTGCAACGCCAAGAAAACCTTCCGCATCCTGTACGTCCGGCGGCGCGGCTGGACGCCGCAATGGGAAGCCCACCTGCGCCGCCTGACCGAGCGCGCCCGCCAGCGCTTGCCGCTGTTCGACGCACCTTTTGCAGTCCCACCCGTGTACCAGGAGTGCTGAAATGACCCACGCGCACCACGCCGACGTTGTCGAGATTGCGGGACAGGACGACTACGACCCCGACCGGCCGGCCCTCGACGCCCAACGGCGGCAGGCCGTCGCGGACCTGTCCGTCGTGCCGCGCTGCCCGCGGTGCCGGACGCCGCTGGTCGCGCGCATGACGCGCGCCGGACCGGCCTTTAACTGTCACTGTGAGGAACATCGGTTTGGCTAGGGTTTGCCGCTTGCGGCTTTGCAGTCGTGCAAAGCCGCAAGCGGCGGTTAGAAGCCGCCGGAGCCGCGCTTGGACCACCACGGCAACTGGGTGCCGCCGTCGATGGCCACCGTGCTGCCGGTGATGTAGTCCGACGCCGGATCGACGAGGAACAGCACGCCGCGCGCGATCTCTTCGGGCTGCGCCAGGCGCTTCAACGGCAGCAGCGCCGCGGCCTGTTGCAGCAGCTCGTCGCTGAAAAACTTGCGCTCGCCGGGCGTGTCGGTCCAGCCGGGGTGGATGATGTTGACGCGAATCTTCTGGGCGAACAACTCGACGGCGGCGGTGCGGGCCATCTGGTCCAGCGCTGCCTTCGCCATGTTATAGGCCATGCACGTCGGCATCGCGACGTGGGCGTGCGGCGAGCTGATAAACACGACCGCGCCGCCCTGGTCCTGCTTTATCATCTGGTTGACGCTGGCGCGCAGGGCGTAGAACGCGCCCCACATGGTCACGTCGAGCGTGCGCCGGAAGCCGGCCATGTCGGCCTTGTAAAAGAATTCGCGATCGCTGTAGACGGCGTTGGAAACGAGGATGTCGAGCCGACCCAACTCCGTCACGACGCGGCCGACCATCGCCTCGACGGCGGCCTGGTCACTCACGTCCACGGGGCAAACCAGCGCCCGGCGGCCGAGCTTGCGAATCTGGTCGGCCACCGCGTGCGCCGCCCCGGAAGCCACGTCGTTGACGGCGACGTCGGCCCCTTCCTGCGCGAGCATTAGCGCGGCGGCGCGGCCGATGCCGGCGGACGCCCCCGTCACCAGGGCCACCTTGCCTGCCAGCTTCTGCGTCTCACCTTGCGGCATGGGAAGCCCTCACCCAGGGAATAGGGGTTGGAACGGAACGGACCTCTTAGTCCGTCAGCCGCCCCGCACCGCGTCCATGCCGGCCATGGCCGCGTAGCTCGCCTCCTCGCGCCGGAACGGCACCACGTACCGCGCCACGAAGAAAACGTGCGTCAGCGTCCCGCAGATGTCCAGCAAATGCAGCATTTCGTGGCCGGCGACCCAGCCGGGGACCAGCACCGGCCCGTGCAGCGCGTCGCACATGCCCCCCGCCGAGTAACACACACAACCGGCCAGCGCCCACAAGAGCGGCCGCGGCCCCACCGCCCGCACCAGCGCCCGCGCCGGCAGGAAACCCGCCAGGCCGGTGGCGATGTACAGGGCCATCGACAGTTCGTCCAGCGGCAACGGCAACAACCATTTGCACGCGCTCCCAATTGCCGCCAGCCCCCACACCCACGCCAGCATCGCCACCCGCAACCGCCCCGTCAGCAGCACCGCGAACGCCGGCGTATACGACCCGGCGATCAGCAAGTAGATGGCGCTGAAATCGAGCAGGCGAAACGTCCGCACCAAATCCGGCCGGTCCGCCGACACGGAGTGGAACAGGCCGCTGACGCCGTACAGCACGACCATGCTGACGCCGAAACAGGCGACGCTCACGCGCTTCACGCGGTCGCCGCGACACTGGCGCACCAGCCGCGCCGCCACGAACGCCGACACGAAGCACCACGCCAGGTGCGTCGCGGCGCTGATTGGGTGGCGCACGCCGAACAGGGTCTCGACTTCCGAACCGCTCATGGTTATTCCTTCGTTTCCGCCGATCTCGTCATTGTGCGAAATGTCACCGCGTTTTACAGTGGAGAATCGTGGCGAGCCTCCCGCGGAGCAATTTAATGAGCCTCGGCAGTACGACCCTCCCCGGCGAACTGGAACGCACCCTGCTGCGGGCGGAGCTGTCGTGCTTGTTGGTTCCGCCGCGCATCCTCCGCCGTGTCATCAAGAAGGACCGCGGCCTCACCGGCGTAGGCCTCCAGGTGCCGCATTACAAAAGCTACGTCCTCTCCCGCGACGCCCTCCTCGCCATCGCCACCCGTGCCGAACTCGAAATCGCCGAGGACCGGCCCCTGCCCGACACCGTCCTCCTCTTGCCGCAACCCGACGGCCCGCTTGTCGCCGGACCGAAGCGCGACGCGCTCCTGCTCAAATACTGGCGGCTCCTGTTTCACGCCGGCGTCCACCGGCAATTGGGCCGGTGCGCGGCCGAAGGACGCCTGACCGACGCCGACGTGCGCGACCGCGTCCACGCCATCGGCGAGGCGGAGTTCGACGAGGTGCGCGCCGTCCTGCGCCAGGAGTTCTTCTTGCTGCCGCCCGCCGACGACCGCACCGCCTATGAAGAGTTCGCCGCCCTCTATCTCGAATTGCGGTTTTTCGCGCCGTACCTGCTGCGCCGCTATTTCCCGGCCGTCAACGACTTCGCGGCCGTCGACCGCCTGCTGGCCGCCGACGTGGACGGCGAAGCGCTGTTCGAGCAAACCCGGCTCGATGGCGCGCCCGACCCGGCCCAGCCGCTGGACCAGGAGAGCGAAGAGGCCGACCGGGCGCTCGCGGGCCTGATGCGCGCGGCGGAGAAGGTCGGCCTGCGCGGCAACGTGGTCCGCGCCGCCATCCTGAACATGCGGGCGGTCTGGGCGGCGCGGCTGGAGCGGGCCGACGAGCCAAGGCACGCGGCGCACGAGGAGGTCAAACGCCTCACCTACCGCCTCCAGGCCGCCATCGGCTTCAGCGACGAGGACCTGGCCGCCTGGCGCGAAACGTTGATGGAACTGCTCGAACCGGCGTCGCGCACCATCTGGCCGGTCGAGGCCCGGCTGCTGTACGACTTGCAGCGCGTCTGCGTGGACCGCGAGCGCGACATCTACGCCGTGGACCTCATCGAGTGGGCGATCTCGCTCGGCCGCCGGCCGGTCATGCGCGTCCTGCCGCATCAGCCGTTCGTGCTGATCGTCAAGCACCTGCGCAGCGCGGCCCGCCGGCTGACCGCGGCCCGGCTGCTCGAAGTGACCCGGCAGCGGCTCGGGCACCTGCTCGCCGTGTCGCTGCACCATTGCGAGGAAGAGTTGCGCAACCACTTCCGGCCGCTGGTGCGCGACATCTTGCACGAAGTCGGTTTGCAGCCGGCGAACGTGCCCGAACGGCTGGCGGAAGAAAAGCTCATCGAGGAGCTGCTCGACCGCATCGTCGAGCGCGGCTACATCGCCATGGGCGACCTGCGCGACGCGGTGGCGCGCAACCGGCTCAAGCTGCCCGACCTCGGCAACAAGGTTCCGGCCGCCGCCGGCGCGCCGTCGGTGCCCGCGCGCGCCGGCGTGCTGGGCTTCCTCGGCGGCCAGCTGGCGGGCGTGCGCGACTTCTTCTTCGGCGACCCGCTCATCCGCGCCAACCGCCGGCTGGGTGCCAGCATGGAAGGCGTTTACCGCCGCGGCGACGTCTACCTGCGCTGGTTGCAGCGCTTCAGCGCCGCCTCGTTCGGCACGCGCCTCGGTCGTCTTTTGATCCTCTACCTCGTGCTGCCGTTCGGCGGCGCGTACCTGCTGCTCGAAGGCGCGCAGCACATGGTCGATCAGACGGTACACTTCTTCGCGCCGCCGCCGTTGACCACGCCCGAAGAGTTGGCCGGCTCCATCGGCCAGTTGTCCGACCCGGCCAGCGGCCCGCTGATGGTGGCCGCCTCCCATGCCGCCGTCCACGCCTACCACGTCCATTTCGTCCACCCCTACACGCTGATTCCGCTCGGTCTGTTGCTGGCGGTGATCTTGCACGTCGGCGCGCTGCGCAACCGCATGGGCCGGGCGTTTCTGACCGCGTGGCACCTGCTGCGCTCCCTGGTTTTCGACGTGCCGGCGTACGTGCTGAACCTGCCGCCGATCCGCTTCGTGCTGCAAAGTCGGCTGTACCTGCTCGCGTACCGCTTCGTGCTCAAGCCCCTGCTTTGGGCGACGCCGGTGCCCCTGGCCCTCTACTGGCTCGGCTACGACCACACGTCGCTCGCCCTCCTGGAGGGATCGCTCTTCGTACTCTTGTGCGTGCTGCTCAACTCGCGGCTGGGGCTGCACTTCGAGGAGGCGTGTACCGACCGGCTCGTGCGCACCTGGGAAATCGTCCGCATCAACGTCGTCCCCGAAACGATCCGGCTGATCCTCTACGTGTTCAAGCGCACCCTCGAAGAGATCGAGCGCTTCCTGTACACGGTGGACGAGTGGTTCCGCTTCCGCCGTGGTGACAGCCGGCTGTCACTGCTCTTCAAGCCGGTCCTGGGAGTGCTCTGGTACGTCTTCACCTATGTGGTGCGGCTGACTATCAACCTGTTCATCGAGCCGACGTACAACCCGATCAAGCACTTCCCGGTCGTGACGGTGGCGGCCAAGTTGATGATCCCGATTATCCCGCTCCTGGACCAGCTGGTCACGGGGTCGCTGGAGCCGGTGGTCGGCCTCGCGGCGGCGCGGCTGGCGCTGGGCGTGGTGTTGTTCTTCCTGCCGGGCCTGGCGGGTTTTCTGGTGTGGGAGTTGAAGGAAAACTGGCGGCTGTACCGCGCCAACCAATCGCCGACGCTGGTGCCGGAGGTGGTCGGCCACCACGGCGAGACGGTCCTGCGTCTGATGCGGCCCGGCATCCATTCGGGCACGCTGCCCAAGTTGTACGCCCGGCTACGGCACAGCGCGCGGGCCAACGAAAGTGCCAAGGCCCGCAAGCAGATGGAGGCGCTGCACCAGATCGAAGAGGCGTTACGGCACTTCGTTTCGCGCGACTTGCTGGCGATCCTGGACGGCAGCCACAGTTGGCGGTTGGCGGGCCGAGTCCAGGCCGGCGAAATCCTGACCGGCACGAACCGGCTGCGCATCGAGCTGCGTTGCCCGGAGTTGGGCAAGGCCGGCGTGCAGTTGGACTTCGAGGAACACGGCGGCTGGTTGGTGGCGGCGGTCGGCCAACCGGGCTGGCTCCTGCAACTGGAGCCGGAGCAGGCGCGGGCGTTCACGAACGCGCTGGCCGGCTTCTACAAGCTGGCGGGCGTGGACCTGGTGCGCGAACAGTTGGCCGCGGTGTTGCCGGCGGGCGCGACCTTCGCGGTGGACGAGGACGGCCTGACGGTCTGGCCCGATCGGGAGGGCAAGGCGGTTTACGACCTGGACGGTTCGGTACTGCAACCGCAGCCGCCGCTGGTGGACCTGCCGGGGTTGACGGCGGCGCAGGTGTTATTCAGCGCGAACCCCATTTATTGGGACGACTGGATAGAGGTGTGGGAGCACGACCGCGCGGGCAAGGGCCACCCCGTCGCGCTGGTGCGCGGCCAGCGGTTGTTGCCGGACGTGGGCACGGAGTTGACCGCAATTCGCCCTGTGGAGATCGCGGTTGGGTAAAATTCCCGTGGCGCTGACGCGACCCCACTCGCCAGGGCGCAAGAATCCCACCTTGACACCATAATCTGCTTGGACCATGATAGCCCCTCAGTTTAACCGCAACCGTTTCGGTAACCGTTCACTCCCCCCCTTACGACGGGGGGGTAGGGGGGGCTAAGAGAGCGCCTTGACCGAGTACTTTAATCGTTCTTACCCCCCCTACCCCCCCTTCGTAAGGGGGGGAGCAGTTGATGCCGGTGAACGGTTACCCGTTTCGTTTCTTGCAAGCGATGGATCGCTTGAAGGGTCCGTGCCGTCAATCATCGGCACGTCCACACAGGTCAACGGAATGATCATCTGCCGAACCCCCTTCCGCTGCGACCGCATCTTCGTCGCCGGGGCCGACACCCTGGCCGGGGCCGCTATTGTCGAACGGCTCCGCGCCGAGGGCTTTGACAACCTGGTGGGTATTGCGCCGGAGGAAGTGGACCTGACGCGTGCGGACGAAGTCGAATACTTCTTCCGCGAAACCCGGCCCGAATACGTGTTCCTGGCCGCGGGCAAGTCCGGCGGCATCCGCCGCAATCGGGACTACCCGGCCGACTTGATGCTCGACAACCTGCTGGTCGCGACGAACGTGATCCCGGCGGCGCACCGGCACGGCGTCACCAAGCTTTTGTACCTGGCCAGCTCGTGTGCGTACCCGAAGCACGCCCCCCAGCCGCTCGGCGTCGAGTCGTTGCTGACCGGCACGCTGGAGCCGACGAGTGAGGCCTACGCCGTGGCGAAGCTGGCCGGCTGGCAACTGTGCGCGGCGTACCGACGGCAGCACGGCGACCGCTTCGTCACGGCGTTTCCGGCCAACCCGTTCGGACCGCACGACGATTTCGACCCCGACGCCGGCCACGTCATTCCCGCCTTGATCCGGCGGGCGCACGAGGCCAAGGAACGCGACGAGCCGTCGTTGACCGTGTGGGGCACCGGGTCGCCGCGCCGGGAGTTCATCTACGCGCGCGACCTGGCCGACGCCAGCCTGTTCGTCCTGCGTCACTACGACGGTGCCGAACCAATTAACCTCGGCGGCGGTGCGGATTTCTCGATCGCGGAGACGGCCGCCGCCGTCGCCGACGCGGTCGGCTACCGCGGCCGGCTGCGCTTCGACGCGAGCAAGCCCGACGGCGCGCCGTTGAAGCGGCTCGATGCGCGCAAGCTCCGCGCCCTCGGTTGGCAGCCTGCGACCGAGTTCCGTTGCGCCCTGGCCGAGACGTACCGCTGGTTTTTGCAGCACGCATCCACGGAGGGACACCCCCATGCACTCGCGGCTTTATAGGGCGATGTACCGCATTCGCCGGCTGGAGGAGGAAGTCGCCCGCGTTTATCCCTCGGACAAGATCAAGAGTCCGGTCCATTTATCCATCGGCCAGGAGGCGGTGTCGGCAGGCGTTTGCGAAGCGCTCGCACCACACGACGTGGTTTTCGGCACCTACCGCGGCCACGCACTCTACCTGGCCAAGGGCGGCGACCTGCGGGCCAT
Source organism: Gemmatales bacterium (assembly GCA_038231495.1). GTDB lineage: Bacteria > Planctomycetota > Planctomycetia > Gemmatales > Gemmataceae > JBBRLG01. Next base: position 4,881 of record JBBRLG010000175.1, on the reverse strand, counting down.
GGTCGCCGAGATGTACGGCCGGGCGACCGGCTGCGCGCGCGGCAAGGGCGGCTCGATGCACCTGATCGACCCGGAACACGGCGTCATGGGCATGTCGGCCGTGGTCGGCACCACCGTCGCCAACGCCGCCGGCTACGCCTACGCCCTCCGCTACCGCCGCCGCGATGCCATCGTCGCCAGCTTTTTCGGCGACGGCGCGACCGAAGAAGGCGTCTTCGCCGAGACGCTCAACTTCGCCGTATTGAAGCAATTGCCGCTCGTTTTTATCTGCGAAAACAACGGCTACGCCATCCACACGCACCAGAGCCGTCGGCAGGGCACGCCGGCCATTTGCGACCGCGCCCGCGCCCACGGCCTGCCGGCGGAACAGCTGGACGGCAACGACGTTTTCCAGATCGTCGCGCGCGTGAAGGAGGCGGTCGCGCGGGCACGCGCCGGCGGCGGCCCGTCGTTCTTCGAGGCGCTGACGTACCGCTGGCGCGAGCACGTCGGCCCCGGCAGCGACTACCACCTCGGCTACCGCACGGAGGCCGAGGCCGAGCCGTGGGTCGCCGCCGACCCCGTGTTGCGCCTCGCGGACTCGATTGATCATTCGGACCGTATGCGGATCGAAGAAGGGGTAAATTCCGAGATCGCCAACGCCTTCGCCTTTGCCGAGGCCAGCCCTTACCCGCAAGCCGCGGAACTTACGAGCGACCTTTTCAAGGAGGATTACGATGCGGCCTGTGCTGGCGGAACCAATCGCTGACGAACGGACGGCCCCGGTCGGACGCCCCGCCGACGCCCGCCGACCGTGCCGGCCAACGGCACGAACGCTGTCATACGTCGAGGCCGTCCGCGAGGCGACCGACCAGGAAATGGCCCGCGACATGGCGGTCCTGGTGTTCGGTCTGGACGTGGACGACCCCAAGGCCATCCAGGGCACGACGCGCGGCCTGGTGGAAAAGTACGGCCCGGAGCGCGTGTTCGGCACGCCGCTGTCGGAAGACGCCATGACCGGGGCGGCAGTCGGCATGGCGCTGGCCGGGCTGCGGCCGATCCACGTCCACATCCGCATGGACTTCCTGATGCTGGCCATGAACCAGCTCGTCAACGTCGCGGCCAAAAGCCGCTACATGTACGGCGGCCGGGTCAGCGTGCCGCTGGTGGTCCGGTCCATGATCGGCAAAAGCTGGGGCCAGGGGGCGCAACACTCGCAGGGTTTGCACAGCTTTTTCATGCACGTCCCAGGGCTAAAGGTCGTCGCGCCCGCGACCCCCTACGACGCCAAGGGCTGCCTGGCCGCCGCCGTGCGCGACGACAACCCCGTGCTGTACGTCGAACACCGGCTGCTGCATTTCCAAAAGGGGCCGGTGCCGGAAGCGTCCTACGTCGTCCAGCCCGGCAAGGCGCGCGTCGCGGTGGAGGGCAGCGATGTGACCGTCGTGGGCATCTCCTGGATGCAGGTCGAGTGCCTGCGCGCCCGCTGCTATTTGGAGGACGCCGGCATTCGAGCGGAGGTGATCGACCCGATCTGGCTTAGCCCGCTCGACGTGGACACGATTGCCGAATCCGTCGTGAAGACCGGCCGGCTGCTTGTCGTCGATACGGCCTGGCTCAACTGCGGCGCCGCCGCCGAGATCGTCGCGCAGGTGGCCGAGCGCTTGCAGGGCGTCCGGGAGTTCCGGTTCCGGCGCATGGGCTTCGCGCCGACGACCTGCCCGACGACGCCGGCGCTCGAAGACCTCTTCTACCCCAACGCCCGCACCATCGCGACCGCGGCCCGCGACCTCGTCGAAGACGCCGCCACCGGCTGGGTTCCCGACGAACGACCCGACCTCAACCACCTTGAATTTAAGGGGCCATTCTGATGCAAACGACCACCGTTGCGCGCGCGGCCGGCCTCGATTGGCCGCTGATGAAGGACAACATCGCCCGCGAAGACCTCGACGCGGTTTGCCAGCTGCTCCAGCAGGAAGACCCCGTCCTGACGCAGTCCAAGAACGTCCGCGCCTTCGAGAAGGAGTGGTCGGACTGGCTCGGCGTGCGCTTCAGCGTCTTCGTCAACTCCGGCTCGTCGGCGAACCTGGTGACACTGGCCGCGTTGCGCGAGTTGTACGGCGAAGGCGGCGAGGTTATCGTGCCGACCATCACCTGGGTTTCCGACATCGCGTCGGTGATGCACACCGGCTTCGATCCGGTGTTCGTGGACGTAAACCCGCACACGCTGGGCATGGACAACGAGCAGGTCCTGGCGAAAATCACGTCGCGCACCCGCGCCGTCTTTCTGACGCACGTCCTCGGCTACAACGCCCTCAGCCGGCGCTTGCTGGACGAGCTGCGCCGCCGGGAAATCCCGCTGATCGAGGACGTGTGCGAGTCGCACGGTGCCACGTTCGAGTCGCGCAAGCTCGGCACCTTCGGCCTGGCGTCGAACTTTTCGTTTTACTATGCGCACCACCTCAGCACGATCGAGGGCGGCATGGTCTGCACCAACGACGCGGACGTTTACGAGACCGCCCGCATGTTGCGCTCGCACGGCATGGTCCGCGAACTGGACTCGGACAGCCGCAAGCGCGAGTACGCCGACGAGTACGGCGACCTGCACCCGGAGTTCATTTTCGCCCACCCCGGCTTCAACGTCCGCAGCACGGAAATCAACGCGGTCATGGGCCGGTCGCAGCTCAAACGCCTGGACGCGGGCAACCGCCGTCGCACCGACAACTTGCTGCTGTTCCTCGAAAACCTGGACCCGCGCGCCTACCGCACCGATTTCGCGACAACGGGGAGTTGCAATTATGCGCTGACCTTGATCCTGCGCGAACCCGACCAGGAGTTGTGCAACCGCGTCATGGCGGCCCTGCGCGCCAACGGCGTCGAATTCCGCCGCGGCACGTCGGGCGGCGGCAACCAGGTGCGTCAGCCTTACCTCCGCCGCCTGTTGGGGCCGGACGAGTGGCGCAACTATCCCCAGGCCGATCACGTTCATTTCTTCGGGTTCTACATCGGCAATTACCCGTCGCTGGACCGGGAGCGGGTATTGGCACTGTGCGATTTGTTGAACGGCCTGGTGACACGGCGGGAGACTTCGTCGCCCGCGGTTAGTAAGCGCAAGGGTTAAGGTAACCGTTCACTCCCCCCCTTACGAAGGGGGGGTAGGGGGGGTGGATGCCATGACGGAGTACTTCAATCGTTCTTGACCCCCCCTACCCCCCCTTCGTAAGGGGGGAGCAGTTGATGCCGGTGAACGGTTACACACCTTCAAAGGGCGACAACCATGAAACTCGACCTGGTGCTAATCAACCCCGGCAGCCGCACGCAGGTATACCAATCGCTCGGCACGAAACTCGCCGCGGTCGAGAACCCAGTTTGGGCCGGCCTGATGGCGACCTTTTGCCGGCACAAGGGGCTGTCGGTCGCAATCATCGACGCCGAGGCCGACGAGTTGACGCCCGCCGAGGTGGCCGACCGTGTGCAAGACTTAAACCCGGTCCTGGCCGCGGTCGTGGCTTACGGCCACCAGCCGTCGGCCTCGACCCAGGTGATGACCGCGTGCGGCCAGTTGTGTACCGCCATCAAACAGTTGACCCACGACCAGCCCGTGCTGCTCATCGGCGGCCACGCCGCGGCCCTGCCCGAACGCACCTTGCGCGACGAAGACGCCGACTTCGTTGCCGCCGGCGAAGGCTTGCACACGTTGACCGGGTTAATCGCGGCGCTGAAAACGCCCGCACCGGATTTTGGTAAGGTGCCGGGCCTCTGGTTGCACAAGGACGGCCGGGTGTGTCAGACTCCGGACCGGCCGCTGGTCGCCGACCTGGACAACGAAATGCCGGGCGTGGCGTGGGACTTGTTGCCCACGAACAAGTACCGCGCCCACAACTGGCACTGCCTGGACGGCGGCGACCGGCAACCGTACGCCTCGTTATACACGACCCTCGGCTGTCCGTACCACTGCTCGTTTTGCTGCATTCAAGCGCCCTTCAAGAGCGGCGAAAAGGCCGGCGGCCAGAAGGAGTCCGTCAACAGTTACCGGGCCTGGAGTCCCGACAAGGTCATCGAACAAATTGATCTCCTGGTCGAGCGCTACGGCATCCGGAACATCAAGATTGCCGATGAAATGTTCGTGCTAAATCGACGCCACGTCCTGGGCATTTGCGACCGCATCATCGAGCGCGGCTACGACCTGAATATATGGGCCTATACGCGCATCGATACCATTAAAGACGGCCTGCTCGAAAAACTAAAAGCGGCGGGGTTCAACTGGTTGGCGGTCGGCATCGAGGCCGGCGCGGCCCGCGTCCGCGCCGACGTGGACAAGGGGTTCGTCCAGGATGAGGTCTACCGGGTACTGGGGCAGGTGCGGGCGGCCGGCATCAACGCGATCGGCAACTTCATTTTCGGCCTGCCGGAAGACGACGCGGAAACGATGCGGGCCACGTTGGACCTGGCCACAAACCTCAATTGCGAGTTCGCGAACTTCTATTCGGCGATGGCGTACCCCGGTTCGCCGCTTTATTCTCTGGCAATCCGGGAGGGCGTGCCGCTGCCGCAAGCGTGGACGGGTTATTCCCAGCATTCGCGCGACTGTCTGCCTTTGCCCACGCGCTACGTCCCGGCGTCGGCCGTCCTACAGTTTCGCGACGAGGCGTTTCATCACTATTACACCAATCCGCGTTACCTCGACATGGTTGGCAAGCGCTTCGGCCCACAAACGGTCGAGCACATCCGGCAGATGACGCAATACCGGCTGGAGCGCGATTTGCTCGCCGATCGCGGCAACGCACCCGAACCGCTGTTCCCGCAAGAGAACCCGAATAAGGAATGCGGTGGCCCCGGCCGCGGGGCGGGGGGGGTGGCCCAAACCCCCCCGACGCCCGGGGCCCCCCCCCAGGGACGGAT
>JBBRLG010000174.1:0-12721 GCA_038231495.1 Gemmatales bacterium | reverse complement strand
TCCTGCTCGCCGATGATGAGGGTGCGCCCGGAGACCTGTAGCGCGTTGATGAACCCCGGCGTCTGGATCGTCTTCATGCTCTGGGCGGTCGATCCGGAGAACGCGAGGATCTCCACGGAGCCATCCCGGCGTGCGACGGCGAGGTGCGACGCATCGAGCCAGCGCAGGACGAACAGCTGCTTCGGCAGCGGGAGCTGCCCCGTGATCTCCACCGTGGTCCCGGTTTTGCCGCCCGTCCGGACCATCAGATTCCCGGTCGAGCTTCCGAACGCCACCCGCTGCCCATCGGGTGAGGCAGCCGCGGCGTATATGTCGCCGGCCATCGAACCCAGCGCATACAGCCGCGCGCCATCGGCCACGTTGAAGGCGACCATCGTCCCCTTGTCCGACCCGTAGGCCGTCTGGCCGTCCGGGGAGAGGGCGACCTGGTTGGCGTTGCAGGTCATCAGGACCTGCGCACCGGTGCGCAGGTCGATGGCGACCACGCCGACGTTAGCCACCGCGACGAAGGCGCGCGTCCCATCCGGGGAGAGAGCCACATCGGTGAGGGCGTTGCGGAATCCGGTGAAAGTCTGCCTGAGGAGGACGGACGCTCCCCCGGCATTCCACACGCTCAGCGCGCGGTCGTCGCCCACCGTGACGAGGGTCTTGCCGTCGGCGGAGAGGTCGATCCAGGAGGCGCCTCCGTTGTGGGCGGTGATCGTCTGGCGGACCTGGCCGGTCGCTGCATCCTGGATCACGAGATTGGACTGCGCCCCGTTGCCGATGCAGGAGTAGAGCGTGGTCCCATTGGGACTGATGACGCTTCCGTACACCTGCGCGCGAGGAATCGGTGCCAGTGCCGATTCGATCCCTGCTGGGCGTGGAAGGTTGCTCTGCCACGCCAGGGGAGCCGGACCACTCCTGGCGAGGGCGAGGGTGGATTGGAGGCTCTGGATCTGGGTGTCGAGGGTAGCTTTCTGAGTCTGGAGGGCGGCGAGCGAGGGGCCGGTGACAGGGACGTCCATCGAGGAGAGCGTGAGGGAGGCGTAGGCGCTCCAGGCGTCGCCGAGGGCGGTCTGCTGGTCCTGCGGGAGCGATTGCTTCAGGAGGACCTGTCGAACCTGCCCCACGGCATCAGCCGTGAGGAGCGATGGAGCGAGGATCGGGGACAGTTGCGTGGGGACGGTCCGGTCTTCGAGCGGCTCGGGTCCGGTGAGGGGGCGGGGGCGTGAAGTGGACGAACGGCGAGGAGAACGAGACATCGGAATGAGCATGGTAGATCATTTCTCAGAAAAGACAAGTGGATCGCACGGTGTACTCTGCAGCCCTGCTCGCTTTCGCTTCAGGAGCGGGCCGCCCCGCCGCACTGTGCGACAGGAGCGGCCTATTGGATAAGCGGGAGGACGAGCCGAAACACGAAAGGTCGAGCGCCTGCGATCAAAGCGTCGGGCGGCAACGCCTCCGCCGCAGCGTGAAAAAGACTCATCCCCACCTTGCTGCGGCGCAGGTCATCCCGAACGGCCAACGCGGGGCTGACAACCAGTCGATCGACGTCGTTGAAGAGCGACAGTGCCCTCCCCGCTCCTTATTCCATCCGGATGGAAGGACCGAGGGGCTTGACGTACAATCCGAACCTACGAGATCATCGTCTGGGTCTGCCTCCAGGTGGAACGTGCCCTGGAAGCTGATCCCCCGGTGCCATGCTCTCAGGCGTCGATACCGAGTCCTCCCTCACACAAGAAGATCATCAAACGCTCTCCGCATCCTCGGGCGAGACGATCACGAACGGGGCATGGGTGCCGTCGTTCCCCTCCGCCGCCCCGCGAGGATGGACAGAATTGATGGATGTGCTGTAGAATACTTCCATGTCACCCGCCGAGCAGCCGCCCCAGGAACACCAGGTCGGCATCACGAATGCCCAGGAAGGAAACCCGGATGCCGAGATCAGCCGGTTGACGCAAGAGATGAACACGCTGTTCGCGGCGAAGCAGTACGCGGAGGCGGCACGCATCGCTCTGTCGATCACTGCATTGAGCAAGGACGAGCTGCGGGAGACCTTCGAGCGGCACGGCGTCGCCGTGCTGCGCCTCGACCACGAGGCATTCGGGATCTACGGAGGAATCATCGAGCCGAGCTATGATCTGCGCGTCGAGGGCAGTACACCGCATGTGCTGCAGGCGGCCACGGAGTTCGGGGAACGCCATGAGCAAGAGGCAATCCTCATCGCCAGGAAGGTCCGGGAAGGAGAGACGGATCCTGACGAGAAACTCGGGCTTTCCATCACGCTCCGTGCCGCCATCTCCGCACAGGAAGCCGTGATGATCGCTGAGATGGTGAAGACCTGCGGCTTCAAGGGGGGCCACCTTCCTGCCGAAACGTGACGGAGAAGTCTCCATCTTCCAGACCGATGATCTGGGGATGACGAGAGAGCAGTTTGAAAAAGCCGCCGAGTTGCTGGTGACTCGTTTGCAGGCGACGTACACTCGAGCGCTGCATCAGATGCAGGCGTATCTCATCCTCATGCCGAAACTATGAGTACTGAAAAATCCGTTCGAGAGATCGTCGAGAACTGGAATTTGAAGGCCAAGGCGAAGGGCATGTATCTCGACCGAGATCCATGGTCCATCGCGCCTGGCGAGGGTTCCCTCCTCGATGTCCAAGAAACCCCCGAATCGCTAGCGCGGATCGGGCGGCTCCAACAACAGATTGCCGATCTGCAACAGCAGCAAGAACGAGCAGGAGCCATCGTCACAGAAGTGGCGGGCGGGGTAGCACAAGAGGTGCAATCCCTTCTGCCCGAAGAACCGGCGATCGAAGAACAGCCGTCTGTAGCGGATCGCGCATGATGACCTCATCCATTGTGTTGAGGAAGATGCCGTTTGTCGGTGTCCACTTGCCGCTCTGGCAATCAGCGACTGCGCGTTGAATTTTGAGCTCGGACAGTTCATCATCCAGATGCCATCCTTATGAACACCGCAAAGACCAGCGACGACGTGATGCGGGAGATGAACGACCTGGCCAGGAGGCTGGGCCGTTTGCCCGCCAAGCATCCCTGGGAGATCGAGCCCACCCCCGGCTCCCTCCTTTATGTCCCCCTTACGCCGGAGGCCGAGGAGCGCATCCGCCACCTGGACGCCATCATCGCCCGCCTGGAGAGGGAGAAGGTCGCCGCGGTAACCGAGGAGTAACAGGACGTGCGCTCCCGGGCGCAAGACATCGCCGTGCCATCGCTGACAGGACATGCCAGCAGCACGACGCCGGCCACCACGACCGAATCCTGACCGCGCTGTTGCGCCTTCCGCAGAGTCCGTCGCGCATGACCAGCCTCGGTCACGTCTGTCGTCCTTCTCGAAGGGCTGATCGGAGACTATCCGGCGTTGAACTTCGAGGTGCAGAAATTCATCATCCATATGCCACGACGATGAACACGCCACGCTCCATCGACGAGATCATGAACGAGATGAACGACCGGGCCAAGGCCCAGGGGCGCGACCTGGACAAGTGCTTCTGGGAGATCCCGCGCTCGCCGGGATCGATCCTCGACCGCCCGGACACGCCGGAAGCCGAGGAGCGCATCCGCAAGGTGCGGGCGTACATCGACCGTGCCAGGCAGGCAGAGGCAGTACCGCTCGCAGCCATTTCAGAGGAGACGCAGGAAGCCGCCCGCACGTCACTGTATGGACACGAAACTCCCTCGACGCAGTGACGGCCAACCTCCGCCGGCAACTGCCCCGAGCCTGTGCTGATCGTCTGGGCTGTTCCGGAGAGGACCGAAGAAGGCACAGTCGTCTGTCGTCGCGCGGAAATCGTCCGGAACAGGGTCCACCCTGGTCCTGTGGTACTCTGTCATCATCCATGCCCCTCCATGATCATTTCATGATCATCTTCGCTTGAGAAAACGCTCCTGGTCTGGCAAATGATGCAATCGCGACCTACTGGGAAGTGGCAGTGACGGAGTGAATCGCACACCCCCTCCCCGTTCTTTGCTCCATCCGGATGGAAGGGCCGAGGGGCTTGACGTACAATCTGAACAGGAGCACCATGCGTGATCGAGGGCTCTATGCGCATCGAATTGACAGAACAGCAGCGGCGAGTGGTTGAGGAGCAAAGGGGAGCACCGGTTGAGGTTCTCGACCCGAGCACCGAGCGGGCCTACGTGCTCATCGCCCGCGAACAGTACGAGCAAGTGCGTTCCCTGCTCCAGGCTGGGCCGGCGCCGACGGTGCCCGCCGGGACGGCTGGCGAGATCCCCCCCGGCCTGCGGCGTTCCATGGACGCCTTCTGGCGCGACCTGCCGGAGTTGCTCTCTTCCAAGAAGCTGCGCGGCCGATGGGTCTGCTACCACGCGGACGAACGCATCGGGATCGCTTCGAGCGAGCGCGACTTGATCCGCGAATGCCTTCGTCGCGGTCTGCGCGACGACGAGTACTACACGGATGTCATCGAGCCGCGCACGCAAGCCCCATGGGAGGACGAGGAGATCGAGCCGCGGCCGTGGCACTCCGAAGAAGTCGATGAATCGGACCCGTCCGCCATACCACGATGACTGCCATCTTGCGCCGCCTACCGTTCCACGAGAACGCCGACGAGGTCACGGTCGGCTTGGAGCGGGTGCGAATCCGCCCGTACCAGATCATCGTCTGGGTGAGCCTGAGCGCGAAGAGCGTCTTGGAGCTGCCGCCGCACGCGCCGCGGTTCCCCGCCCTCCTCGACACCGGCCACAACCACAACTTCTCGATCCGGCGCCAGCACCTCGTGAACTGGGCCGGGATCGATCCTGCGGGGGTGCCGGTGCGGGGCGCTGTCCGCGAGGGTGGCCGTCGCGCCCAACTGTACCGGCTCAACGCCTGGCTGCATCCGAATCAGGCGGGGGAACGAGATCGTTTCGCCGACCGGCCGCCGTTCTGCCTGGAGCTGCCGGAGGGGGTGGCCGTCTACCCGGACGAGGCCGGATTCCCGCCGTTGCCCCTCCTCGGACTGCGCGCTCTGGTTCGCAACAAGCTCCACCTGGCCATCGACCCGGAGAGCCAGCTGGTGAACCTGCGCACGCCGGACTGGCGGACCTGGCTGGCACATTGGCTCTCCTGAAGCTCGCCTCCTGATCGAGGCCGATGACGAACGCGGCGGTATCCGCCGCTTGTTGCAGCGCCTCTGAGCCGGAGAAGTTCGGACGAAAGATGGACGTGGCCGTGAGAAGTGGGGGAAGTGATGAAACTTCCCCAGTGTACGACCACGATCATGGGCAGCTGGCCATATTGTCGCCGACCGGCGGGGAAGCAGCCGGGCCGACTTCGCGGCGGCGTCGAACTGCCCGTTGGCGCGTCATCGAGAACCTGATCGGGGGGAGCCCAGAGGGACGCAAGACGAGCCGGACTCCCCTCCTCGCGGTTCTGCTGCGCGATCTCCCGGCGGCCCATCAGCACCTCCCGCACGGCCCACAGGCCGGGCCGAACTCTCCGACGAGGCTCCACGCCCGACCCCATCCAATGGACCATCGACAGGCACAAAACCGCCACGCGTTCCCGTCGGTAGAAGCGCGAAGGTTTCGCTGCGGTCAGTGCAACGCCAGCCGTTGTCTGCGGCGACCTCCTCGGCCGGCCTCGGCGATCACCCTGCCATTCGGACATGCGCCGTCTGTACCGCCGCCCCGGCCCGCGCTACGTTCCCCCAGCGCCCTATCACATCACCCTGGAGGAGAGCATGAGCAAGCCTTGGGACGAGAAGCCGCTGTGGTGGAAGTGCTACCTGGGCACCCACAGCAAGGTCTACCAGCATGCCGGCCGGATCATCGGGCACCTTGGGTGCTCGGGGTTCGCCTACTACGACGCGGCGAAGCTGCTGCCGTTCTACGACAAGCTGCGCTTCGAGAACGCCGTCCGCGACCTCTGCGTCTACACCAAGCGCGAGCAGGGGCAGTACGAGCTGCACGCGCAGGCCAGGAAGGTTCTCTGGATCATCGTCGGCCCGCCGCCCGAGCATCCCGAGTACGTGAAGTGGTGGACGGGCCGCCTGACCTCGGTGCGACTCGCTCGCTCGGAGGGCACGGAGCCGGAGTTCGCGGTCGAGCCGCCCGTGCCGCTGGAGCCCACTAAGGAGGAGAAACCCGCGCCGAAGAAGGCGAAGAAGCCGACCAGGAGGAAGGCGGGATAGGGCCACCGCCCCTGCATGGACGCAGGGGTTTTCTCGCGGCCGGTACAGAATGGGTACACAATCCCTGGTTTTCCGTACCAAAACGTGGTAAAATATGGTGTACGTGCGTCCGGCGTGGGCGCATGAAAATAGCCCTAACCTCTTGCGAGATCAGGGCTTCCAAAGTGGACAGACCCGGGATCGAACCGGGGACCTAAGGATTTTCAGTCCTTCGCTCTACCAGCTGAGCTATCTGTCCCCGAAGCGACAACCAGCTGCGGTTGGCTTCACGAGCTTGTAATTTAGGGCAACGCCGCCGTACCGTCAACTGCTTCTTGTGCTCCGCGGCGCGGTCAAGCCTCGCCGATCAGGACCACCAGGGAGTAGGGTGCGATCGCATACTTCGAGCCGCTCAGCACCTGCGGGCCTTCGTCCAGGCCAACGATGTCGAGCGGCGACGCCAGGGCCGTGTCCACCACCCGTCGCCAGGGGCGGTCTTGCGGGCCGGGCGGGATCGCGAACGGCATCGTTTCGCGCCACGCGTTGAACGCCAGGTAAAAATCGCGGTCCGGCTCGCGGCCCGTTTGGCGGCCGTCCAGCGTCACCGCCAGCGTCCGACTGACCGGCGAGAAGTCCGGCTTGTGCGGTTCGATGCCGTGCCAGACCACCTCCGGCCCCCGGAAGAACGACCGCCTGCGCAAGGCCGGGTGGCGTTTGCGCAAGGCGATCATTTCCTTGACGAAACGCAGGAAATCCGCGTTGCGCGTGGCCAAACGCCAGTCGAGCCAGCTGATCTCGTTGTCCTGACACCAGGCGTTGTTGTTGCCCTGCTGCGTCCGTAAGAACTCGTCGCCGGCCAGCAGCATCGGCGTACCCTGGGACAGCAACAAGGTGGCGATCAAATTGCGCACCTGGCGGCGCCGCAGACCCAGGATGAACGGGTCGCCCGTCGGACCCTCGACGCCACAGTTCCAGCTCTGGTTGTCGTTGCCGCCGTCGCGATTTTCCTCGCCGTTGGCCAGGTTGTGCTTGTGATTGTAGGACACCAGGTCCCAGAGCGTAAACCCGTCGTGGCAGGTCAGGAAATTGACGGAATGGCGCGGATGGCGGCCGTCGGTTTCGTACAGGTCCGAACTACCGCACAGCCGCATGGCCAACGCGCCGGTCAAACCCGGATCGCCCTTCCAGAAACGCCGTACGTCGTCGCGGTATTTGCCGTTCCACTCCGACCAGCGACTGCCGTAAGGGAAATTGCCGACCTGGTACAGTCCCGCGGCGTCCCACGGTTCCGCGATCAGCTTGGTGTCGGCCAGCACGCCCTCCTTGGCAATCATTTCCACCACCGGCGGGTCGCCCAGAACCCGGCCCTGGTAGTCGCGCCCCATCACCGAGGCGAGGTCGAAACGCAGACCGTCCACGTGCATGTCCGCCACCCAATAGCGCAGACAGTTCATCAACAGCTGGCGGACGATCGGGTGGTTGCAGTTCACCGTGTTGCCACAACCGGAGAAATTGAGGTATTTGCCGTCCGGGCCGATCATGTAATACAGGCGGTTGTCCAGGCCGCGGTACGAATAGGTGCGGCCGCGCTCGTCGCCTTCGCCCGTGTGGTTGAACACCACGTCGAGATACACTTCGATGCCGGCGGCGTGAAAGGCCCGGACCATTTCGCGGAATTCCGTCAGTTCGCCGTGCTCGATGCCAGTGCTCGCGTAGGCGGCCTTGGGTGCGGCAAAGGCAATGCTGTTGTAGCCCCAAAAGTTCCGCAGCCGTTCGCCCGTCAACGGATTGACGAACGGGCAGTCGCATTCGTCGAACTCGTGGATGGGCAACAGCTCGACGGCCGTGACGCCGAGGTCATGCAGGTACGGGATTTTTTCAACCAGGCCGGCGAACGTTCCCGGACGGGCCGTCATCGAGGTGCCGTGACAGGTGAAGCCGCGCACGTGCAGTTCGTAAATGACCGTGTCTTCCATCGGCGTGACGAGCGGCACGTCTTCTTGCCAGTGGAAAGGGCGGCGCAGGTACACGCTGCGCCGCGACGTGAAACGGCGGTCGGTTTCGACCGACTCGCCCCAACGCGCCCCGTGGGAAACGCCGGTGGCGGCAGGGTCGAGCAGGACGTGGTTGGGGTCGAAACAGTTGCCATTGCCCGGCGGGCCGTCTACGCGCCAGCCATAACTAAAGGCCGGCGGCAGGCCGGCGACAAGGACGTGCCAGTGGTCGCCGGTGCGGTTGCGCCGCGAGTGCAGGGCGATTTCCGCCAGGGGCTTGTGGCCGTCGAGCGTGAACAGCACGAGGAAAACCGAGGTGCCGTGCCGGCAGAGTAACGAAAAGTTAACGCCGTCCGGCGTTGCCGAGGCTCCCAGGGGCAGGCACCGGCCGCGAGCAAGCCGCAAGGTCAGCATGAGGTTCAAAACTTGAGTTCCGGTATTAACAGGCCATCGTAGAGACAATAGAGTAGACTGGGCAAGGAAGGCAAGGGCGCTCGGTGGTTCGGTTGCCCCGTTTCGCAGCGGCGTTGGCGTTTTCTCCAGGTGTGGCTGGAAAAGGTTGGGCCGCTTGCTACAATAGCGCTTGAGAATTCGCGGAGCGCCTGTTACTATCCTTTCCGCAGACTTCCCTTTTTGCTTCGACCCGCTTGTGGGAGCGTGGCCCCTTTGAAGTCCGCAATTTTGGCACGAATGGCAAACAAGCACCCAATTAACAACTAACTCGCAACCGTGAGAGAGGAAGCCCCGGTCAGGTCCATCCCTTCGGATGGCCGTCAAATCCCCGGCAAACCCCGTCTCGCGGCGTATTCTTTTCAACAACCGGAGGATAAAACATGGCCGTCGCTCGCAGCGACGACGGGTCGGGCAACTTGACACGCAAGCGCCCGCTTCGCAAACCCGACTCCCCTCACGACGCCAGCACGGCGACGGCAACCGCCCCCGCCCCGGCTGGGACCGCCGGCCGCACCGCCAGTCTGCTGCGGCTCGACGACCTGTACCGCTTACCCATGCCCAAGCTGTTCACCCTCGCCGAGCGCGAAGGGGTCGGCGAACACACCGGCATGAACCGCGCCCAGCTGATCGTGGCGGTCGTGCGCAAACAAGTCGAGCGCGCCGAAGTGGTCCGCGGCGCCGGCACCCTCGAAGTCCTGCCCGACGGCTACGGCTTCCTCCGTAGTGCCGCCCACAACTACCTCGCCTCGCCGGAAGACATTTACGTCTCCCCCAGCCAGATTCGCCGGCTCGGTTTGCGCACCGGCCTGGTCGTCGAAGGGCCGATTCGCTTGCCGATTGAAGGGCAAGAAAACTTTGCCCTCATGCAGGTCGAAGCGGTCAACGGCCATCCGCCGGAAGAGAAGACCCGACCGACCGTCTTTGAAGACTTGACGCCGCTGCACCCCAACCGCCGACTCGTGTTGGAATCGGCGGCCGACGAGTTGTCCACGCGCGTCATCGACCTGGTGACGCCCATCGGCAAAGGTCAGCGCGGCCTGATCGTCTCGCCGCCGCGCGCCGGCAAGACGGTGATCCTGCAAAAGATCGCCCTGGCGCTGAAGAAAAACCACCCCGAGGCGTACCTCATTGTCCTGCTCATCGACGAGCGGCCCGAAGAAGTGACGGAAATGGTGCGCACGGTCGCCGGCCAGAACGCCGAGGTCGTGGCCAGCACATTCGACGAGCCGTCCTCCGAGCACGTTCACGTCGCCGACATTGTTTTGGAAAAGGCGAAGCGCCTGGTCGAGGACGGGCGCGACGTGGTGATCCTGCTCGACTCGATCACGCGGTTGGCGCGGGCGCACAACACCGAGGCGCCGTCCGGCGGCAAGCTCCTGAGTGGCGGTCTGGACTCCAACGCCATGCAGAAGCCGAAGCGGTTTTTCGGTGCGGCCCGCAGCATCGAGGAGGGCGGCAGTCTGACCATCCTCGCGACGGCGCTCATCGACACCGGTTCGCGCATGGACGACGTGATTTTCGAGGAGTTCAAGGGCACCGGCAACATGGAAGTGCATCTCGACCGCCGCCTGGTCGATAAGCGCGTCTGGCCGGCCATCGACATCAATCGTTCCGGCACCCGCAAGGAAGAGATGTTGATGCACCCCGACGAGGTGGAGCGCGTCCGGGCCTTGCGGCGTGTGCTGGCCGACATGCACCCGACCGAGGCGATGGAGCTGGTGACGAACCGGCTCCGCAAAACCAAGTCGAACGCCGAGTTCCTGATGAGTATGAATATGTGACGACGCCGGCGACTGCCGCTTGCGGCCCCCCCCCCATCCCCCCCTTGGTAAGGGGGGGATGGGGGGGGCCGCAAGCGGCGGTCGCCAGATTTTCTACAAAATGCTGTACGAAAACGCCCTGCAAACCCCACTAACAATGGTGAACGGGTGCCCCATTGTTGTCAGAGGTCGTTTGCCATGCGTTTAACCTTACGAACCCTCCTCGCCTATCTCGACGACACGCTCGAACCGAGTGAGATCAAGCAAATCGGTCAGAAGGTGGCCGAAAGCGACGCGGCCCAGGAACTGATCGCGCGGCTCAAGCAAGTCACGCGCCGCCGCCGGCTCACGACGCCGCCGGACACAGGCAAGGGCGAACCGTTCGACCCGAACACGGTCGCCGCCTACCTCGACAACGAACTGCCCAGCGAACAGGTCGCCGAGTTGGAGAAGATCTGCCTGGAGTCCGACGTTCATCTCGCCGAGATCGCGGCCTGTCATCAAATTTTAACCCTCGTCCTGGGCGAACCGGCCCTCGTGCCGCCGACCGCCAAGGAACGCATGTACGGCCTGGTGAAAGGCCGCGAGGCCATCCCCTTCCGTAAGGCGCCGGCGCACGCGCCGGCCGCCGAAAACGATCTGGACGAGACCGACGACGCCATGATGTCGGTACTCGCGTTCCACCGCCAGCAAAGCGGCTGGAAGCGCTGGGCCTTGCCCGTCGGCGGCGTGCTGTTGTTTCTGGCCTTGCCGGTCGTGCTGATCGTCGCGCTGATGCAAGGTTCCTCTTCGCCGCCGCGCGACACGCACCCGCCCGTCGTGGTAAATACTGACAAGAGCAATCCCGACAAGGATACGCCGAAGGACAAGGATTTGGACGCGACCAAGGACCGGACGAAGGACGGCGACAGTTCCAAGGACAAGCCCGAGAAGGACGTCGGCGATCCCAACAAGGACAAAATCGCCGCGAACAAAGACAATGCCGCCAAGGACGGCGAGCCGGTCAAGGACAAGGCCGCCAAGGACGGGGCCGGCGAGGGTCTCAAGATCGAGAAGCCCGCGGAGGCGAGCAAGGAGCGGCGCGAGGTGGCGGTCTATCAAGGGTCGGCGAAGCAAGGCTCGCCGAGCATCCTGGTGCAGCGGCAACACGACGACAAGACCTGGAAACGGCTGGCACCAAACACCGGCCTGTTCTCGACCGACCAGATCGTCAGCCTGCCCGGCTACACGAGTGAAATTTTTACCACCTCCGGCGTCCGCCTTCATCTGTGGGGGATGATGCCCCAGCTCACGCAGCAACACCAGTTTCTGTTTGAGAGTGCCGTCACGCTCAATGCCAACCCCAAGTTCGACCTGGACCTGACCCTGGAGCGGGGCCGGATTTACCTCGTTAACGCGAAGGACAAGGGGCCGGCGCGGGTGCGCGTCCGGTTCGACAAAGAAGTGTGGGACGTGACCCTTACCGAACCGGAATGCGAGGTCGCCATCGACTTCTATAAGAAGTACACGCCCAACATCGCCTGGATGCGGGAAGAACCGCTGGCGTTGGCAAGGCTCTTCCTGGTGCAGGGCAAGGGCAGCCTGCACGTCGATTACCAGGAATTTCCCACCCTGGACGCTGCGGGTGCTTCGTTGGTCGCTTGGGACAACCGCGGCCCCGGGATAGACGGACCGGTGCCCTTTGAAGAGGGGGCCAAGCTTTTTAGCAAATCGGCACCCGTCCCCAAGGAGGCCAATGAAGTGCGCGAGTCGCTTGACTCCGTTAGCAAGCGCATGGGAGAAAAAAAGGCCGTCAACGTCGCCTTACGCGAGATTCTCGAGGACGGTCCCCTGCCGCAGCGCTTGCTGAGCATCAACTGCCTGGGCGCCATCGACGCGATACCCAACTTGCTGGACGTTTTGGAAAACAAGGACGAGGCGCGCGGCCGGGACCGCGTCGAGGCGATCCAGGTTCTGTTCCGCTGGGCGGCCCGCGGCTCCGAGTACGCCCGCCAGTTGTTCGATTACACCACCCGCAAATCGGGGATATTGCTCGAAAGGAAGTACACCGGCGGCGAGGCGGGGATCGTGCAGAACCTGCTGCATTACCTCGGCGAGTTCGAGGTGAAGGACCCGGACACGTATAACTTGCTGGCGGATTACCTCACGTCAAACAAAATGGCGATCCGCGAACTCGCCTACTGGCAACTCTTGCTGCTGTCGCGGGGTGTGAAGACCATCCCGCCCTACAACGCGGCCTGGGACCAGGAGCGACGAAACCAGGCTTCGGAAAAATGGAAGGAGTTGGTCAAGCGGGGCGAGTTGCCGATCCCACCGCCCCCGGCACCGGTGCCACCGGGCGGCGCTCCCCCAAAATGAACGGAGTGGCGATTTGCGAACCGGCACCAATTCAGCCGGTTAGCC
>JBBRLG010000173.1:0-12724 GCA_038231495.1 Gemmatales bacterium | reverse complement strand
GGCTACGACCGACTGGCGGTCAACTTACGAAATGGACATATAGTAGGGGCCGGGGCGAACCGCATCTCGCCCCGCCCCTTCGCATCCTCTACCGCATTAGGGGCACAGGCTGTTGAGGAGGCCCTTGAGGGTGTCGAGGACATCGGCGGCCTTCTTCGCGAGAGGGAACAGGATCCCGACAGCCCTCAGGCCGGTGATGATGGCATCGACGGTGCCCCGGATGCTGTGCCAGGTGGCGCACACGTTGATGTTGGCGGGGAGCGCCGTCGCGACCGCCCCGCCGCTGGACTTCATGGCGGCCTCGAAGTCAGCGAAGGACTTCTCGAGCTTGTGTTCGTCGATCATCTGAAAGTCTCCTGATGCGAATCTTCCGGTCTTAGCGCCGGTATGGTGGCTCACGGAAACGGGGGAGCCACGTGCCCACCGAAAAACAGCCCTCAGCGTCGCCTCCGAGACGAAGGCGATTGCGGCCTAGTGCAGTGTCACTCATGCTTTGATGGGTGCTGTAGGACGGGCTTCCTAGCCCGTCCGTGTTCCAGGACGGGCTAGGAAGCCCGTCCCACCCATCAATCGACGCTTGACAGAGCACTAGCGCGGAACGAATAGGAAAGTCGGCGGCACCAAACCGACGGCCTGCTGCGCGGTACTGGGGCCGCGTAGATTCGGTAACACCCGTCGCTTGCAGTCCCGCGTCCGACGCCTTATTCCGACTCTGCCTTACTTAACGCTTCGGGTCTGTCACGATTTGCCCTTTAATCCGCAAAAATGCGCTTGAAGGGGTCACTGACGCCCAGTTGTCAAACCAAAGTCCGCCCGCGATTCGGGCAAAGATTTTGCTGGACTTGCGTTCAAAGGACTGGGATAAACGGGATGAACAAGAGGAAAATTAAACGCAAACAGGTGCCAGGCGTGACAGACCCGAACGTTAATAAGGGTAGAGCCGGCGGGCAGACCACCTCACTTGGGCTGCTCGCGCGGGTCAAGGCTCACGAGCAGGGGTCCTGGGACAAACTGGTCGGTTTGTACAGTCCCCTCATCTACCACTGGTGCCGGCGGGCCGGTCTCCAGGCGGTGGACGCCGAAGACGTGGGCCAGGAAGTGTTTCGTTCGGTGTTTCGGAAGATCGGGACTTACCGCCACGACCAGAAGGGCAACACCTTCCGGGGCTGGCTGCGGACGATTACCCAAAAAAAGGTTCTGGACTTCTACAAGAGAGTCAACAGACAACCGCCGGCGCGGGGCGGCAGTGACGCCCTTCACCTACTGGAAGCCTTGCCCGCGGACCCGGCGAGCAACCCGGGAAATGACCCCGCAACGACGACCGCGGCGGCCGACGAAAAAACGATCTTGTTCCGCCAGGCGCTCAAGCAGCTTGAGGCAGAGTTCACGGAGCAAACCTGGCAGGCGTTCTGGCGGGTCGTGGCCGGGGGCCAGACGCCCGGCGACGTTGCCAGTCAGTTGGGGATCACCGTGAACGTGGTCTATTTGGCGAAGTCGCGCGTGCTGCGACGGTTCCGGGAAGAGTTCGCCGACCTGGTGGACCCTGGTGGACCCTGGTTCGCCGTTGTGACTTGCAAACCCCTTGCGCAGGACCGCGCGGGGTCGGAGATGGGCCGATGAATGCCTACAACCTGTCCGGACGCGCCCGCGACTGTCCGGACGTGGAAGAACTGGCCGCCTTCTCCGCCGGCGAATTGCCGGAGGCGATGTTGGAACAGGTGGCCGCGCACGCCTCCCGCTGCGACCGCTGTACCTCGACGCTGCGGGCGCTGGACGGGGCCGAGGACACCCTGCGCGCCAACCTCCGCCTTTGCGTTCAACCCGATCCGATCCTGGACGAACCGGAGTGTGGTGCCCTCGAAGCCCGCGCCAAGGCCATCCCCGGCGACCGCCCGGACGAGGCCGGCACGGTGACGGCCGACGGTGCCGTTACGGGCACCTGGCACGGCGCGGAGCCATTCGCGCCCGAGCGGTTCGGTAAGTTTGAACTGCTCGAACGCCTTGGCAAGGGCGGCATGGGCGTGGTTTACAAGGCCCGCCAGACCGAGATCGACCAGGTGGTCGCGCTTAAAATGATCCTGGCCGGGGCCTACGCCGAGCCGCACGACCTGGAACGCTTCCGGGTGGAAGCGGCCGCGGTCGCCCGGCTCAAACACCCCAACGTCATCGCCTTCTACGAGTTCGACCACTACGACGGCCGGCCATACTTTACGATGGAGTACGTGGCGGGCGGCAGTCTGGCCGACCGCCTGGCGAGCGGCGTTGCCTTCACCCAGGACGACGCGGCGAAATTGGTGGAAACGCTCGCCCGCGCGATGCACGCCGTCCACCAGGTCCAGGTCGTCCACCGCGATCTCAAGCCGGCCAACGTCCTGCTGGGGACGGACCAAATCCCGCGCATTACGGACTTCGGCCTGGCGAAACTGCTCGACGCCCAGGACGGCCAGACGGCGACCGGTGTCGTCATGGGTACCGCGAGTTATATGGCCTTCGAGCAGGCGATGGGGAAGAATAAGGCCATCAACGCGGCGACCGATGTGTATGCGCTTGGGGCAATCTTGTACGAATTGTTGTGCGGCCGCCCGCCTTTTCAGGGGGCCGACCGGAACGAGACGTTGAAGCTGGTTTGTTCGCAGGAGCCGATGCCGCCGTCGCGCGTGCGTCCGGGGATCAACCGCGAATTGGAAGCCGTTTGTTTGAAGTGTCTGGAAAAGCGGCCGTCCGACCGCCACGCCTCGGCGGAGGCGTTGGCGGACGAACTGGGTCGCCGACTGCGGCGGGAACCCACGCTGACGTACCGCCACCGCTGGTCGCAGAAATTGCGGCACACGATTCGCCGCCGACCGGTCGCCTGTTTCGTGCTTCTTCTTGCGCTATTTGTCCCCCTGTTCGTGCTCGCTGCTGTAGCGCGGCTGGACCCGGATCGGCCCGTCAAAGAAATCGAGCGGCGGCTGGCCAAGGGTGAAAAAGTTACGCTGATTGGGGAGACCGGTGCCCCGGCGTGGTTTCACACCCGGGTTGGCGGCAAACACACCCGACAAACAATGGCACCAGATGGGGCGTTCACCATCGACTCGTGGGACGACCTTTGCTTGATGGAACTGGTGCGAGACCCTCAAAGCGAACGCTACGTCATCACCGCGCGCGTTCGGCACGAGAAGAGTAACGACCACGGGGAAGTAGGAATCTATTTTGGCCGGCGCGAACCTCCGTGCGAAGGGATCGATATGCACACTTTCTTTTCCCTCAGCTATAATGATATCCACAACCTTGCCGACTTTAACAATAAACGACTTCCCCCGGCAATGAAGGTGTTGGTCAAGCAACCCACCTCGAACACGATCTATTTTTCGTATCATATGTACGGGAGGCAGGCAGACAAACGGATCGCCGACGGTCACCTTCGCGACTGGTCCCGCCCGGAAGCTTTTCAACCGGTCGGTTACCAAGGCGGCCAAGGCGAGCAGTGGCGAATGCTGACCGTGAACGTGACGGCCGACCGCATCGAAGCCTCCTGGGAGGGAATGCCCTTGGTGGTCCAGGTGCCAACCGCCGGACTGGCGACGTTGGCCGACACGCAGCTTGCGGTAATGGGCATTCCCCGGGTAGCCGGTGCCGGCGTCCGACAGCAATTTTCCTCCCCCCAACGGGGCGGATTAGGAATTTTCGTCCGCGAAAGTTCCGCGTCGTTTTCTTCCGTTACCGTTGAACCTCAGTGATGATTGACCAAAGGAGTTTGCCTCATGCCCGTCGATCCCCCCAACACGCACGGTACGATCTACTTCCCGCAAGACCAGGACACCGCCGTCTGCAAATTGGATAGTCATAAGGTGCCCTTTTTCGCGCCGTATGGCTACTTTGATTCGCCCAGCCAACTGAACGAGGGCAAGGTGTGCATCACGTACAAGGACAAGGATGGGCACGACCAAAACATTCCCGTCACCGCAATCGCAACGCAGCCCGCTCCCCCCAACAATTGGTCGGTCCTCTTCAAGGACAAGGAGTTGGTGCCGGAGAACTCAGCTGGCAAAGAGCGCGTTTTTACCTTAACCGTAACGAATAAGAAAGGCGACGTGTTGACTTCAGGGTTTACTCTCGCGGATCCTACCGGCAAATTTGTTAGCACGGGCAGGCTCAGCATATTGCTGATCCACATCAATTCCCCCACGGTGAATCAGACGGTTCCCTCCAGTTTTTCATGCTCCGGATCTACTACGGAGTCGCTGAAACCGCTGACCGGCAGTCTGGTCGATAGTAATCATGTCGTGTACCCCGGAACGACCGTCTATAACCAAGATGAGGTGTGGATCGTCAGCTTTGCCGACATCCTCCCCGGCAGTTACGGGCTGGCGGTTTCAGCCGGATCGAGTTTCGCCAGTGTGTCCCCGATTTTCGTTGTCCCAAACCAGGGGGGGCAAGCCGGAAACAGTTAATACGAGCCTATACGTCGCGTTCCCAAGCTCGGTGGGGGTTCCCCGCTCCCTTACGGTCGCGGCTCTGACGAACGCATTTTATTGACAGCAGGCTTTTCTATTACCCCGGCCTGTAAGTTGCGCCCCCCTTGCTTGTGCCAATCGTGCGGTTTCGGGACCACGACCCTTACCCGACCGGGCTGCCGGTTGCGTCCTATTGGTCCGCGCGGCAGCGCCCACTCGACCACCCTTGCCAAGCGCAACAAACTTGGCAAGGGTCGGATTTTGGCACGCAGCGACCGTCACGAGCAAACAGCGGTGCTGTTATACCCTTGCCAAAAGCCTGGCAAAGGTCGGCGAAAAGGGGTGGCAAGGGTGAGTTTGGCAAGGGTCCCTTTGGGAACAGTCGGGCGTGCGGAACTTTCATGCCGAGGTAATAAAGCCCAACACACCCATTTCGCAACCGATTTTACTTGGCGACGGCCAAACGGTCGGATACGGTACTAACGTAATCCGTTAATACCGGTTCGTTCCCAGAGGTCCGTTGCCGTGACCGCGCAGACGACCACCACCTACCTGCAAGGCTGTCTCGACCGCTTCCGCGCCGGCGAACCGGCGGCACGCGACGAGCTGCTGCGCCACGCCCAGAACCGCATCCGCAAACTCACCGGGCGGATGCTCGCCCGCTATCCCCACCTGCGCCGCTGGGAACAGACCGACGACGTCCTCCAACGCGTCTTACTCCGGGTCGATCACCTGCTCGACCGGGTCGAGGTCCGCCTGGTCCGCGACTTCCTGCGGCTGACGGCGGTCAACATCCGCCACGTTTTGATTGACCTCGTGCGCCATTACTTCGGGCCGCACGGCGTCGGAGCCAACCACGCCACGCCGCCGCCCGGTTTGCCGGACGGAGTCGGCGGCGTCCCGGAACCGGCGGCACCCGACTCGTCCGACGGCGTTCTGTCCCCGGCCGACTGGGGCGCGTTCCACGAGCAGGCGGCTCAGCTGGCCGACGACGAGCGCGAGGTCGTCGATCTGCTGTGGTATCACGGCCTGACGCAGGAGGAGGCGGCCACACTCCTGGACGTTTCCGTGAGTACCGTCAAGCGCCGCTGGCAACAGGCCCGGCTGAGCCTGATGGCAGCACTCGGCGGCCGTCTGCCGGTCGTTTCCGAAAAAAATGGCAACGGTTGAGCCGTTGCCGTCCCGGCTTCCGTTCTTACGGGTAGGGAGCAACGCCGTCTTGCGAGAATTCCTATGCTTGATTTGCACCGGGTCGATGACCTGTTGATGGAATGGGAGTCCGCCTGGCGGACCGGCCGGCCCGTCACGCCGGACGAACTCTGCCCCGACTGGCCGGAAGGCCTGGCCGAGCTGCGCCGGCGTACCGAGTTGTTACGGCAGTTCGAGGTGTTCTCGGCAGGGGACACCATCACCGGGCACTACGCCGGCCCGGACGCGCCGCCGGCGATCCCCGGTTACGCGATGCGCGGCGAGCTGGGCAAGGGCGGCATGGGCGTGGTTTATCGCGCCTGGCAAGAGGAGTTGGGTCGCGAAGTGGCGGTGAAGGTCATGCGCGGCGGCCCGGACATCCCGGCGCACGTGGCCCGGCGCTTCGCGCAGGAGGCGCGGCTGCTGGCCCGCTTGAAGCACGACTACCTGGTGCCGGTGTACGAGGCCGAGTTCAACCGGGGGCAGCCGTATTTCGTCATGGAACTGGTCGCGGGCGGCAGCCTGGCCGACAGTCTGGCGCGGTACGCGGCCGACCCGAAGGGGGCGGCACTTTTGGTGGAGCAGGTGGCGCGGGCAGTGCATTACGCGCACGATCAGGGAGTGCTGCACCGGGACTTGAAGCCGGCGAACATCCTGCTGGACGAGCAGGGCCGGCCGCGCGTCAGCGACTTCGGCCTGGCCAAACTCTTCGGCGACGACGCGGAGGAGACGGTGGAATTCGGACCGGGGCAGCCCGCGACCGGGCACATAACGCTGTCCCTCAGCGGGGGCCTGTTGGGGACGCCGCCCTACATGGCACCGGAGCAATTTCGCGGCGACCGCGAGGCGATCACCCGGCGGACCGACGTGTGGGCATTGGGCGTGATCCTGTACGAAATGCTGACGGGCCAGCGGCCGTTCGGCGGCAACTACGCCAAGTCGGTGTGCGACAAGACGCCGCTGCCGCCGCGCACCCTGGTGCCGAAACTCGACCGCGGGCTGGAGGCGGTTATACTGCAATGTTTGGCGAAGGATCCCGTGCACCGCTACGCGACCGCGGCGGAGTTGGCCGACGACCTGGCGCGTTGCCGGCAGGGGCAAGCGCCGAAAGCACTGCGCGAGTCTTGGCGGCGGCAGCTGCTGCGCGGCGTCCGCCGCCGACGGGCCGTCGCCGTGGTGGGTCTGCTGACGGCGGCGGCCCTGGTGTTGTGGGGCGTCGCCGGTTACGTCACCAACCCGCAGCGGGCGCAGGATCAAATCCGCCGGGATCTGAACGACGGCAAGCTCGTCACCCTGGTGTCCGCTCTGGGGCCGCCGGCCCACTTCGGCTGGGGGCAAGGGCAAGAACGAACCAAGGTCTCCACCGAGGGCGACCGGGAGTTTTTTGTCAGCACGCTGTCGACGGGTTTGGTCGAGTTGTGGCACGACCCGCCGCCCGCCTTCATTCTGCGGGCGGAGGTCCGGCACGAGGACACCGCCAGTGACGGCTACGTCGGCGTTTACTTCGACTACCGAGGGCCGGAGCCGTCGGCGCCGCGGCCCTGTTGCTACGTAGTCGGCTTTGCCGATATCGGCCAAATAGCTCACGAAAGAACCGGCCCCAACGGCGTGGCGGGGAGCCGGGTCCAAACGACCTTCCACTATTTCTCGCCGCAGCCCGGCCTCGAACCGTTCGACCACCGGCAACTGGTTGATAACGGCCTGTTTTATGTCCCGCCCCCCTGGCGGGGCGGGCCGGGGATTTGGCGGACGCTCGAGATTCACGTCAGCCCCCGCGGTCTGACCGTGTACTGGATCGACGACGACGACAACGGCAAGGCGGAACCCGCCGGCGCGGTCACCCCGCAGGAGTTCGTTCGGTGCGCCGGCGACATCCCAAGGGTCTCGCCCGACATGAAGGGTTACACCTTCGACCCCCAGACGCGGGGCCCGATCGGGCTATACGTTTACAACAGTGCGGCTTCCTTCCGCAACGTTACCCTGCAGCGTGTTAAAACCGAACCCTAACGAGTCCAGGAGTGTTTTCATGAAGTACGATGCGAAAGTGGACGTCACGGCCTTGTTGTCGGCAAAAATTTTAAGCCCCCTCAAGGACGCCAACGTCACCACGACCTTCACCGTGAGTGGGTCATGCAATTTAGGCGGCGGCGGTCCCGGCCCGGGCCCTGGACCCGGTCCTGGACCTGGCCCCGGCCCGGTCACTAACGTCGTCCGGCTCAAGGTCTTCTATTACAACACGGCCGGCAACGAGGTGCCGATTGATTTGATCGCGGACGTGGCGGGCGACATGAAAAGCTGGACTCGTACCGTCACCCTCGATGCGACGAACAAGCCGACCCAGGACGGGACGATCCTCATCGCCGTCGGCGTGTACACCGACGACGAGGAAATGTTGCTCAGCAACCTCGATTCGCGGAGTCTTATTTTCCACGAGTAACACCGGGTCGTCCGCGCTCAGCTTCCGTGGGTCATGAAAGACAGAGGCGTGCCAGATTACGGTGATAATCTGGCACGCCCCTGCGTAACCGTTCACTCCCCCCCTTACGAAGGGGGGTAGGGGGGTGGAGCGCGCGCCCCCATAGGCATCAAGTTAAGGCCGTCGGAGCGGCCCCGAGTGTCAGTTTGGCGAAGCCAGGCAGTTTTCGTCGCCACTCTGGGCAAGCCCGGTAAGCAATTTCCGGTCGAGCGTCCTTAACTTGATGCCTATGGGGGGGTGGAGCGCGCGCCCCGACCAACCACTGGCGCTCTTCACCCCCCCTGCCCCCCCTTCGTAAGGGGGGGAGAAGTTGATGACGGTGAACGGTTACGCCCCTGCTTGCCTGTTAACCGCCTGTTCCCGCCCTTGCGTTGCCGTTTCACTCGAAGAACCGGCGCAACGGCACGCGAAAACCCGGCAGCACCTCGGACAGGTCGAGTTCGCCGTCGCTCGTTACGGTCCGGGGCGCGCGCTCGATCGAATAAAGGAAAGCGGTGGCCGTCTCGTCGTCGAGGACGCAGACGAGCGCCACGCCGGTGTTCAGGTACTCGCCGACTTTTTGCAAGATGAGCGGCCAACGGTCGGAACGCGAACGCACTTCGACGGCGAGTTCGGGCGGCACGTCGATGTAGCCGATGGGCAGCGGCCCGCGCGGCACCCGCTGATAACTGTAGTACGCGACGTCCGGTCCGCGCACGGTGTCCGGCCCGCGGCGCGTGATGACCGCGGCGTCGTTACTGACGACGTGTCCGAAGTCGTTTTCGTCGGCGAAGTTCCCCAGAAGCCTTGTGGCCTTGGCACAAATCTGACCGTGGCGCGGGGTAGGCAACGACATTTCGACCACGACTCCTTTCACCAGTTCCACGGGAAGTCCGTTGTCGGGCGCGAGGCGAAATTCCTCCGCGGTCAAGAGGTCGGCAACGATAGTGGACATGAGCGCTCCTTTCCTTGATCTGAGTGGTCCCGCGATACCAAACCGCTGATTTATGAAGGGAGGTTATTGGCCCCCGCCAAGCGTGACAACGCCCGGCGGAACGGGGCGAGTCCGCGGCTCTTGATCGCCAGCCGATGGAGTTCCGACAGTTGCTCCACGTCCGTGATGCTGTTGAGCGCATCCGCGAACTCCGCAGCCGCTTCCGGGCCGAACCGCACTTCGAGCGCTTGGAGCACGTCGAGCCGGGCGCGTTTGAGTTCGGCAGCAGTCCCGGCCTCGTCCTCAATTTGTTGCAGGAACTTCGATTCGCGCATTAGCTCCACTCCGATGAGATTTCGTACGTCCAGATCGGGATACACCAGTGTACCAAAGATGCTCAGCGCCGCCAGGAGATCGGCGCGCGCCGAAGTCTGCGGCACCCGCGCGGCGATGGTTTGGGTTGCGAACTGGATCGCCTCCGCGGCCGGGCGGTGGTGAGCGCACAACGGGTACAACGCCATCAAACCGGGCACGGATTCCCACCACGGTTGCGGTTGTTCGCGCCAGAGGCAGATTTCGCGGAACCACACCTGCTGCGTCGGTTCGCCTGCCACTTCCAGACGGAACGTCCCATGCTGCTCCCGATAGCGCTCCGGCGTCAGGATGAAGACAAGGGTGCGCGTCGGCAGCTGTTCGCGCTCGGAAAGGAGCGCGCTCTTGGAAAGGATGTTCCAGCGGGCGTCCGCGCGCCAACTGGTGTACGCTTCAAAATAGATGACGAACGCCTCGCCACTTTGTCGAGCGCGGAAGGCGCGGTCGGCAAGGCGTTCGGTGGTTTGCAGCGTATCGCCGATCGGTTCCCAGACGTCGCAGTGAAGACCGGCCAATTGGCACAACTCGCGGCCGGAGGTGTGCGCGGCGATTTTGAAACTGATGTCGAAGTCGGCCATCGCGACGCCTCTTGACGCGAATAGAAAAGGAACGCTCCAAGAGGTTGCTGCGTCCGCTACCGCAACGTGCCGACCACTTCGCTCACGCTCGCCGCGCCGAGGTGGGCCAGCGCCTCCGGCAGTTGGCCCACGATGCGTACCGACGCCGTCGGGTCGTAGAAGTTGACCGTCCCCAGTTGCACCGCACTGGCCCCGGCGACCAGAAACTCCATCACGTCGTCGATGGTCGCGATGCCGCCGACGCCGACGATCGGGACCTTGACGTTTTGGGCGACGCGCCACACCAGCCGCAAGGCCAACGGCTTGATTGCCGGGCCGCTCAGGCCGCCGGTGACGTTACCCAGGATCGGCCGCCGGCGCTTCCAGTCGATGGCCAGGCCCACGAAGGTGTTCACCAGCGACACCGCGTCCGCCCCGGCCTCGGCGGCGGCGCGGGCGATCGGCACCAGGTCGGTGACGTTGGGCGTCAGCTTCGCGATCAACGGCAGCGGGCATACGGCCCGGACGCCGCTGACCACGCGGCGCGTGACCTCGGCGTCGGTCGCGAAATCGACGCCGCCGCTGACGTTGGGACACGACAGGTTCAATTCGAGCGCGGCCAGGCCGGAGTCACTACCCAGCATAGCGGCCATCTCGACGAACTCGTGCTCGGTCTTGCCGGCGATGTTGCCGATGACGGGGGCGGGCAGCGTGCGTAAATACGGCAAGTGGTGGTGCAAGAAATGGTCGATGCCGTCGTTGTCGAGGCCGATGGCGTTGAGCATGCCGGACGCGGTTTCGACGGTGCGCGGCGGCGCGTTGCCGACGCGCGGTTGGCGCGTGACCGTCTTGGGGATGATGCCGCCTAGTTTGGCGAAATCGACGACGCCGGCCATCTCCCGCGCGTAGCCGAACGTGCCGGACGCGACCAGGATCGGGTTGGGCAGGCGCAGGCGGCCCAGGGTGACGGACAGGTCGGGCATTCCATCTTCTCGCCGCGGACGACAGGTTCTTTCAGAGCCGCTTGCGGCTTTGCGAGGGAGCGGTCCGCTCGCAAAGCCGCAAGCGGCGGTCAAAAGATCAGCCTTTCACCCGCGCGGACTTTGCGGACCATTTCCACGATCTCGGCACCGCCGCCATTGTAGACCAACTCGCCAAACGTTGCCAGCTGGCGTAGATCGATGTCGGGATTGGATTTGATGATGTGCATGAAGTCGTGGGCGTCTTGAAAGCGATCCGCCTGGTAGCGGTTCTGGTTGATTAAGGGCGCGAACTTCATCGCCAGGGCGGCTTCCAGCGTCGGAATGTTATAAGTTTGTCCCTCGGACGTTACCGGATATGCGTGCTTGATGGCTTCCCGAAACAGCGGTTGGTTCGGTTTCATCACGTCGATCAGCACCAACTCCGTTTCCGGGTCGCGCAGCCGAGTCACAACCTCCTGGTCTTCCGCAACCAGGTGTCGAAATGCCGCGAGCAGGGCGTTCACCGCCTTCTTGTGCCCGCGGGTCGCGACCAGAACGTCCACGTCCTGCGTGGTGCGTGGCTTTTGCATCCACCCCCCCAGGCCGTGCAGGCCGACGAGCATGAAACGGACGCCCACCCCGTTGAGAATACGTATGACTTGCAGCGGTGCGATGAAATTCGCCACATAGTAGTCCGAAAGGGCCGTCGAAGTCGCCAAACTCAGGCTGTGTACGTCGCGTAATCTCATGGCTCTTCCAAATAAGTATACCCGTCCAACCCGTTTTCATAAAAGCGCAACAACTGCCGCGATTCCGCCAGCGATATTTTACCCGTGCGCACGGCCTTTTCCACGTCCTTGCGCAGCCGGGCCAGCAGCGTCTCGCCGTTGTACTGCACGTACGCCAGCACCTCGCGCACCGTGTCGCCCTTGATCACGTCGTCCACGTTCACTTCGCCGTTGTCGTCCAGGCTGATGTGGACCGCGTTCGTGTCGCCGAACAGGTTGTGCAAATCGCCCAAAATCTCCTGGTACGCGCCCAACAGGAACGCGCCGAGATAATACGGCTCGCCGTGCGTCACCGGGTGCAACTGCAACGTGTTGCGCACGTCGCGCAGGTCGATGAACTGGTCGATCTTGCCGTCCGAGTCGCAGGTGATGTCGCCCAGCACGCCGCGGCGCGTCGGCACCTCGTTCAGGCGGTGGATCGGCATGATCGGGAACAACTGCTTGATCGCCCAGCTGTCCGGCATCGACTGGAAGATCGAGAAGTTGCAAAAGTACGTGTCCGACAGCAGCGTTTCGAGACCTTGCAGTTCCTCCGGGGCGTAGTCCAACTCGCGGACGAACTTGAGGATCTTGCCGCACACCGCCCAGAAGAGGCGCTCGGCCAGGGCACGCATCTCGATCGTCAGCGAGCCGACGTTGAACAGGTTCAGCGCCTCGTCCACGGCCTGCACGGCGTCGTGGTAGCTTTCGGACAGGTTCTTTTTCTTGAGGTCATGGTGCAGGGCGAACAGGTCGGCCACCTGCTGCGGGGCGTCGGCGGGCACCTCCGGCGGCATCTGGTGGCGGTCGAAGTTCGACACGCCCAGCACGTCGAAAACCAGCAGGCTGTGGTAGGCCACCACCGCCCGGCCCGACTCGGAGATGATCGTCGGGTGCGGCACCGCGGACTCGTCGCAGACGCTCTTGATGCGGAAGACGGCGTCGTTGGCGTACTCCTGCAACGTGTAATTCATCGACGACTCGAAGTCGGTCTGCGAGCCGTCGTAATCGACGCCGAGGCCGCCGCCCACGTCGAGGTAGCGGAGGCCGGCC
>JBBRLG010000172.1:0-12809 GCA_038231495.1 Gemmatales bacterium | reverse complement strand
GCTGTCTTGCGCAGAGCGTTTGCGCAAAAGCGGTTCGACCCTCGCCATATGTTGATTGGCTTGGCTAGGGTCGGACAGGCCCGGTCGTCATCCAAAGGGGTCGCGGTTAGACAACCATTGGCTCGCGCGGCGTGGCGGACGACTCCCCCGGCGACCACCCCACGGTCCCGAAACATTTGCCACACCCCTTACGCTCCCGGCTCGCCAATATACGGACGACACGCCAGACACGCCGCGTGCAGGTACTCGCGCGTGCTGCGATGGTCTTGCAACAATTCCGGCGCGAGGGGGGCCGGCACGCCGACGCCGATGTCGATGTGCCGCCAGAAGTCCATGTGCTTGTTTTTCAATGGCGGCCCGTTGCAACGCGAGGAAAAGCTGCCCCAACCGCCCTCGATCCAAATGACCACCACGACCGTTTCCGGCACTTCGCGCAGGATGTGCCAGACGCCTTGCCCGAAGGGACGGAGCAGCACGTCTGCACGGGAGCGCAGCCGGCCTTCGGGGAAGATCACCAAACACTTGCCCTGGCGCAATAGGGCGACCGCCTCTTGCAACTCCGGGGCTTCCCGTCGGAAGGCCGCCGCCTCGACGCGGACGGCACCGACGACGTGGACCATGCACCAGTGGATAAACGGCAAGTCGTAAAACACGCTCGTCATCATCGGCACGATGGCGCGCGGTGCGATCTTGCCGATCCAAAACGGGTCGGCGTACGCGGTGTGGTTGGACACGATCAGGAGCGGCCCGCGCGTCGGCATGCGGTCCGCGCCGGGGCCGTGCGCCCGAATCCGGTAAAACGGCCAGACGATCCATTCCAGGAGGGCCTCGATCGTGGCGCGGAACAGGAGCCAAACCGCCAGCCCCGCCGCGGCCGCGGCCGCCAGGGCCAGAAAGCCGAACTGGGCGAACGCCGTCGGCAGCACCTCGGCGCGCGTCAGGCCGTACAGCAGCAGCGCCAACAGCGCGGTCAGGACGTAAATCGCGGTGTTCATGACCGCCGTACCGTTGCCGCGCGCGTCGGCCGGCACCGCGGCCAGGTACGCCGAGCGCAACGGCACGTTGACCAGCGCGCCCGTGAATCCCAGGAGAAACGCGGGCGCCGCCGGCAGGATCGGCTCCAGCCCCAGCTCCAACCCGCCCCAGACGAGCGCGAGCAACAAGCCCGCCGCGGCGATCGGCACCAGGCCGAGGTTGCGGAACGGGTGCGCCTGCCAGCTCGCCACCGCACAGCCGGCAACGGCCCCGCCGCCGACCAGCAACAGCGCCCGCAGCAGCTCGCCGGGGTGGTCCAAGCCGGAAGTGAGCGCACCCGCCAGCAGCACGCCGGAACCCGCCGTTACCAGTGCCTGAAAGCCCGCCAGGCCGAGCAGGCTGCCCAATGCCGTGCGCTCGCGACCGATGCGGCACACGTCCTGGAAAAAGCCGGCGACGGCGTGACGCACGGGTTCGGGCCGCACGCGGTCGGACGGGAACGACGCGAAGCACGCCGTCGCCAGACACAGCGCGTTCAGGCCCACAAGCACGCCAGCTAACTCCGGTTGGAAGGCGGGCAGGATCAGGTCGTCGTCGGTCGGTGCGCTGAAATACAGGCCGAGCAAGATGCCGACGAGGATCGCGGCGGACGAACCCATTTCCATCCAGCCGTTGACGCGCGGCAGCGGCAGCCGGCTGTCGTCCGCCGCCGCCGGCAGCATGGCGTAGCGGGCCGGTTGGTAGACCGCGGCCGCAAACGCCGTCACGGACAGAAGCCACACCCATTGGCCGCCGATAGGAGGGATAAACGCGAACGGCAGCACTACGACGACGATGAACGCCGCCGTCGCGACCAGGACGCGACGGCGCGGCAGGCTGTTGCTGAGGTAGCCGTTGAACGGTGCCAGGAGGATGAACGGCGCGATGAACGCGACGGTGGCGAGTTGCCAGGCCGACTGCCATGCCGGGCCGTCGGAGATGCTGCCTGCCCGGAGGGCCAGCGCGACGACGGCGGCGATGCGCAAGCACCAATCAGCGACGGCACGGCTGGCCTGGGAGACCCACAACGACGAGAGGCGGAGACGGGCAGTCGGCACGGCACACTCCGGAGACCGGCACGACCGGCTGGCGAACGGTCCAATGCCCCGCAGACTCAGTTAATGACACGCCGCAAAGACTGGCCAGGGGAAGAATGCGGGAAAGGCCGCGCGTGCCGCCGGCGCACAACCCGCGTCACCCGCACAGGCCGTTGACCGCTCACGGCTTGCGCCGGCTACCCGGCCGATCCCTTCTAGCCAACCCCCCCCATTTCCCTAGAGAATAAGAGAGGAACGCTCGCCCGTGTTGCTACTCGTCAGGACCTCTCATGAAGACCCCGACCGACACCGTCACCGCCAGCCCTGGACAAGCCGCGCCCCAGGTTCCCGCCGCGCCCCCCGTCCCGCGCGACAGCGGTGAGTTGACCCAGCACGATCTGTACCTGTTCAACGAGGGCAGCCACTTCCGCCTCTACAACAAGATGGGCGCCCACCCGCGGACTGTCGATGGTGTTAAGGGCACCTCCTTCGCCGTGTGGGCGCCGGGCGCGTCCGGCGTCTTCGTCATGGGTGACTTCAACGGTTGGAGCAAGGACCGCCATCCCCTCCACGCGCAGGGGTCGTCCGGCATCTGGGCCGGCTTTATCCCCGGCATCGGCCACGGGGCCACCTACAAGTACCACATCGCCTCGCACAGCAACGGCTACCGCGTCGATAAGATGGACCCGTACGCCTTCTACCACGAGGTGCCGCCGCGCACCGCCTCCATCGTCTGGAACATGGACTACACCTGGAACGACCAGGAGTGGATGGCCCACCGAAAGGAGCGGCACGCGCTCACGGCCCCCATGTCCACCTACGAAGTGCATCTTGGGTCGTGGATGCACGTGCCCGAAGACGGCAACCGTTCGCTGACCTACCGGGAAGCCGCCCACAAGCTCGCCGCCCACGTCAAGAACATGGGCTTCACCCACGTCGAGTTCATGCCGCTGACCGAGCACCCGTTTTACGCCTCCTGGGGCTACCAGACGACCGGCTACTTCGCGCCGACGAGCCGTTACGGCAACCCGCAGGATTTGATGTATTTGATCGACCACCTGCACCAGCACGGCATCGGCGTCATCCTCGACTGGGTGCCCTCACACTTTCCGAGCGACGAACACGGTCTAGGCTATTTCGACGGCACCCACCTGTACGAGCACGCCGACCCGCAGCAGGGCTTTCACCCGGACTGGAAGAGCGCCATCTTCAACTACGGCCGGCACGAGGTGCGCAGCTTCCTCATCAGCAGCGCCCTGTTCTGGCTGGACCAGTACCACATCGACGGCCTGCGCGTGGACGCCGTCGCGTCGATGCTGTACCTCGACTACTCGCGCAAACAAGGCGAATGGGTCGCCAACAAGTACGGCGGCAACGAGAACATCGAGGCAATCGGCTTCCTGCGCCGCTTCAACGAGGAGGTCTACCGCAACTACCCGGACGTGCAGACGATCGCGGAAGAATCGACGGCCTGGTCGATGGTGTCGCGGCCGACGTACGTGGGCGGTCTGGGCTTCGGCCTCAAGTGGGACATGGGCTGGATGCACGACACGCTCCTGTATTTCAGCCGCGAGTCGATCCACCGCCAGTACCATCACGACGAGATGCGCTTCCGCATGATCTACGCCTATCACGAGAACTTCGTGATGCCGCTGTCGCACGACGAAGTCGTCCACGGCAAGGGGTCGCTGCTGTCGCGGATGCCTGGCGACGACTGGCAGAAGTTCGCGAACCTGCGGCTGTTATTCGGCTACATGTTCGGCCAGCCGGGCAAAAAGCTGCTGTTCATGGGCGACGAGTGGGGCCAGGGCGGCGAGTGGAATCACGACGTGAGTTTGGACTGGCACCAGGCGGACTACCCGCAGCACGCGGGCATCCTGCGCTGGGTGGCGGACTTGAACCGCGTCTACCGGCAAGAAAAGGCGCTGACCGAGGGCGACTGCCATTGGAGCGGTTTCGAGTGGGTGGACAGCCACGACGCGGCGGCAAGCGTCATTTCGTGGTTGCGCAAATCGACGACGACGGCGGAGCGCGTGCTGGTGGCGTGCAACTTTACGCCCGTGTTGCGAGAAGGCTACCGCGTCGGCGTGCCCTACGGCGGCTTCTGGAAGGAGTTGCTCAACAGCGACTCGGAGTCGTATTGGGGCGGCGGCAAGGGCAACCGCGGCGGCATGCAGGCGGAGTTACAGCCCTGGCACGGCCAGCCGTTTTCGCTGGTGTTGACGCTGCCGCCGCTGGGCATCGTGTTCCTCAAGGGCGCGCCGTAAGGGCGTCCGGGAAAGCCTGCGCATCGGTTCAGGTCCGCAGCCTTTCTAACCCCCTTTTTGCCGAACCTGCTCAAGATGGAGGGTTCTGGCGCTTGCGATATTCGGCCTCCAATTCGAGAAGGCGCTTTTGCAGGGCTTCATTTTCAGTCTGCATGACAGCGGCACGGGCTTTCTCGGCGTCCGCGCGGGCAATGGCGGCCTCGGCGAGGGCAATGGCGGTCCTGGTATGTCTTTGTGCGATTTCGGTTTCCCCTCGTGCGGTTTCGGTTTCCCCTCGTGCGGCCTCGGCGCGGGCAATTGCGGCTGCGACTTGTTGTTGTGCGGCTGCGACTTGTCGTTGGGCGGTTTCGGCTCGGGCAATGGCGGCTACGGCTTGTTGTTGTGCGGTTTCGGCTCGGGCAATGGCGGTTTCGACTTGTCCTCGTGCGGCCGCGGCTTCTTGCTCCATTTCCAGGTACACACCCAACCGCTTGCCCTGGGCGTCCGTACAAACGAGTTGCCCCTCCTCCGCGCCGAGCCACAGACCGACCGGTTCGAGCCAGAGCCGACCGTGGGCGTCGAGCGGCAGGATTGCATAACCGGTTTTCGTGGCCTGGCGGCCGATGATCCGCATTGTGCGCGCCCCGTTGACAACCCGAGCGTCCACGATCACATAGAGCGGGATGCCGGCACGATAATACTCGTCCACCTTCACGCCGAGGTCGTTGCCGCGGGTGCTCGGCGACGTGATTTCGACCGCCAGGACGGGCCGCGCCTGGTGCGCGGCGAGGTAAAACGTTCCGCCGGTCGGGTCCCATTCGTCAACCCCTTCGAGTACCACCGCATCCGGCCCGTGCGCCTCGATCCCTTCGACGCCCCAATCCACCCGGCAATCCCGCAACACAACGACCCCCGGCCGGTCTTTGACCCGGCTCCACAGAGCCTGTTTTAACACGTCGCAATCCCGGTCGTGTGCGGGATTATTCATGATGAAATCTTCTTCCTGAGGGTGCAGAATATCCAACTCGGTCAGCGGGATTTGTTTCGAGCGGACCGTGCCGTCGGGCTGCTGCTCTTCGACGTAGCGCCAGCCGTAGCGCCACGGGTCGGCCTCCCAGGGCTGTTCGGATTGTTTCGGTTCGACGACGGTACTCATGTCGCGCCCTCCTCAGTTCGCCGGCGTTTCGTGGTCCTTGAACAGCTTGTATTCAAAACTGTCCACCAGCGCCAGCCAGCTTGCTTCGACGATGTTCTCACTGACGCCCACCGTGCCCCAGACGGCTTCCTTGTCGCGCCACTCGATCACGACCCGCACCCGCGCCGCCGTCTCCGCGCGGGCATTT
Source organism: Gemmatales bacterium (assembly GCA_038231495.1). Classification (GTDB taxonomy): domain Bacteria; phylum Planctomycetota; class Planctomycetia; order Gemmatales; family Gemmataceae; genus JBBRLG01. The sequence goes on along the minus strand of JBBRLG010000172.1, from coordinate 7,169 downwards.
ACCACGCGTACCTTGTAATCGGCCAGGTGCATTTCCGCAAGCCGGGGGTAGGACGGTTGCAGCGCTTTGCGCAGCGCGCCGTCCAGCGCGTTGACCGGGCCGTCGCCTTCGCTGACCTCGTGCCGTTCCTTGTCGCCGACGCGCATCTTCACGGTCGCCTCGGTGATCGGCGGCGAACCGTCGCGGCCCGTCTCGATGTTGACGCGGTAGCCCAACCGCTCGAACCACGGCCGGTACAGCCCCGCCGCCTTCTTCACGATTAGGTCGAACGACGCCTCCGCCGCTTCGAACTCGTAGCCGGAATTCTCCAACTCCTGCACCTGCGTCAAAATCTTCTGCATCAACGCGCGATCGTCGCGGATGGCGTACTTCGTCGTCTTCGCCAGGATCGTCGATTGGCCGGACAGTTCGCTGACGAGGATACGACGTTCGTTGCCGACGAGTGCCGGGTCGATGTGCTCGTAACTGCTGGCGTTGCGGGCGACGGCGTGGGTGTGCATGCCGCCCTTGTGTGCGAAGGCGCTGGCGCCGACGAACGGCTGGCCGGCGCGGAAGTTCATGTTCGCCGTTTCAAAGACGTAGCGTGACACCTCCGTCAGCTTGGCCAAACTGCCGTCGGCCAGCACGCCGTAGCCGCGCTTCAACGCCAGGTTCGCGATGACGCTGACGAGGTCCACGTTGCCGCAACGTTCGCCGATGCCGTTGATCGTGCCCTGCACCTGCGTCGCCCCGCGCGTGACGGCCGCCAGCGTGTTGGCCACGGCCACGTCGCAATCGTTGTGACAATGAATGCCCAGCTCGACCCGGAGCGCCTGGCGCACCGCCTCGGTCGCGGCGGCAATCTCTTCGGGCAGGTTGCCGCCGTTGGTGTCGCACAGGACGACGACCGCCGCGCCGGCGTCCTGGGCGGCCCGCAGTGTTTGCAGCGCGTACTCCGGGTTGCGCTTGTAGCCATCGAAAAAGTGTTCCGCGTCGTAGAAGACCTCGCGGCCCGCGGCTTTGCAGAAGGCCACCGAGTCCGCGATCATGCGTAGGTTTTCTTCCAGCGTCGTGTTCAGCACCTCCAGCACCTGCACGTCCCACGTCTTGCCGACGATCGTGACCACGGGCGTCTGGGCATCGACGAGTGCCTTGAGGCAGGTGTCTTCCGCCGGCGCCACGCCCTTGCGCCGGGTCATGCCGAACGCCGCGACCTTGGTGTGTTTGAGTGTCAAATGGCGGACGCTCTGGAAATACTCGAAATCTTTGGGGTTCGACAACGGGTAGCCTCCCTCGACGTAATCGATGCCGAGGTCGTCGAGCCGCTGGGTGATGTTCAGCTTGTCTTGCAGCGAGAAGTTGACGCCCTCGCCCTGGCTGCCGTCGCGCAAGGTCGTGTCGTAGATCTGAATGCGTTTCATGGCACTCCCGCAACAACAAAACAGCCCTGCAGCCTGCCGGCTCAGGGCCAAACGTCGTATTCGCGCTTCACCCCTCTATCTTACCACACGAAGATCGGGTGTCGGGTGTCGGGCGTCGGGTGTCGGAATTGGCTGACAGCTAATAGCTGACAGCTAACAGCTATTTATTTTCCCTCTTCCGACGCCCGACGCCCGACGCCCGACACCCGATCTTCTAGCGTCGGTGGGCAGGCGACGTGGCGCAACCAGGCGTCGTCGCGCGCGGGGTAGTCGGAGCGGAAGTGCGTGCCGCGCGACTCGGTGCGCTGGAGCGCCGACCAGATCATGAGGCGCGCCACCGTCAGCAGGTTTTGCAACTCCCAGCCGGGCCGTGTGGAGAACTCGCGCCGCAGGACGTATCGGCACCAGAACGACACTTGCCGTTCCGCCTCGCGTAGGCCGTTCTTCTCGCGGACGATGCCCATGTTGCGCACCATCAAGCTGCGCAGCGCGTTCGTCAAGTCCGGCAAATCCAGCGTGCCGGCGTTGTTCGGCTCGAAACAGCCCTGCACCGGCGGCGCCTGGAAAGTGTCGGGCATCGAGGCCGCCGCCGCCGCCGCGCCGCGGCCGCACAAGGCGCCGAAGACTAGCCCTTCTAGCAGACTGTTCGACGCCAGCCGGTTCGCGCCGTGCAGGCCGCTGGAAGTCACTTCGCCCGCGCCCCACAGGCCGGGCAGCGTCGTTTGGCCCTGCGCGTCCACCGTCACGCCGCCGACCATGTAGTGCGCGCCCGGCCGTACCGGGATCGGATCGGTCGTGATGTCCAGGCCGAAATCCTGGCACACCTTCGCGATGCCCGGAAATCGTAGCTGCACCCGCGCCGGGTCGAGGTGCGACAGGTCCAGGTAGACGTTGGGGTGTTGCGTTCGCTCCATCCGACGGACGATCGCCTGCGCCACCACGTCGCGCGGGGCCAGTTCGCCGCGCGGGTCCTCTTCCGGCATGAAGCGCACGCCGTTCTTGTCGCGCAGGTACGCCCCCTCGCCGCGCACCGCCTCACTGACGAGGTAGCGCGCCGAGCCGGCGACGTAAAGGACCGTCGGGTGGAACTGCATGAATTCCATGTCACGCAACTGCGCCCCGGCACGGTAGGCAGCCGCCATGCCGTCGCCGGTCGCCACGGGCGGGTTGGTCGTCTCGCGGTAAATCATGCCGCAGCCGCCGCTGGCCAGGACCGTTTGCTTGGCCCAAATAAGGAACTTGCCGCGGCCCTTGCGGTGCGCCAGTGCGCCGACACAACGGCCCTCGTGCGTCAGCAGGTCGATGGTGAACGTCCGGTCCCAGAGCGTGACGTTGGGCGTCTGCTGGGCGCGGGCGATGACGGCGCGCATCACCTCGAAACCGGTGGCGTCGCCGAGGGCGTGGACGATGCGGCGGTGGCTATGGCCGCCCTCGCGCGTCAGGGCGAGTTGTCCGCCCTCCTCGTCGAAGTGGGTGCCGAGGTTAATCAGTTCGTTGATTTCCTTGGGGGCTTCGCGCACCACCAACTCGACGATGGCCCGGTCGCACAGGCCGGCCCCGGCAGTCAACGTGTCCTCGATGTGATTCTCGAAGCGGTCCTCCGGCGACAGGACGCCGGCGATGCCTCCCTGCGCGTAATTGCTGTTACTCTGCTGGATGCGGTCCTTGGTGATGACGAGGACTTGCATCGACGCCGGAACTTCCAGGGCGGCGCGAAGGCCGGCGATACCGCCGCCGATGACGAGGATGTCGGTGAAGACGTGGGTGACCTGCTTGGGCGCGAAGCGGGCGAGGTAGCGCAGGGGGAAGGTCATGGTTGGGTCTTCGTGACGGGCGAGGAGCCGCAGGCAGCGACAACGAACGCAATCACTTCTTATCCTTCTCCGCCTGTCCCAAATCCTTGAGGAAGTTTGCGTACGGGCTGCGGTATTCCGGCGGCGGCAGCGGCTTGTCGCGGCTGTTGACGTCGGTGACGGTGCCGGAGGTCACACGCTTGGCCCCGATGCTCGGCAGCGTACCCGTGTTCTGCGGCGCGGCAACCTTCTCGCCCTTGCCCTCTTGCCGTTTCATCGCGTCGGCCAGGTCTTTGAGAAACCGCTCCTTGTCCTCCTCCGTCCACTTCAACTCGTCGAGCATCTCCTTGTCGAGCTTTTTGCGAATGTCTTCCAGCTGCAACGCCCCGGCCTTGCCGGGATCGGCCTTCTCGTTGAGCGGCGGCGGTTCGGGCTGGTTCGAGTTGCGAACCGTGTCGGTTTTCCGGTCGCCGCTGCCCGGCATGCCCGTGCCCGGCTCTTTCGCCTCGCCCGGTTGCGGTTCACCACCCTTGGCCGTGTCGGTGGACTTTTCAGGTTTGCCGCGTTCTTTCGAGTCCCCCTTGGCGACCTCGCCCTTGGTCTTATCCTGCTTGGGCTCGCCGGGGGTCGGTTCGCCTGGCCCCTTCTCCTTGTTGCCCGCAACGTCGTTCTTCTGCGGATCCTGCGGCGGCCCCTTCCCCTCAGCGGGCTGGGCGTCGGCACGCTGCTGGTCGCTCCATTTCTGAAGAGCCTTGGCAGCCTCTTCACGCGCCTTCGGGTCTTTGGCCTGGTTTTCAATCTTTTTCAACTCGTCCGCCGCCTTCTCTCGCTCCTTGGCGTCGGCTTTTTCCAGGCCCTTCTCGAACTTCTTCACGTCCTCGCTAGTGGCGTCCCGCTGGTTTTCCTTGGAGTCGCCGCCGCCACCCGCCCCACCCTTCTGCGGATCGCCCTTGCCGTTGCCGCGCGCCACGTCGGTGTTCTCCGGCTTCTTCACGTCCGGCTTCTCCTCACCCGCCGGCTTGTCAGCCGAACCGGCACCAGTGCCGTCTTTTTTCTCGGCCTTCGGCGCGTTGTCGGAACCGGCGCCGGCGTCCGATTTTCCTTGCGACTTCTCGGCACCGTCCGGCTTCGCTTTGGACGCCGCCGCGGGCTGCTGGTCTGCTTTGGGGTCGTTCGGCCCGCCCTGTTTCGGTTCGCCCTTGGCACCGGACTGCTTCGGGTCACCCGCTTCGGGCTTGTTCGCCGATGCCCCCTGCTTCTGGTCCGGCGAACCCCCTTCCTTGGATTCGGAAGGTGCCGGCCGCTGCTGCTGCGGGCCTTGTTCCTTGGCCTCGCCCTTGGTATCGTTCGGCTGCTTGGCGTCGTCGTTCTTGGGCGTTCCCTTCTGCTCCATCGGGTTGCCGGCACCCTCGGGCTTGTCCTGGCTCGGCTGCTCGCCCGGCTTCGGCTCGCCGGCACCCTTGGCGTCGCCGGCTTCCTTCTTGTCACCTTGCTTCGGCTCCGGCTTGCCTTCGCCGGGTTTCGGCTGATCCTTCTGGCCCTCGCCTTTGGCCTCCCCCGTCTGCTTCGGGTCGTCCTTGGGTTGGCTCTTCTCTTCGTTCTTGTCGCCGTGCTTCGCGTCGGCCTTCTTCTGGATCTCGCCAGCCTGCTTGCGCAGGTCGTCGTCCTTCTTGGCCTGGTCCGGATTCGCCTTTTCGCCCTGGTTACCCTTGTCGCCGTTTTCATCGGGCTTCTTGTTGTCGCCGTTGGCCTGCTGGTCGGCGTTTTTCTGCTCCTCTTCCTGCTTCTTCTTCTCCGCCTCACGCTTGTCGGCCTCTTTTTTCAAGTCGGCGTTCTGCTTCTGGTCGTGCTGCTTCTGTTCTTCCTTGGCACGGTCGCGCTCGTCTTGCTGCTTCTTCTGGTCCGTCTCCGGCGGCAGCAGTTTCACCAGGTAATGCTTGCTCTGGCTGACGTTCACGTCCGGCTGCGGGTAGTCGCAGGCATCGCGGGCCTCCAGCCAGTATTCCAACTCCATGCCGGGTTGGAGTTGCACGGCACCGCCGCCCTCGGTCTTGACTTTCGTCAGGTCGATCGTGTCCTTGTAACTCAACTCACGCGGGTAACCGCCGCCGGCCAACTTGAGTTCCGCGTCCGAGCGGTACTTCCGGTCTTCGAGCGTTACGCCCTTCACGACCTGCATTTTCAGCGTGAGGTTTTTGACGCCGATGTCGTCGTGCGTCAGCCCCTCAAGGGGTAGCAGCCCGTTTACCGGCAGTTCCACGTCCTTGCCCGGCGAGGTCAACTCAACCGGGTTGGGCGGGTTGTCGGGAAGCGCCACCAGCGGCCGCGGCGCGTCATCGACATTCGTCTCGCCGTCGGTCGAGGTAAAGTGTACGCGGTAGCTCGCCGAACGATCAACCACGAACTGCACCCAGAACGTGCGGGCGTCCTTGGGCGCGAGCGTCGCCGGGATGCGTTCCGCGCCGTCCTTGGTTTCCAGCTCGATATGGGCGTCTTTGAGTGTCCGGTTGGTGCGCACGAGCAGCGTCACCTCGGTGCCGCGCAACACTTCGATTTTCGGCGGCTTCACGCGCGCCAGCTTCTCGTCGAGTCGGCCGGTGTAGTCGCGGTAGTGGTAGGTTGCCTCGACTTCCTTCACGAGCGGCGACGACTGCACCTTGATCTGGTATTCGGGCGTCTCGGCGTCGCCGCCGCTGATCTTGTAATAAAAACCGTCGCGCACTTCGAGCGGCGAGAACGACCGCGCCCACTCGCCGGTGGCGTCGGCTTGCAGCCAGTGCGTCGTGTAAGGGTCGGTCTGATCGTAGCGGTAATGCAGCATCAGGGCGGTGGTGCTGCCGGGGTCGGGCACCTTGCCGCCGACCGCGATGGCGATCTTGACCGGCTTGCCCGCGGTGACGGTGGCGTCGCCGCCCGCCGGTTGCACGACGGTCAAGGTGGTGCGCGTCGCGGTGGCCGGGGACGGCGCGAACGACCGGCGCAGGTGAAAGAAGAAGTCGCCCGGCCCGATCCAGAAGAGCAGGGCGATCAACAGGCCCATGCCGGCACCCGCCGTGACGCCCAGCCAGCCGGTGCGCCGGCCGCTGAACGCCTTCTCGACGTCGGCCCGCGCCAGGTCCTTGGCGGCGCGCTGGCCGAGCGAATTGCGGATGGCGGCGGGCAGTTTCGCCTCGTGCAGGTCGAGCCAGTTGACGACGCTGTTCTTGGCACCGGGCGTGGTGCCTTCCATGCGCACCGCGGTGTAATACGGGTTGACGCGCCGCAGCAGCGGCCGCGCCAGCGTCAGACCGAGGTAGACCGCGGCCAGGAAGAGATAGCTCACCAAAACGAATGGCCGGACGAAGGCAAAAGCCGGAATGAGGTAGTCGGCGACGGCGACGCCACCGACGGTCGCGCAAGTGAGGACGAGAAAGCCGAGCAAGGCGGCGGAAACGTCGAGGGTCCGGATGCGCCGTTCGGCCCGGCGGAGTTGAGCGGCGACAAAGGCGTCGTGCTTGCCGACCGGGGCAGGCGTGGGTTCGGTGCCGGCGGGTGGGTTCGGGACCGCTCGCAGGTGCATCGCCATCTCTCGACTCCAGGTTGAGCAGTAACACTTTCGAGGCGCGGGATCGGATGCTGTATTATAACCCGCGCGGCCGCCGATGCTCAACGCAAATGGGTGCGCCAACCGAAATGGGTGTGGCAAATCTTTCGGGAGGTCTGCTGTAGGACGGGCTTCCAGCCCGTCCAGAGGACCCGCCCGGGCTGGACGCCCGTCCTACGGAAGAACGCCCTCCCGAAAGATTTGCCACACCCACCGAAATGGGTGTGGCAAATCTTTCGGGAGCGTGTGGTGGTCGCCGGGGGGAGTCGGCCGCCACGCCGCGCGCGCCAATCGTTGTCCAACCGCGACCCCTTTGGATGACGATCGGGCCTGTTCGACCCTAGCCAAGCCAATCAACATATGGCGAGGGTCGAACCGCTTTTGCGCAAACGC
>JBBRLG010000171.1:0-12816 GCA_038231495.1 Gemmatales bacterium | reverse complement strand
GGGTTCGTCGCCCCGGGCGCCTATTTTCTTTAAACCCCCGTCCGGGCAACCGGGGGTTTTAACGGGGGGGGGGGGGTCAAAAAAACCTTTTGTTTGGCCCCCGCCCACCATGTGCCTCGCCGGTTGCACGAACCCGGCGTTACTTCTTTTCCGCCATATTTTCCTTGATGAACTTCAGCACAACTTCGGGGTGCTCGGTCGGATCGCCCTTCACGTCGTAAATCTTGCGGACGACGCCCTTCTTGTCGATGACGTAGGTGTAGCGGTTCGCGAAACCCAAGCCGCCCAGCGCGCCGTAGTCGCCCGTGACCTTCTTCTCCGGGTCGGCCAGGAGCGGAATCGTCAGCTTCTCTTTATCGGTGAACTTCTGCTGGTCTTCGAGCTTGTCGGTGCTGATGCCGAGCAGGATCGTGTCCTCCTTGGCGAAGTCGCTGACGATCTTGCTGAAGCCGCACGACTCCTTGGTGCAGCCCGGCGTCATGGCCTTGGGGTAGAAGAACAGCACCACGTTTTTCTTGCCTTCAAAGTCTTTGAGGCTGATCGTCTTGGCGTCCTTCTTGTCGGGCAAAACCTTGTCGATCTGCGTGGCGGGCAGCTCGAACGCCGGGGCCGGTTTGCCTTCTACCACTTTTCCCTCCTTCTTGTCGTCCGCGGCGAAGGCGAAAGCCGACGCAGCCAGGAACAGGACCGCACACGGGCCGAAACGGGTAAGCATGGTGTCTCCTTGTGAGGATTGCGGGCGACGGGATCATTGTAGCGTTGCCGGGGCGTGGCGACAGCAACCGAGCAGCCGGCGCGGAAGAGTTGCATAGGCGTGCCGAGTATCGACGCGGTGGGCAATTAAATAGCTGTTAGCTTTCAGCTATTAGCTCTTAGCCAATTCCCGACACGCGCCAGCCGATGGCATTTAGCCCGCCGCCTGGAGGGCCGCCAGGGCCGCGTCGTAGTTGGGATGGCTGGCGACTTCCATGACGTATTCGGAGTAAGTGATCGTGCCGGTCTTGTCCACGACGAACACCGCGCGCGACAGCAGCGGCAGCGGCAGCCCTTCGATCAACACGCCGTAGTGCTCGCCGAACGAATGGTTGTGAACGTCCGACAGGGTCTGCATGTTGGCCACGTGTTCTGCCGTGCAGAAGCGCTTTTGCGCGAAGGGCAGGTCGAGGCTGATCGTGTAGCACGCGACCTTGTCCGTGAGGGCCGCCACCGCCTCGTCGAACTTCTTCGTTTGCATACTACAAACGGGCGTGTCCAGCGACGGCACGACGCTGAACAATCGCGTTTTGGCGGGCGTTTTGGCGAGATCGACCAGTTCGAGGCCATTCAGGCAGGTGAAGTTCGGGGCCTTGTCGCCGGCCTTGAGCTGCGGGCCGACGAGGGTGTACGGGGCGCTCTTGAACGTGACCGCGTTGGGACGCTTCTCCATGACGGCATTCCTCTCCAAGTGCATTACGGACCGTGCCAATGCGCTCAGAATATGGATCGTTGTTGGCAACGTCCATTCTTCAATTGTGACTAAACTCCGGCGGAAACTTGCGGGTCGAGTCGGGTTCGGCTTCGGGCGGGGTTTTGGTTTGAAGGTGTTCGATGAGGTTTTGCACGCGCTGCTCGACGTTCGTTTCTTCGAGCAGCATTTGTTTGAAGTCGGCTTCGAGGGGCAAAGCGAAACTGAAGATGTCGCACAGCGCGCCGCTCGGCAGCGGGCTGTGCACGAGCTTCTTGAGTTGGCCCAGCGCCAGCGGGTGGTTGGCGAACCAGACGCCCAGGTGGTCGGCCAAGCCGCGCCGGACCTCCGCCTCGCGCCGGGGCAACTTGATCGGCACGTCCGGCGTCAGGTGGACGTAGGCCACGCGGTACAGCCGGTCCGTTTTCAACTCCCGCTCCACGCGCGCCCGACACAGTCCCTGGAGCATCAGGTTGTAGCGCCCGTCCGGGAACTTCTCCTCGTTGACGATTTTGCCGATGCAGACGATGGGGTGGACCGGCGGCCGTTCGTGGTAGTCCTCCTCCCAACCGGGCAGCAGCAAGGACAGGGCCATCATGCGGTCGTCGTCGAGGGCGTCTTCCATCAGTTGACGGTAACGCGGCTCGAAGACGTGCAACGGCTGCAAGACGTGCGGAAATAGCACGAGGTTCGGCAGCGGAAACAGCCGGACTTTGCCGCTAAAGCCGCTCAGCGAGGGTTGGTCGTCGGCCATCAAGCACCTTGTCTGGAACCGTTCAATCCTCGTCGGGAAGGAACGCCTCGGGATCGGGCCAGGACACCGGGGGCGGGTCGAGTGTCAGCACCGGGATTTTCGTCGCGTCGGGCCGCAAGGCCGGGTCGGGTTCAGGCTCACCCAGGAGCGGTTCAAAGCAAAATTCCATCTGCCGCCAGAAGGCGTCCGCGTCGAGGCCGAGGAAGGGCGAGCCGCACGGCCGCATGTACTCGCGGCTGGTGCCGTACAACTTCTGGGCGCCGCGCAGGTTGCCGCCGGTGAAGTGGAACAGTCCCACCGCCGCCTGGATCAGTCCTTGATAGAAGCGCCGCTCGTCGCCGTGGCTATCGGCCCAGAGGTCCTCCCACACTTCGTGCGCCTCGAAAAAGTCGCGGGCGTTGAAGAACTGAATGCCGGCCAGGTAGCGAGCGTCGTAGTTCCCCATACCATCAGTCATAACCGACCGGCGCACCCGCATTCAAGCGGTTTCTGGCGACAAGTTGGTTTTCGCGGACGGTTTCCTGCGTCGTGTAGCGGTTGGTGGTCCTTTCGACCCCTTGATAGACCCGCCGAACCGCGATTGCCAGTCGGGTGTTGCTGCAACCGCCGAGCGACTGCGGTACAATGCACTTGCCCTTTGCGGCGCTTTTTCATTCTCCTTTCCCTTCGGGTCGGGTTCAACCATGATCTTGTCGAGTCGGTTATCTCTCGGCAGTCTCATCGAGCTGTGCCGGGCGATGCGGCACTACCTGTCGGCGGGCCTGATGCTGCGCGACGCCTTTCGCCAGCAGTCGAAACTCGGCGATGCCGCCGTGCGCCCCGTGGCCCAGCGCATCGCCGATGAACTGGAGCAGGGCCACGACCTGCAACACGCCCTGGAAGGCGAGGCCGGCAAGTTTCCGCCGATGATGTTGGCACTGGCCGGCGTCGGCGAAAAGACGGGCATGTTGCCGGAGGTGTTCGGCGAGCTGGAACGCTACTTCGTCCGCCAGCAGGCGCTGCGACGCCAGTTCCTCGCGAGTACGGCCTGGCCGATCTTCCAGTTCGTCATCGCCGTCCTGGTGGTCGCGGGCTTCATCCTGGTGCTCGGCCTGTTGCCGGAAGCCGTCATGCCCAACGGCAAGCGGTACGACCCGCTCGGGCTGGGCTTGTTCGGCACCGGCGGCGCACTCATCTTCCTCGCCGGCGTCGCGACCTTTTTCGCGGGTTTGTGCGTGTTCTACCTCCTGGTGACGCGCGTGCTGGGCCGCGGCGCGACGGTGGCGACGCTGCTCTTGAAAGTGCCGATCCTCGGCCGCTGTTTGCGGGCGCTGGCCCTGGCCCGGTTCTGCCTGGCGCTGCGGTTGACGCTGGAAACCGCCATGCCGACGCGCGAGGCCGTGGCGCTCAGCCTCCGGGCGACCGGCAATGAGGCGTTCGTCGGGCAAATCAAGACCGTGCAGCAGGCGGTGCGGCGCGGCGACGACCTGACCCTGGCGCTGGCCCAGGCGAATCTGTTCCCGTCGGACTTTTTGAACATTCTGACGGTGGGCGAAACGTCCGGGCGTTTCGACGACGTGTTGCAACACCAGTCGGACCACTACCACGACGAGGCGGGCCGACGGCTCATTGCGCTGACGTTCGCGGCGAGCCTGCTGGTATGGCTGTTCGTCGGCGTCTTGATCGTGATCGGCATCTTCCGCATCGCGCTGACCTACCTGAACATCATCGACCAGCTGCTGAACATCTAATTCCGCCGCTTGCGGCTGAGCGCTCAGCCGCAAGCGGCAAATACAGGTTCGCCTTGACCCCCGGGCGCGCGACAGTATAGTCCGCCCGCCGACGGTCCAGGGGGTAGAGGGTCCGTCGTTCCATTCTTCATGGCGGGGGGTTGGCCCATGCGCAGGGTGTGGACGGTGTTCGGTCTGCCGTTGGCGATCCTTTTCGGCGCGGTCGGTTGCGCGAACCAAGACGCGTACTTGCGGCCGCCCAAGCAGCCCGAATCGTTCGCGCCGCCGCCGGACGATGCCAAATACTCGCAGCCCATTGCTTACCCGAAAAACCTGCTCTTCCAGGACGGCATTCACGCGCGTGACCTCGACGCGCCCGCCGGCAGTGGGCCGATGCGCGGTGCGGGTGCCGGCAGTCCGGGCGGCCGTTAAAATTGCCAAACCGCATTCGATCAAAGACCGCTACTATCGAAGCGCTTTAACAACGCGCGCAACGTTTCCAGAGCCGCCGGGTCGGGCGGCACGTCGCCGGACGCTTGCAGGCCGTGCCAGGCCAGGGTCACCGGCCAGCCGGCGTTGGCCGCGGCGCGGTTGAATTGTTCGCGCGTGCGCTGGCCCCAGACCACGCCGAAGCGGTCCCGAAAACGCAACCACGTCCGGTCGAACTCCGTCTCCGGTTTTCGCCGCAAGCCGAGCGCCGCCAACGCGAGCCAGGGCGTCAAACCTACCAAACAGCGCCCGAACCCTGTCAGCCAATCCGGCAACCCAACCTTCGCCAACCCGGCAAGCTCAAGGCCACACGCCGCCGCGAGCAGGACGACCGCCGGGGCCAGGGCCGTAGGCAAATAGTTGAGCAGCGCCATCGCCAACGTCGCGCCGAGGAAGGTCAGGCAAATGCCGTTGAGCCGCAGCTTTCCAAACCCTCCGGCCACCGGCAACAACAACACCGCCAGTAAGCTGACGACCACGAAATGCCACGCCAACGCCGTGGGCCGCCGTGCCCCCAGCACCGCCACGCCCGCACCGGCGGTCACGCACAGGGCGAAGTAATATCCCAGCGGACCGTCAGACTCTGGCCAGATTGCCCCGCCTCCCACCACCACCAACCAAATCAACCAGGCGAGCCAGGCCCACAGCAACGGGTGGCGCAGGGTGGTCGCCCCGTTTCGCACCCAGACGACGCCCAGGGGATAGACGGCGGTCAAAAGCAGCAGGGCGGCCAGCACTTGCATCGTCGGTTCCGTGGCATAGGCCGAACTCGAACACATTCCCCTGGCAAGTTGTAGCAAAGGTACGACAACCGGGGGAACGCGATTTACCCAGAAGGCGTGGTTTGACGGATTGCGCGTCGGCCCCCCCGTCGATCTTAACTGCTAGAAACCCCGCCCCAAGTACCCGCCTCACGACGAGGCTTTCGCAGAACCATCGGGGGAGCCTGGCCATGTACTTCCGCTTGACGCTCATGCTGGTCCTGTTGCCCGTGTTGGCGGTGCCGGCCCAGGCCGGCATCATCTTCGGCAAGAAGCCGCCCAAGCCCGACCCCGCGCAACGGGTGCCGGAGTTGATAAAGATCGTCCGCACGGACGGCGACGAAAACAAACGCGCCGAGGCGGTCGTGGAGTTGCGTCAGTTCGACCCGGCGACGTTTCCCGAGGTGATGCCGGCGTTGATCGAGGCGTTGCTGAACGACAAGAAGCCCGCGGTTCGCGCCGAGGCGGCGCAGACGATCAGCAAACTGCGCCCGGTGACGCAGGCCGCCGGCGACGCGCTGGAGCAGGCGCTCGACAAGGACACGTCGATGCGCGTCCGCTTGCAGGTCCGTAGCTCCTTGCTGCAATACCACTGGGCCGGCTACCGTCAGGGTAAGAAAGACGAGCTGCCGCCCGCGACCACGACCAAGGAACCGCCGCTTGCCGACGCCAAGTCGGCCGCCCCGCCGCCGGCGAAGCCGACCGAGCCGCCTTCAACCCCGACGCCGCGCCCGCTACCGCCCCTGCCGACGCCGGTGCCGGTGCCGCCGACCGGTGCCGCCAAATCGCCGCGCCCGCTGCCGCAAGGGCCGGCCATTGACGTGCCCACGCCTCCGGTCCCTGTGAAACCCCCGCAACCGGAAAGTGGCCCGGACCTTGGCGGACCGCCGGAGTAAAGGGTGATTGGTGGCACGCCCCTGTGGGTGTGGCAACTGTTTCGGGCCCGTGGGGTGGTCGCCGGGGGGAGTCGTCCGCCCCGCCGCGCGTGCCAATCGTTGTCCCACCGCGACCCCTTTGGATGACGACCGGGCCTGTCCGACCCTAGCCAAGCCAATCCACATTTGGCGAGGGTCGAACCGCTTTGGCGCAAATGCTTTCCGCAAGACAGCCGTAAACACTTTTGCAGTAAGCTCTTACGCATCAGCACCGACGCCGGATCGACCCTGGCCCATCTCGACCCTCGCCACGAATTTAACATTGGCGAGGGTCGGCCTTGCCGGGTGTCGTTCGCGTGCGCCCGCGGACGCTGGCGCACGCGAAAAAGCTGCCACGGTCGCTGAATGGCTCTCCGCGCACCACGGGGGGAGAGGGCAGCAAGCGTTTCGCTCCCCGAAAGATTTGCCACACCCCGGCTTGCCGACCACGGTATACCAATTGCATGACTATTCTGCCTGTTCAAGCAGCGCCGACACCACGCGGAGAATTGTCATGCGTCTAAAATTGGCTTGCGGTCTGGTCCTCGCCTCGGCCTTTGCCGGTACGGCATCCGCCCAGGCTCCGGCCGCGCAACCCCGTCCCGGCAGCCCTACATCCCCGGCCCAGGCGCAGCCAGTCCAGCCTGGCGCTGCCACGACCTACCCGGTCCAGCTGTATCGGCTGAACGACGTCTCGAAGAACCTCAACCTCAATGAGAAACAGGTCGAGCAACTCAACAAGCTGACCGACCAGAGCCAGGCCCGCTACCGCCAGAACTTCGAGAAGCTCGGCACGCTCGCGGGCGCCGAGCGCGGCCCCCGTGTGCAGGAATTGGACCGCCAATACACCACCGAATGGCTGAAGAGTGCCCGCGAAGTCCTGGACGAAAAGCAGATGGCCCGTTACCAACAGCTTTCCTACCAGTACGGCGGCTTTGACACCTTCAACGACCCGGACGTGAACAAGCGGCTGAACCTGACGGAGGAGCAACGCCGCAATTTGCGCGACTCCATTACCTGGAACGAGCAGCAAAGGCGCGAAATCGACCGCCTGGGTGCGACCGACCGCGAGAAGGCGACCAAGCTCTACGGCGACTACCAGAAGGAATACCAGATCCGCTTCAACAAGTACCTCACGCCGGAACAAATCAAGGCGTGGCTGGACCTGACCGGCGAGCCGTACACTTTCCAGCCGACGTTTGGCGGGCCTAACCGCTGAGCTTGCTACACCGCTCGGAATCAACCAACACAGGGGCCGGGAGACATCTCCCGGCCCCTTTCGCGTTTGTGGGCAACCGCTCCCGGCCGGTCCGTAATCCTTTTGCCACGCGCTGCCGCTTCAAAACCCAAGGCGAGCCGGGGGCGATTGTCTCCGGTGGATACGCCGACGCTGGGGCGCACACCGAGGGCTTTCGCCCCCGGCTCGCCGAAATCCCCACAAGAGCGCCGCCCGCGGCGGAGTAATCCGCCGCGGGGCGGCGTTTTGCTTTTTTCGCGGGCTACGTTGGACAAACGGTGATGACAAGGGTGGAGGGAGTCAAAGGGCTGGTTCTCATTTCTCCCTCCGAAGTTACGCGAACGCAGCCACGTTTTCACGGCCGGCGTGCGCACCCCCCAACGGACTTTAGAGGAGGATGAGCCATGTTCCCGCTCGATTACGTCTTGGCCGTGGCCCTGTTAACGGCCCCCGTTGACGCCGTGGAGCAGACCGACGCGGCTCGGGAATATGCGTCTTTGCGGACCACCCTGCAGGCGGTCGCGGTCCAGTGGGAGATCCTCGACCCGCGCGAGGCGCGTTACTTCCTGACGCGGACCGAAGACTTCGACTCGGACCTGAAAATCCTGCGGCAGCGTTACGCCGACCTCGCCGACGCCCCGCCGGTTCACGACTGCGTCCGCTTCCCCGACCGCGAGGTGGTCAACGACATGTTGACGTTCAATCGCGCCTACCGCCAAAACCTGGAAACGCGGCTGATGGTGGAAACGACGGGCTGGCGCGACCTGCGGGAGGCGTTGCAGGAGGCGGAACAGCTGTATCAAATCTGGGACTTGGTGCGCGACTCGCGCTGCGATTACTACTACGTCACGGTGCGCCGCCAGGCGCTGAAGCAGGTGAAGGAAACGGTCGGCTACGCGGCGTACTATAACGGCACCATGCCGCCGCACGTACCGGTCTGGCGTTTCACGCGGGTGGACTGAGAACCGGGTTGCCGCTTGCGGCTTTGCGCACGCACTAGCGCCGTTCGCGCCCCAGCAAGACGGCCAACGTTTGCCGCAACTGGCTCGTGGCCAGGACGGCAACGCCGAGGCCCATCATCCCCAGCGCGATCAGCGTCGTCACGAGGAGGCGGAACGTCGTGTAGTCTTGCCCCTGGAACGTTTCGGGACCGACGCCGATCATCAACAACGCGCCGGCCAGCGGGATCAAGACCGCGAGGAACTGGAACTGCCCCAGACGCCGCTCCAAGCCGCCCAGTTCGGCCCGCGCCGTTGCCCGCATGTCGCCGGCCTCGACCCAGAAACGCGGGTACAAAACACGCAGCACCAGGAACTGCGCCGCCAGGAACGAATACGTCACGGCGATCAGCCAGGAGAGCGTGAACGAGACCAGGAAGTGCGCAAACACGTCGGCCCCGACCGGGTCGGGCGTTAGCCATTGCAGCCCGAGCGGGAAGATCAGCCCGCCGGGCAACCAGCCCAGGGAGGAAACGACGATCGTCCACAGCGGCAGGCGTAGCGCGTGCCGCCGCGCCGCCGCGACGGTTTCGCTTGCCAACGTCTCGGACCCTTCCAGCCGCCGCCCCATGGCGCGGATGGGGAGGACCACGGCGGCGGAGAGGAACAGGCAGACGGGGTAGGCGATGGCGTTGTACGCCAGCACGAGCCGTAGGAAGCTCGGTTTTTGGTCCTCCGTCAGTTGGATGCGGAGGCCGTTGTAGGACACGTTCACCACGCTCGCCAGGACGTGCGGCGCCAGGATCAGCGCACAGACGAGCAAGAACGGCCACCGGAGGAGCAACTTCGCCAAAGGGCCGGCCGGCGGTAGGTCGCGCTCGACGCGCCGTAGCTCCCGGCAGCCGTCGAGGGCGCTGGCCAGGTCGGAAGCGTATTGATAGCGGGACTGCGGATCCGGCTCCAAACAGCGCCGCACCAGTCGGGCGACCGTGGCCGGGACTGCGGCCTCGGCCGGCAGCGGCAGCGGGCCGGCCAGGCGCTGGACAATGAGGGCACGGGCCTTGTCGCGCAACCTCCCGGCAACCGCGGCCGGCCGGTCGAACGGGGAGCGGCCCGCCAGCAGTTCGTACAGCACCACGCCGAGGGAGTAGACGTCCGCCCGCTCGCCGACGGCAGCGCCCGAACCGTCGGTGCGGTGGGCACAGGCTTCGAGGTGTTCGGGGGCCATGTAGGCGAGGGTGCCGCCCATCGCACTGCCCCCGTCGTCCGTGCGCCGCGTGACGGCGGCCACGTTGAAATCGGCCAGGTAGGGCCGGCCGTAGCGGCTGAGGAGGATGTTGGCTGGCTTCACGTCGCGGTGCAAGACGCCGAGGCTGTGGGCGTGTGCCAGCGCCTCGGCCAGCCGTGCCCCGAACCAGCACGCCGCCTCTACGAAATCGCAGCCGGCCAGGAACTCGCGGTCGCGCAACGCCGCGGGGTCGAGTGCCGCCGGCGCGGTGCTCACGGCATCGATGACGTTCAGGATCGCGCGGCCGCTCCACTCCGCGTGGGGCCGGCGGCGCAATTCGGCAATGACGCGTGCCAGCGTCGTACCGGGCACATACTGCATACACAGCAGGCGCAGGTCGCGGTCGGTATCGACCGATTCGGCGAAGACCTGAACGATGTGGGCGTGTTCCAGCCGGGCAAGGGTGCGTGCTTCTTCGCCCTGGTTGGCCGTAATTTTGAGGGCGACGTGGCGGCCGAGCGACACCTGGCGGGCGAGAAATACCTGCCCGAACGCGCCGGCCCCGAGGAGGCTGAGCAACTCGAAGTCGCCGAGGATGGTCCCGACCTGCGGCACCGGTCCGCCACCCGCCTTGGGGTCGTCGCACACGGTGGTCGGGGGACCGGCCGGGGCGCGGAGCCGGTGCGGCCCCCCGGCCGCGAGCAGCCGGGCGGCGGCGGCGGTGTCGGCACGGAGTTCCGGGTAGCGCCCAAAGTATTCGTCCGGCTGAACCGCCTCCCCCGCTTGCAGCCGGTGCTCGAACTCCAGCAGTACGAGTTCGACGAGGACCGCCGCCCGCGCCGGCTCATCGACCGGCAGCCAGTCGTCGAGGCGGCCGGCGGTCCCGCTGTGGAGGGCTTTTTCGTAGCGGTCGCACAGGGCGTCTACCGCGTGGGCGAGTCGCAAGGAGTCCGCCCCGTCGGGGCGCGTGCTGCTCATACGTCGGCCTTTCGCTGCGCGGCAATGCCCGATCATTGCCTTTTCTTCTTCGGGAGCGCCAATACGTTTAGGTGCGCAACCGCAACGCCGCAAGCGGCAATTCGGTCACTGCTTCTTGAACTCCGGCGGCACGATCTTGCGCTTCAACTGGGCCTCCGGCTTGTAACGCTCGACCATCTCCGGCGCGTCGATGTTGTCCTTGTTCAACGGGTACTCGCCCGTCGGGAAGTCAAGCTTGCCCTGGCGCACGTCGTAACCCTCAAGGTAATGCACCACCGTCCAGACGCCGACGTAGCCCATGTAGAACGGGTCTTGCACGATCAGCGTGTCCACGTCGCCATCGCGCACCGCCTGCAACAGCGGCTCCGACGAGTCGAATCCCACCAGCTTCACTTGCTTGTTCATCTGCTTCGTCTTCAGCGCGTTCAGCATGCCCTGCGCGGCCGACTCGTTCACCGCGAAGATGCCGTCGATGCCGATGTCGCGCAGGTTCGTCAACAGCGGACCCGCCTCCTTCTGGGCCGTCGCCACGGTCGCCCCGGCGTACTTGTCCTGCGAGATGATCTCGATTCTCTTGCCCGCCTTCTGCCGGGCCTCGACGTATTCGAGGAAGCCGGCCTCGCGCTGCTCCGTGCTCTCCGAGCCGACCGCGTAGCGGAACAGGATCAGCTTCGGCTCGGTTTTACCCTCTTTTTCCAGGGCATCCAGCAGCGCCTTGGCGGCGAGTTGGCCGCCTTTGCGGTTGTCAGTCGCCACGTATTTCACGATCAGGTCGGGGTTCTTCTGCAGCGCGGCGGGGTCCAGGCCGGAGTCGATGATGACCACGGCCACGCCTTTGCCGTCGGCCTGCTCGACCGGCGGCACCATCTGCTTGCTGTCCTGCGGGGCCAGCACCAGACCGTTGATGCCCATGTTCGTCTTCTGGCGGATGATCTTGATTTGTTCGAGCGCCTCGCTCTCCTCGCGCGGCCCTTCCCACAGGATGTCCACCGCAACGCCCTTGTCGCCGAGGTCGCGCGCGGCCTGGTCGGCGCCGCGGTGGATCGATTGCCAAAACTCGTGCGACAACCCCTTGGGGATGACGGCGACCTTGTACTTGGCGGCGGAGCGGTTGCCGTTGCCGCCGCCCCCGCAACCGGCGACGGCGAGGCAGACGGCGAGGCTTAGTCCGGCGAAAAGACCGCGCGGCATGGTCGTTCCCTTCGTGCTGATATTCCCTGGAGAGCGAGGAAGGTTGTAGAGTAGTCCTTGCGCGCGAAGGGGTCAAGCAACTACCAACGTCGGCGGGTCGGTGCCCATGTCCAGGCTGCTGCAACTGCACGTCATCAGCCTGTTCACCCTGTACCTGAGCGTCGTTTTCCTGGTCACGACCTACGCCCGGCTGCGCGACTACGTTAAAGTCCTCGACCTGGTGCGGCGCGTTCCGGGCCGTTGGCCGCGCCTGTTCAACCTGGTCAAGCAGCACTGGAACATCTTCCTGACCTGGAAAAGCTTCTACCCGCTGCTGTCGTCCGGCGCCCTGGTGTTGGGACACAGCATCCTGCTGCAAGTCGCCTGGCCGTACGCCGACGACTTCTTGACGGTCGCGAAGTTGCTGGAAAACTGGCCGACGCTGTTCTTCGTGATACCTTGTACCGCCGCGATGTTCGGCCTCGACCTGTACTGCGCCCTGACGGCGGAGGAGATCGACACGGCGACGCTGGTGAAGTATTTCGACCAGGCCGAGTTCTGGTTGAAGTCGTGGACGGCGCCGGTGGTGCGCGTGTTCACGCTGGGCTACGTCAACCCCCGGCAAATGGTGGCGGCGGAAGTGCGCAGCGCGCTGACCGACGCGAGCGGGCTGTTGAACACGACGCTCTGGTGGATGGCCTGGCAGGCGGGGTTGCGTATTGCGTGCGGGGCGTCGCTGTGGCTGGCGTATTTGCTGTCGGGGGAGTAAAAAGACAAGGGGACTGCGGAGGACAAGGGGACAAGGGGACAAGGGGAGGTTGTATCCCTCTACCCGACTCGTCAACCCTTCTTGCATTTTGTCCCCTTGTCCCCTTGTCCCCTTGTCCCCTTGTCCCCTTGTCCCCTTGTCCCCTTGTCTCCTTGTCCAGCGCAGTCCAGCGCAGCGACCGCGGAAAGGACCGTGATGCCGGACCAACCGAGCCAGGCGGTGCAAGACTACCTCAAGGCGATCCACAACCTCGACGGCAGAGAACACCAGGTGTCGCCCGTCGCCATCGCGGACCGCCTGGGGGTGCGCGCCCCGTCCGTCACCGGCATGCTCAAGCGCCTTGCCGACGCCGGCTGGATCGACTACGAACCCGGTGCCGGTGCCAAGCTCACGCCGCGCGGCATCGCCGAGGCGCGGCGCGTCAT
>JBBRLG010000170.1:0-12887 GCA_038231495.1 Gemmatales bacterium | reverse complement strand
CTTTTGCTCGGTCGCCTTGGCCACGCCGAAGTCGATCACCTTGGGCACCGGCTTGCCGTCGTAGAGCGTGACCATGACGTTGGACGGCTTGATGTCGCGGTGAATGATCCCCTTTTGGTGGGCGTGCTGGATCGCCTGGCAGACCGGCACGAACAACTCAAGCCGTTCGCGCGGCGTCAGGTGGTTGTCGTCGCAATACTTGGTGATGGGCACGCCGTGGACCAACTCCATCACGAAATACGGCCGGCCGGCGAGCGGCGCAGCGTCAGCTCGCCGGTCGAGCGGCGGCTGGTCAACCGGCGGACTTACGTCGCGCCGCGGCTGGTCAACCGGCGGACTTACGTCGCGCCGCTCGCCAATCGTGCCAGCGTCGAGCACCCTCGCAATGTTGACATGGTCCATCATCGCCAGGGCTTGTCGCTCGGCCTCGAAACGGGCGATAACCTGCTTCGAGTCCATGCCCGCCTTGATGACTTTGAGGGCGACCCTGCGCTGGACGGGCTGGGTCTGCTCGGCCATGAAGACGGTGCCCATGCCGCCTTCGCCGATTTGCTGCAGCAGTTTGTACGGGCCGATGATCGTGCCGACCCCTTCGCGACTTTCGGTCTGGCTCGCCCCGGCTGGCTTCTCGGCGGGGCTGGGGGTGTACGCGCCTGTGCCGGCGGGCGCGACGGCCGGCGTCGCCAGGAAGCTGCCGGCCTGGAAATGGGCGGCGACCAGTTTCTCCACCTGCCGCTTCAACTTGGCGTCGTGACCGCAAGCCTGGGCGACATACGCGGCCCGCTCCGCCTCCGCCGCGATCTCGATGGCGCTGCAAAAAATGGAATCCAGGCTTGGGATCTCGGTGGACACGTTCAAACTCCTGCACCAGGTGTTTCAAAGGACAGTGCGAGTTTCCGGGCAAAAACGGCTCACGCATTCTGAAAAATTATTCCGGACGGCCATCGCCTGGGTCGGAGAGGGCCGCGTACAGCCAGGCGCGGGCGACGGCCCAGTAGCGTTTGGCCGTGGCCGGAGAAATGCCCAGGCACGCGGCCGCTTCCTCCAGCGACAGGCCGCCGAAGTAGCGAAGCTTGACAAGTTCGGCCTTCACCGGTTGCTCCGCGGCAAGTTGGGTGAGTGCCTCGACGAGTGCCAGGATGTCGTCTTGGCGATCTGCGATGGAGAGGGCTTCATCGAGTTCGACGCGCTTGCGGTCGCCGCCGTGCTTGGGCCGTCGTTTGCGGCGCGCGTTATCAACGAGGATGCGGAGCATGGCCTCGGCAGCGGCGGCAAAGAAGTGACCGCGGCTGTTCCAATGTTGCGCCTTTTTGGTATCTACCAGTCGCAGGTAGGCTTCATGCACCAGCGCCGTGGCCTCAAGCGTCTGGCCAGGCTTCTCCTGGGCCAGTCTCTGGGCCGCCAGCTTGCGCAACTCGTCGTAGACCAGGGGCAGGAGTTGCGCGGCGACGTGCGGGTCGCCTTGCTCGATGGCGGCCAGGATTTGCGTGACGTCGGCCATGCGGCTAATTGTACAGCGGGGCGGCGGCGGCTTCGATCGCTGGACTCCCGCGCCTAATAAGACGACAGTGACGAGGAGGTCAACCGCCACGCGAACGGCTCGCGCGGGGTGCCAGTCGGCTCTCCTGTAACTGCTTGAGCCGCCGCAAGACCTGGGTTACCCTGGCCCGACTTACGCCAAGGTGCCGAGCCAGCGCGGCCCGGCATTCGAATTTGCCGGAGTCGAGTAGCGACTGGTAGTAGCGAGCCAGACAGAGTGGATCTCGTTTCGCTTTTGGTGCCACCTTGAGCGTCGATTTGGCGTCCGAAGGGCCATTCCATGGGTAGACGGCGATGACGACCGCTCGATGTAACCTCTTGACCTGCAAGGTGCCTCGTTCTACAAAGCCCGTAATCGAGTTGAGGCCGCCTCGGGGAGCCTTGTGATTCGGAGCGAAAGAACTCGACCGACGGGTTAACGTACAGGGCCGGGAGACGCGTCTCCCGGCCTTTCGCGTTTCCCCCAAATTTTGCAGGCCTAGCGCGCCTTCCCCCGCCTCCTCAGCTATCCAGGCACGTCCGCCAAGGCCGGCGCGAACCGGATTACGCTCGCTGGAACGAAGCACGCGCAAGAGGCCGTTGTCGCCCGTGCAGATGCGCAGAAAGGTGTCGAGGGGGGGGTCGGGAGGCAATTCAACGGACTCCCGACCCCCTTGTTCTTCGCGCTTAGCGCCCGGTGCCCGGCCCTGCGGTGCCGGCATCAACTTTTGGCGGCTGAGGCGAGTGAATGACAGCGGACGCCCTCCCCCACCCTTGCCAAAGCGCAACAATCTTGGCAAGGGTCGGATTTTGGCACGCAGCGACCGTCAGGAGCAGGCAGCGGCGCTCATCTACCCTTGCCAAAGACGGGGCAAACACTGGCGAGGGTGGCTGGCAAGGGTCCACTTGGCAAGGGTCCGCTTGACAAGCTCCGGGACGGCAACCAGGGGTCTTTCCTGCCGAGGTAATTGCGAGCCCACCCCCTACGTTACGCAGCCGGTTCGTCCCTAGCGGTTGGCGCAACCTAAATTCCTTGCCAGTCGGAAAATTTTACCCCATCCCCTTGACCTTATCCATTCCGCCGGGTAGGTTGGTAGATTAGATAATTAGTTCCTACCTTTTCGTTCCCACGAAAGAACTTCACACCCTGCTCCTTGGCGGCCTGCCGGTTCGGACAACGACTCGCCATTTGACGGCTGCGGCGTGGAACAGAGTCTCCCTTCTTTCGTAGGTTTTGTTTCGGCAACAAAGGCGGTGGTCTCGTGGTTCAGAACCGTAAGCACCCGGTCCGTTCCTGGCTTTCTTCCCTCGCAAAGGCCGCCGGCCGCCGCGCCGCGCGCCCGGCAACCAGCCGGCTGTCGTTGGAAGCCCTGGAATCGCGGCTGGCCCCGGCGTCCTCGCTGAGCCTCGGCGATGCGACCGTCAACCTGGGCGTCGGCAGCGCCGGCTTCCTGCTGACCCGCTCCGGCGACCTCACCCAGACGATCGCCGTCACCTACACCACCGTGGCCGGAACCGCAGTGGCCGGCACGAACTACACCAGCCAGACCAGCACCATCACTCTCGCTTCAGGCGCGGCCACGGCCACCATCGGCGTCCCCATTCTACCCAACAATTTCACCTCGATCAGCAAGGGCTTCACCGTCGATCTGACCGGCATCACGAGCGTCGTCGGGCCGCCAGTGACGCTGGCGGCCCAGCAGACCTTCGCCGTCGGCAACTTCCCCTGGATCGAGATGGGTGCCGGCGACTTTAACGGCGACGGCAAGGTCGATCTCGTCGTCGCCAACGGCTCGAGCGACAACGTGTCGGTGCTGTTGAACACGACGACTCCGGGCGGCGCGCTGTCCTTCGTCGCCCAGCAAACGTTCGCCACGGGCAGCGGCGGCATCCGCTCGGCAACCGTGGCCGACCTCAACAACGACGGCCGGCCCGACATCCTCCTCACCAACTTCAACAGCAACAAGGTGGTGATCCTGCGCAACACCACCGTCGTGGGGTCAACCACTGCCTCCTTCGCCGCCCCACAGACCTTTGCCACCGGGCAACAACCGATCCCGGTGACGGCGGCCGATCTCAACGGCGACGGCAAGCTCGACATCATCGAAGGCGACTCGGTGGACAACACCGTTTCGGTCCGCCTGAACACGACGCCGCCGGGGGCGACGACCTTTACCTTCGGCGGCCGCCAGCCGTTCGCGGCCGGCAGCAGCCCGCTCAAGATTGCCGCCGTGGACGTCAACGGCGACGGCCGGCCCGACCTCGTCGTCCTGAGCAAGACCGACAACGCGGTGTCCGTGCTGTTGAACACGATGGCGGCCGGGGCCACGACTTCTACCTTTAGCACCCCGCAAGCCTTCGCCACTGGCAACGCACCCACGGCCCTGGCGGTGGGCGACCTGAACGGCGACGGCCGGGCCGACCTCGTCACCGCCAACCAGGCCGACGGTACGGTGTCGGTGTTCCTCAATTCGACCAGCGCGGGCGACGTCACCCCCTCGTTCGCCACGCAGCAGACCTTTGCGATCAGCGCCAACGTCAAGTCGTTGACCCTGGTTGACCTCAACGCCGACGGCAAGCCCGACATCATCGCGACCGACGGGGTCGCAAACACGTTGCAGGTGCTGCAAAACACGACCAACGCGGGAGCGACCGCCTTCTCCTTTACCGCCCTGCCGGCCGTCGCGACGGGCAATTTACCCGACGCGGTGCTCGCGGTGGACCTCAACGGCGACGGCAGTACCGACCTCGTTGCCGTCAACACCAACGATAACACGGCGTCGGTCTTCGTGAACACGTCGCCGATCTCCTCGTCGGCCCCCTCCTTCGTCACGCCGCCGACCTTCGGCACCGGAACGCTCCCCACCGCGGTCGCGGCCGGGGACCTCAACGGCGACGGCTTGGCCGACCTCGTCGTGACCAACCGGACCACCGGCACCGTGTCGGTGCTACGGAACACGACCGCACCGGGGGCGGCCGCGCTCTCGTACGCCGCCCAGCAAACCTTCCCCGCCGGTTCGACCAACGGCCTGTACGGGGCGACGTTGGCCGACCTGAACGGCGACGGCAAGCTCGACATGGTATTCACCGACGTGGTCAACAACTCGCTGGTCGTGCGCATGAACACGACGGTCACGGGTTCGACCAACTTCACGTTCAGCCTGCCGCAGGTCTTCACCGTGGGCCGGTTCCCGTCGGCGGTGGTCGTGGCCGATGTCAACGACGACGGCAAGCTCGACCTCGTCACCGTCAACACCACCGACAACACCCTGTCGGTCCTGTTGAACATGACGCCGCCGGGCTCGGCCATCCCCACGTTTACCGCCGTGAAAACCATTGTCGTCGGCACCAGCCCCCGCTCCGCGGCGGTGGCCGACCTGAACGGCGACGGCTTGCCCGACCTCGTCGTCGCCAACCGTGCCGACAGTACCGTGTCGGTGCTGTTCAACCGGACCGCCGTGGGTTCCCTCACCGCGGCGTTCGTCGCCCAGCAGACTTTCGCCACCGGCACCGCCCCGTATGCGGTGGCGCTGGCCGACGTGAACGACGACGGCCAGGCCGATGTCATCGTCGCCAACCAGGGCGACAACACCGTGTCGGTGCTGTTGAATGGGACGACGGTCGGGAGCACCACCGCAGCCTTCAGCGCCCAACAGCCTTTCGCCGTGGGCGCGTCGCCGGTGGCCGTGACGGTGGCGAACCTCAACGGCGACGGCAAGCCCGACATCATTGTGGCCAACTCGGCCGATAACACGCTTTCCATGCTGGTGAACACGACGCCGCTCGGCGGCTCCACGCTGTCGTTTGCCACCCAGCAAATCTTGGCCGTGGGCCGCGGCCCGAACGCCGTGGTGGCGGCGGACTTGAACGCCGACGGCCGCATCGACCTCGTCACCGCCAACCTGAACGACGCGCAGGTGTCGGTACTGCTGAACACCCCGGCGGTCATCACGGGCACCATCGGTTCGGGCACCATCATCGGCGCCCCCTACGTGGCCGGCATCACGTTGACGGACGCCAACCCGACCATCGCGAGCACGGTCCATTTCACGGTGACGTTCAACAAGGCGATTTCGGGGCTGACGGCCGCGAATTTCGTGCTGACCGGCACCGCCAGCACTGGCGCGACCCTCGGCACGCCGACCTCCCTGGACGGCGGCACCACCTGGACGGTCCAGGCCACGACGCCCGGCCAGGGCACGCTCGGCCTGACCCTGGCCAACGCCACCGGCGTGACGGACGCCAGCGGCAACGTGCTGTACCCCGCGCCGCCCAAGGTCACGTTGCCCTTTACTCCCTTCGTCGGGCCGTCGTACACGATCACCGTGCCGCAGCCGCCCAGCTCCACCGTCACGTTCCCCAGCGCCGCGGCGTACAACCTTGCCGGCTGGACGGGCACGATCGCGGGCACGGACGCGCCCGGCCTGGGCAATCCCGGCGTGACCTCGGTCGGCGTCTCCATCCTGGACGCGACCGCCAACCTGTACTGGAACGGTGCCGCCTTCAGTAGCGTCGTGCAAGTCTTTAACGGCACCACGCTGGGTGCCGGCACCTGGACGTACGCCTTCGCCGGGGCCAACCTGACCAACGGCCACTTCTACACCGTCCGCAGCCAGGCCACCGACAGCGCCAACAACGTCGAGACCCCCGGCACCGGCAAGACTTTCCTCTTCGACACGGTGGCGCCGGCGTCTGTCCTTACTTTCCCGAGCGCCGCCTTCTACGGCCCGTCGGGCTGGGCGGGTGCGATCAGCGGGACCGCCGCGGACAACGCCGGCGGCTCCGGGCTGGCGTCGGTCGGCGTCGCCATCCTCGACACCACGACCAACCTGTACTGGAACGGCACCACCTTCACCAGTGCCGCCAAGGTCTTCAACGCGGCCACGCTGAACGCCGGCACCTGGACTTATGCTCTCGTCGCCAGCAAGTTGACTGCCGGCCACAGCTACACCGTTCAGAGCAAGGCCACCGACGTGGCCGGCAACGCCGAGACCCCCGGCGTCGGCCAGACCTTCCAGTTCGACGCCACGGTGCCGACCTCCACCATCACTGTCCCGTCCGCGGCGTTTTACAACACCGCGGGCTGGCCGGGCGCGATCGCGGGCACGGCCCAGGACAACGCCGGCGGCTCCGGCGTGGCGTCGGTGGGCGTCAGCATCCTCGACGCCACGACCAGCCAGTACTGGAACGGCACCGCCTTCGCCAGTGCCACGCCGGTCTTCAACGCGGCCACGCTGGGCGGCGGCACCTGGACCTACGCCTTTGCCGCCGGCAACCTGACCAACGGCCACGTCTACACCGTGCAGAGCCGGCCCACCGACCAGGCCGGCAACGCCGCGACGACCGCCGCCGTAGCGACGTTCACCTTTGACACCGCCGCGCCCACGGTGGGCATCCGCTCGGCACCCGCGCCGGTCAGCAACGACACCGCGCCGGCCTTTACGTTCAGCGCCACCGACAACGTCACGACGCCCGACAACCTGCTGTATCAGGTAAGCCTGGACGGCAGCACCTTTGCCCCCGCCGTCAGCCCGCAGGGCTACAGCGGCTTGATCGCCGGGACGCACACCTTCGCGGTGCGGGCCGTCGATCAGGCCGGCAACGTCTCTGCGCCGACCTCGTACACCTGGACCATCGATCTCGTCGCGCCGGTCGTGGCGACTATCACCCCCGCGCCGGGCCAACAGAACCCGACCCTCACGGCACCGATCCAGTTCCGCGTGGTGTTCAGCAAGCCGGTGACGGGCTTCAGCTTCCTCGGCATCCGGCTCGTCGGCACCGCGCCCGGCGGCACCGTCGCGGTCACGGGCAGCGGCACGACGTACTTCGTCAGCGTGGACGGGTTGACCGTGGGCGGCACCGTCGCCGTCTTCGTGGCCCCCGGCGCGGCCCGCGACACGGCCGGCAACACCAACCCGGCCTCCGGGACCGCCACCGTCACCTTCACGCCGCCCGCCGCGATCAAGGGGACGGTTTTCCTCGACACCAACGGCAACGGCTTCCGGGACGCGAACGACCCGCCGCTGCCATTCCAGACCGTCTTGCTGGACCTTAACAACAACGGCATCGCGGACATCGGCGAGCCGATCGTCATCACCGACACCCAGGGGGCCTACACCTTCCCCGGCCTGGCCCCCGGCACCTTCCGCGTGCGCGTGCTGGTCCCGGCGGGGACCGGTGCCTTTACCGGCCCGACGGGGAACATGCTCACTGTCACCCTGGCGGGCCTCGACCAGACCGGGCAGGACGTGGCCGAGTTGCCGACGACGCCCGTAACGCCGTTGTTCATCTCAGCGGGCACGCCGTCGCCGGACGCCGCCACCGCTTACGTGAAAGCCCTGTACCGCACGCTCCTGGGCCGCGAGCCGGGCACCACGACCGACCCGTCCGGCCGCACCGTCTCGGAGACGCAATTCTGGTTGTCGGTCCTGGGCAGCCTGCCCGACGACCCGGCGGCGGCGCGGGCGAAGGTCGGCCAGGGCGTCTGGGAATCGGCGGAACACCGCGGCCGTGAAGTCGATAGCTACTACCACGAGTTCCTGAACCGGTCGGCGAACGTGACGACGGCCGCCGACGGCACCAAGGTCAACGAAAACCAGTTCTGGGTGAACGCGCTGCGGACCGGCGCGGTGACCGAGTTGCAGGTGGTGGCGGGCTTCCTGGGTTCGAGCGAATACCAGGGCAAGTTCAGCGACTTGGCCTACGTGCAAAGCCTGTTCTCGACGCTGGGCGTCGCCAACACCAACTCGAACAACCTGACGCTGAACGGCAAGGCGTTCGCGCCGCTGGACGAACGGTTGCCGGGCGGCGCGCTGGACCGCACGCGCGTAGCGCAGGACTTCATCAATTCGGACCAGTCGCTATTGCGGATCGTCAATGCGTACTATCTGGATTACCTGCACCGTCCCGGCGAGCCGGTGCCGACGGTGCCAATCTGGGCGGACTACCAGTTGCCGTTCTGGGCGATGAGTCTGCGCAACAGTGGTTCGCCGGAGACGGCCGCCGTGGGCATCCTGGTTTCGACGGAGTACGTCACGTTGGTAACCGCCGGCCTGACGGCGTGAGCCTGATGGCCTCCGGCGTCACCGGATTTTAGCCTCGAAGGGGCGAAAGTTAATAGCCAGGGGCGGTAGCCCCTGGTAACAACGGTCTCAAATATCCATTAATCCCCGGAGGGGCTTAAACTTCTTTTCTGTGCGGACTGGAGAACGCGAGAGGTGCTGGTTTTTGCCGAATAGTATAGCGCCGCGCTGCGTTCGCCGTTTCATGCCGCGCAGCGCAAGAATTTGCAAGTGGAATAGGGGCGAGATGTTGCCGTAACTCCGCATCGGCACTGGCACTTTTTCCCTTTCCAGACTCCTTCGCCGTGGGTAATATCCAACGCAGTGTTGCAGAATTAGATTGTTCGGCGGCAGAGGGCTTCGTGGCGTGGAGGTGTTCCCATTCACCGAGGCCGAGTGGGCGGCCGTGAAGGACGCCGCCCTGCCCGTCGTCAACGCCGGGTTGGCCGACGACCCGGTACTTCGGGCCTCGCACTTGATAGGACTGCTCGACGTGCTGACCGGCCTGCGGGCGCGGCACGGCGACCACCCGGTGTTGCTGGAGACGGAGGCCGACTTCGCCGAGGACGACGGCGAACGTGTCGCGCTTTACCGGCGAGCGGCCGGTATCGCGTCTGCGCACGACCTTCCGACGCTCAGCATCCGGCTATCCCTGGCACGGGTGCTGTTGGAGTTGGGCCGTCCGGCGGAGGCGGCCGCGGAGTTGTCGGCCTGCGAGCGCGAGCTACCCGAAGGCGACGAGTCGGATCGGGCGTCGTGGGCGGAGTTGGTCGCGGAGTCGAAGCACGCCGCCCCAGGAACTTCTTCGGGATGACTTGATCTTCTGATGGCCTTCAGACTGTCGGCGCGCACCGCAGGCCACGGGCCGCCGCGGTCTTCGTTTTTATCGACTCGTTTTACCCTCCCCAGGCGACCTCTGACCGATCCCCTCCCCGTGCCTTCGCACACCGCGCTCGCCGCTTCCGCCTGCGGTTCGAGCCGCTTCACCTCGAAACCCAACTCTCTGGCACGTCGGTGCAACTGCCTTTCCTGACGCTCGCGCACCTCCTGCGCGTACGCCTCCTCCGTCCGCTTCACATAGGCTTCGCCAAAGCGCATCCGGTGGTAGACGATCCGACCGAGCTTGGGTGCCGTCGCCGTGATCGCCTTGGGCGCGCCCAACCGGGATCGCTGCCGCCGCAGGTACGCCCCCAAGGCACCCTTACTCCCCAGCAGGCTCCCCGCCGCCAGACGCAGCGCGTGCGCCGCCCGTCCCTTGCCGCGTCGCGTCCGGCTCGACTTCACCTTCCCGCCCGTCTTCTGGAAGTTCGGGCACAGACCCAGCCAACTGCTGAAGGGCTTCACCGTCGGCCACTTCGTGAAGTCGCTGCCCAACGCGCTGACCCGCGTCAGGGCGTGGCTCTCGTCGCTGCCCGCGATGGCGGTGCGGTCCACCCCCGTCGCCAGGTACAACGCCGTCCGCACGTCGAACCTCGGGTCGTGCGGCTTGCGGCCACGCACGCGTTGCTTGGGCGGCAGCGGCGGCAACGCGCTCTGCCGCTGCAGCGTCTTCAGGTGCGTTGCGATCGGGTCGTCGAATTCGGCGATCACCTCCGGGTACTTCTCCCCCATTGCCAGGCAACAACGCAATTCGCACAGCTACTCGGCGCGGTAGCGGCCATCCAGGGCCACGGCAATCTCGGCAAGCGAGTGCTTGCAACGACGGTCGCGGAGCTTGGCCAGCACCGGGGGGTCGCGTTCGCCTGCCGGGATGGCACGAATGCTCTTCAGGCCCGTGACACCGGTCACGTCGCCCAGCACGTTGGTGAGCTTGCGGTTCATCGACTCCAGTGCCTTCTGCAGGCGTTGGATGGGCTGGCCGCTGAGCCGCACCAGGTTGGCACGCTGGCGGACGTAATCGCGCAGGGTCTGGGTGGCCTCGTCGGGCTGGAAGAGGGGCGGCAACCGCCCGTGGCGGTGCAGACGCTGGATCCACTGGCAATCGCGTTTGTCGGTCTTGGGACGGCCCTGGATCTGGCGGGTGAACTTGGGCGAGGGGGTGACGACGTGGAAGCCGGCCTCGAGCAGGGTGAGGAACAGGACGTGGCCGTAGACACCGCTGGCCTCCCGGGCGGTGGGGGTGACGGCGCAGAGTTTGAGCCAGGCGACGAGTTGCCGCAGTCCGGGGGTGGGGGCGGGGAACTCGCGGACGGTGTCGGAGCCATCGGGGCAGCGTTCGACGCAGACCCAGGGGGAGGCATCGCCGACAGCAATGCCGGCGGCGTGGGGGTTGGCGACAGGCAGGGCGGCGATTTCGGCAGCATGGTTGACGGCGGACACGGGAACCTCGAGAATGGAACGGAGAAGGGTGAGAGGCCCGGCGAAGGGGGGTCGGCACGGATACCAGCCGTCCCAACGGGATCGGCCGCCCTCGGCGAAGAGCGCGGCCGTCACCAGACGAAAGGGCCGAAAACGCCCCCCGCCCCAGTCGAACCAACGGGCCGAGCGAGAAAACGCGAAGCCCCACAGACAATACGGGGACACACGCCGGGCTGAGGGGTAGGATATTCTCGGCCCAAGTTCCCGGCACGCAGGCGCGGCGGAACGCCACAGAAAATGAACCAAACGCTGCACCTGAGCCGGCCCGCATGACGGCTTTTCCAGGTTCAGAGTCACCTGAGCGGGCCGGGCAGGTGAGCTTGGTCGTTCGGCACCGAGATAAAATCCCCGAATCAAAGAGTTCAGGAGGTTCCGTTCATGCGCGAAAAATCTCCCCGCCACGGCAGCCTTGCGGACTACGTTGCCGAGATCCTCAAGAATGCCGTGTATGAAAAGGGGGAACAGCTCGATGTGATCGTGGCTGAGGCGCCCGATTTGCCTGGCTGCGTGACGCAAGGGACCACCTTCGAGGAGGCACGCGCGAACCTCGTGGATGCCATCGAGGTTTGGCTGCTGTCTGGACTGCGCAGCGGCGAAGACCCGCCGGTGGTGAATGGCTGCCGTTTGGCCATTACCGCGGAGCCAAGGAGGCCTAAACGTGCCCAGCCTCAAACCCGTATCAAGACGTGAACTGGTCCGCAAGCTGAAGGCGCTGGGCTTTGAAGGGCCGTTTCCGGGAGGCAAGCACGAGTGGATGCGCCGAGGCGGTTTGCGGGTGACGATTCCCAATCCCCACGGCGGCGCGATCGATCCCGGCCTGATTCGGCGAATCCTGCGCCAGGCGGAAATCACGCTCTCTGAATGGCTGAGCGCGTGAGATCACGTCGGAGTTTCGAGGCCACGCGCAAATCGAAGCAGGCATAGGCTTTTGATTGCGCGTCTTTGGCGGTGTGTCAGATCGGGAACAGAAAAGAGGGAACAGAAAAAGAGAACGCAGCTCGTTTTGAGGACAGATAGCACGGCCGGGAACAGAAAAGAGAACGCAGCTCGTTTTGAGGACAGATAGCACGGTTGAACGAACGGATGCAGTTGACCGGGGCCGCATTACGGTTTCGCGCGAGGTCGCCGTGTGCGATATAATGAAGGTGCCCATCAAGCCACCGAGAGGATCTACCGTGCCTACAACCAAACCGCGCCGTAGCCTGGATGAACTCGCCAGTCTCGGGGGAAATGTCTTCGACCGGCAAGTGCGGCCGGCGCTCCGGCCGGAGGATGACGGCAAATTCGTCGCCATCGATGTCGAGACCGGCGACTACGAAATTGACGAGGACGACTATGCGGCCGTCGCGCGCTTGCGGTCGCGGAAACCGGCGACCGATATCTGGCTGATGCGCGCCGGCTACCCGACAACATGCCGGATCGGGGTGGGCCGATGATCCGAGGCGTCGTGAACGCCCGTCACGAGGCGGTCGTGTGTCTGCGAGTGCGCGGCCCTGGCGGGGTCGAGTCGGACGTGGACGCAATCGTCGATTCCGGTTTCACATCGTCCCGGACGCTGCCGGCGGCGACAGTGACCGCCCTGGGCCTCGCTCGACAGACGGGCGGTACAGCAGTGCTGGCGGATGGGTCGGTTCGGCAGTTCGACATTTGTGCCGCGGAGGTGGAGTGGGGCGGAACTTGGCGGGCGGTTCTGGTGTACGAACTCGGCAACGAGCCGCTGTTGGGAATGCGTCTGTTGGCGGGCCACAAGTTGGTAATCGAGGTGGTGCCGGGCGGTTTGGTAGAAATTCTTCCGCACCCCTGAGGCACGGCCGCCCCAGGAACTTCCTTTGGGGTTGACAAGCTGCTCCGTGTGTAACGAAGGTTAAGTCGTATTACACCAAGCCTTTGGGTAAAACAGACTGGGACAGGGGCCACGGCACTTGGCTGGCGGTCGTGACGATATTCCCG